>JAQICJ010000008.1 GCA_027858615.1 Deltaproteobacteria bacterium
ACTAAATCCCTGAAAGGGGGCAAATGTTATAATTTGCTCCGACAATTGGGAATAGAATTCGAGCTTGGTCCGGTGAAGAGAGGTATTGTCTATCCCGTTTCCTTGAAAAACAAGAGAATAGGCGGGGTATATTACAAATGGGCCTGGGGCAACAAACCTTATATTCTTTTTGATTGCAGAATGGTGGTGTCACTGTGGCTGGCGGCTCCGGTCTTTCTCAAGCACGGCTATGACGAGATAATTTATACGAGTACTTACAGATATACCAAAGTTGCTGGTACCAATCGCTGGTCCAGGCATGCAAGTGGTATGGCCATCGATATCAAAGCTTTGCGTGGTCCCGACAAAGTGATTGGAGTAGTGGAGCGCGACTGGAAAAGAGTTCGCGGTACAAAAAATAACTGTGTTGGTGCTGTAACCGGGCGAGCCAAGAGAATGCGCAGTCTTATCTGTGAGTTTGAAAAGTACCCGATTTTCAGGAGGATTCTCACCCCTGATTCTGATCATGCCCACCGGGATCATTTCCACGTAAGTGGAGCCAAACCCGGAGAAAAATGGTACAGACGCCGCTATGCAGGCAGGGTTAAAACTAGAAAACTTGCTTCCTATACCCACAAAAAAGTTTTGCGACATCCGCTTCCCAAGCGTTCCCGCTACATGGGAGATGAATCTGCCAAGGATCTGGATAAAAATAATAAGAAAGAAGCGAAAGAGGAGAAAAAATCTGACCAAACAGCTCGCAAGAAGGCTGAAAAACTTGAATCAGACAAAGTTCCTGATGAATCAGATACCGATTGAAGTTGATTTTAATTAAAAATTGCAAATTATAAATTCAGTTGGGAAATCGGTTACTGGTGGAGTCGGTTTTATAACAGGATTGCTTTTTGCAGATTTGTGCAGACAAGATTTAGCTCTTCCCGGGAAAGCCCCTTATACATGGGAAGACTCAAGGAACTTTCAGCCAGATGTTCAGAGACAGGCAGAGAAAGGGAGGGAAACTTTTTGCGGTAAAAGGGTTCAAGATGAGTTGTAACACTTGAAGCTCTTACTTCTATACCCTTGTTTTGCATATATTTTATGATTGGCCCAATTTTCTTTTGTTTCAAAATGATATTGAATGTGGGCCAGAGCCTGGAATTATGTTTTTCAGGCAAAATTATCTGCTTATTATTTTCCAGTTTTTTACTATAAGCCAGAGCTGTTTTCTCTTTTGCAGCGAGGACTTCATCTATTTTCTTCAATTGTTTGTTCAAAATTACAGCTTGGATCTCAGGCATACGTGCGTTCAATGATGGCACTACCAACTTTCCGGCCTTATTCAGTCCGTGATTTCTGAAAATTTTGCAGTGTTGATAAATGGAATCATCATCAGTATAAATTGCCCCTCCTTCCCCGGCACTGAGAAGTTTGCGGGGATGAAAACTGAAAATTCCGGCTTTGCCTTTGAGGCCGTGTTCGAGACCCAGAGCCCAGGCACTGTCTTCTATAAGAATTGCATCATTTTCTTCAGCTATCTGAACCAGTTTGTCCAGTTTCCAGATATTGCCAAATTGATGAATAGAAATTATGAATTTTTTTCCGGAAGATGGTTTTATTTTTAATTGTTCCGGTTCCAGACAGAAAGAGGAGGGATTCACATCAATAAAATGAAGTTGCGCTCCCAGCAGATTGGCGGCATTGGCTGCACTTGGCCAAGTGTAAGAAGGCAGATAAACCTGATCACCTTTGGTTATTTTGAGGGCTTGAAATAAAACAAACAGAGCAAGGGTGCCCGATGAGACCGCCAGAACATGTTTTACTCCATGAATTTCAGCCAGCTTATTCTCAAGCTTTTTGATTTCTCTGCCCCTGTTTTTTTCTTCAGTCAGAAGATAGTTTTTAACGGCATTTATCTCATTTTCTTTAATTTCAGCTTTGTAGAGGGGGATTTTATATTTCATGTGATTCAGGTGGAAACTGAAAGGAATGATCAGGTTTTTATCCTGGAGTTTTCGGCCTTTGCCTTTTGTTTCTTTTTATCTGTTGTTTTTTTGCCTTTTTTCACTTTGCTGGCAGTTTTTTCCTGTTTTTTATCTTTGTTGTTGGTATTTGTTTTCTGCTGTTTACCCTGGTTTGAAGAAATTCCGCCCAGTTTCGCAAACAGTCTGCCAGCATTAACAAAAAGATTGTCAAGGCTTTCATCTTTCAGGGTTTTATGGGGAAGTAAAGCCAGAGTATAGATATGATTTACTGCATTTTCGGCCAGCTCTTTACTGAGAGAATTCTTATGACCTGGATCGAGGCGGGCAATCAGGTCATGATTTAAATTGATGAAGCACTTGTGTTTAAAAAGTTGATTATCGGTATTGCCCATAGCGGCGGTCATTTCACGGAAGCGTCTTTCAAATTCTGGGAAGATGAGAACCATGGGGATTTCCTGATTTTTCAACCATTCTCCCTCTATCTCAACGTCCTGCAGGATGGATTTGACTCGAGTGAGGATTCTGTCTTTTGATGTATTTCCTTGGGAATCTACCAGCTCTTGCGGATTTTCTGCAATAAGTTCATTGCCCAGTTCCGAATCAATTCTTTTAAACTTAACTTTTTGATCACTATAATTGCTTTCACAGAAGTTAAAGAAATGAGAATCAATAGGTGGTTCACCCATGATTATGGTTTTGGAAGAATCTTTATACAGATTGATCAGGCTTTGCAGAGTTTCTCCATAAACTCCGTAATAGACGTGGTGTTCAGTGTCTTTTTCTTCACTCCAGTTTTCGCCATAATCTTTTTCCAGGAGGGAATCGATGGAAATCCAGTCTGTTTTGTCTGATTTCTGGAAAAGGATCGCATCTTTCACCTTTTTATTGAATTTGGCATCTCTGATGGCTGCCAGTTTGATGTAGGGGCTTATGTTTTCCCACATTTTGATGTATTTTTCCCTGTCTTCGTCAACCAGTTGAACCAAGCGGTCAGCTATTTTTCTGGTGATGAAACTGCTGATTTTTCTAACTTTGGGATCCTGTTGCAGGAAAGAACGGGATACATTCAAGGGGATATCCGGAGAATCAAGAAATCCTCTGAGATAAGAAATTGCATCAGGAAGTAGAACATTCATCTCGCCGGAAACAAAGACCCGGTTGCAATACAAT
>JAQICJ010000052.1 GCA_027858615.1 Deltaproteobacteria bacterium
AGAGAAAACAAATCTTTTTCAGAACCAGATTTTCCAAAAATAGTTAAACTTCCAAAAAGATTAGTAAGTTCACTTGAGAGAGTGATACCCAGACAGGAATCTGTAAATCCTGTAAAAATAGTAATAAATATTGAAATTGGATAATGATTGAGGGGGTAAAAAGTTTACTTTTGCTGACGTAAATGTATATTTGGCTGTTGGGGTAACTGATTTAAGAAAAGCCATCAATGGATTGTCAATTCTGGTTGAAGCTCAAATGGATCTTGATCCGTTTTCCGGCAATATTTTTGGATTTTGCAACCGCAAGCGCAATCTGGTCAAATTGCTTTACTGGGATTTAAATGGTTTTTGTCTTTGGCAGAAAAAATTGTCCAAAGAAAAATTCAAGTGGCCGCAGTCCCAGGAGGAGGTTCTGAACATCGGAACCAGGGAATTGAAATGGCTTCTGGATGGACTGGAGATTGATCAGTTGAGGGCACATAAAAAGCTTCACTATCAGTACATTTTTTAAAGAACAAGTAATTGAAAAAAAAAGAAAAAAAGTTTAATAAAGTACTTGACTTTTATTATCTATTATTTATAGTATCTCCATGACTGTTGATACTAATAATCTTCCACATAATCCTGATGAATTAAAAAATATTCTTCTTGCAATGCAGGAGAATTTCCAAAAAGAAAAAGAAGATTATGAAAGGGAAAAGGAAGATTATGAAAATAAAATAACTGCATTAGAAGCCGAAAATGAGGAAAAGGGTAATCTGAATGATAAGCTCAAGTTGAAAATAGAAGAACTGAAAAACAGGATTTTTTATTTGAAAAGCCAGTTCTATGGGAAAAAAAGTGAAAAGATAAAAGAACTGGAGAATCAACTTAAACTTTTCGAATTTATGGTTGATAAAGCAAATCCTGAACCTGAAAAGGAAGTTCAGGAAAAATTATCAGAAGTTTCAAAAGAGCTGTGTCAAGAAGAAGAAAAAGCAATACCAACACAATCCAAACCAACAGGTGGCAGGAAGAAGTTACCTTCGAAACTTCCGGTAGTGGAAAAAGTACATCAACTTCCTGAAGAAGAGCAAAGCTGTGAATGTTGTGGCGAAAAATATGAACTAGTTTTCAAAAAGGAATCGGGAGAAAAACTCGGGGTTTTTTCTCAAAAATTTTACAGGGAAAAAAATCTGGTAACTGTTTATCGCTGTCCCTGTTGTGGAATTGAGAACAATGAAAAACAGGTAATGAAAACTGCCAATGTTGCGCCCAGCATTGTATCCAAGTCAAGAGTTACCGATGATTTTACAGCAAATTTGGTTTACAATAAAATCAGCAAGGGTCTTCCTTTTTACAGACAGGAACAAGCTCTTAAAGATATGAATATAAATTATTCTCGCCAGAATATGGTTAATGTAACTCAAAAAGCAGCCGAGAACTGCACTGGACTTTACAATATAATTCGCGACGAGCTTTCAATGAGAGATATCCTGAAAATGGATGAAACCAGGATTCAGGTACTAAAAGAAGAGGGAAGGTCTTCTCAGACAGAATCTTACATGTATTTCGCGGAAAGTCCTTCCAGCTCACAACCCTTTGTTTATTGTGAATACAGTCCCAACCGCAACTCAGCAAAAGTTAAAGAGTTACTTGCAGATTTCAGCGGTTATATTCAGACAGATTCCCATTCTACTTATGGATATTTGGGAAAGGAAAAAGATATAATTCACCTTCACTGCTTTGCCCATGCCCGCAGGAATTTTTTCAAAATACTAAAGAAACTAAATAAAAACAAAGCAAAATCAAAGATAAAGGGCAGTTTAACGGCGGCATCTTTGCGGTTTATCCAAGCATTGTACAAAAAGGAAAAACGGTGGCGTAAACAAAATCTGACTCCGGAACAGATTTATGAAAAAAGGCAAAAGGAGTCAGTCCCACTGTTGAACTCATTCCATAAATTTTTAATGGAGCGACACAAAAAGATTCCCGAAGACAGTGACCTTTACCAAGTTGTAAATTATTGTCTGAAATACTGGAACGGCTTGATAAATTACACCAGGGACGGACGTCTTGATATGGACAACAATTCCATTGAAAGACAGATAAAACATTACGCGGTAGGCAGAAAAAACTGGTTGTTCTCGGTAAGTCCAAATGGAGCCAGAACCACAGCTATATATTACACCTTTGTTCTGAGTGC
>JAQICJ010000066.1 GCA_027858615.1 Deltaproteobacteria bacterium
GAATCTATACTTTTGACCAAAACTTCCTGTGCCAGTGTCATTGTGTAGGTAACAAGACCTTTCATGTCGATCTCCATTTTTTCCAGACCGTTTCTGTTTTCCCAGGTTATCTGAACAAAATTGCCCACCGCCCTCAACATTGCCGGCAAAATCACCGGTTCCACAAAACGCAGAGCATGTTTGGCAATTCCCAGTGGTTCATCTTTATCTTTTTGACGTTTATACTGTTTGAAGTGATCTTTATTATCGACAAATTTGATCTTGAATTTTTCTTCTCCCTTTTCATTTTCATACAGAATAATCAATAGATTTTCTGTAATATAGCCCCAAATTCCGAGAATAAATATATTGATACCTGCTTCTTCGGGACGCAAATCGGGGATAAAATCTGTATCCAGAAAAAACCGTAAAACCAGCACAAAGAAAACAACCAGTTTTTCAGACAATTCAGGATATTTCCGTAGATAAAAACTGTATTCGGTTTTACCGAGATCTTCGAGACTGAACTGGGTAATCTTCCTGGAGCCGCCCTTTAGATAATCGGCCTTTTCCTGAAATGTACAGAAGGTAGTTTTATAGGAATTCCACTTGTAAACAGTGTCCTCATATTTAATTCCTCCTGCCAGATCATATTGCAACACAAATCCGTAAATTTTATTGAGAAATCTTTTTTTGGCCTTCCCTGCCAGCTTATTGGATATCTTTGACTTCCATCCTTTTTTCTCAAGATAGAAATCAATCCGGGAATTTCTCCTTACAGGGAATTTGATCCCTGCAAATTGATAGATTAGATATTCGGCAAATTTCAGAGATGTCTTGCCCATGACCGGATTGAGATAACCAACCATATCTTCCAGAATATAACGGGGATATCCGTGATGATAATTGAAAACATCTTCAAAAAGCTCTTGGATAAACTTGTGGGGAAAAAGCTTTTTCTCTTTCGGAGATAGCAAAGCCCTGAATTCACGTGAGGATATTTTTATGAATTCATTGTTGTCTCTGTTTATCTGCTTAATTTCTTCAATACTGTAACTGGGAGCAGGCAGATAATAGTTTAATTCGGCCAGCAGGAAATTATCTCCTCCGTGACGGGCAAAACAATCATTGATCAAGTTACGGGCTTCCTCCCAATCAAGCCCTGGATGCCTTTCACCTCCCAGCCAGCGAATAGTATCCCTGACACCTACAGTAAATCTGGCATCAAAAAATTCCCGCAATTTACCTGAAGTTTTTGCATCGAGAGGATTGGCTCTTATTCCTTCCATTTTTTGCTTGAATTCAGCAGTACCGGAAGGAGGATCTTCGATATATTTGTCTTCCTGGTAAAGATCGTAGATAGTGTATCTTTTTTCTTTACGAATATTTTTGATCAGAAAAATAGCATCTTCGCCTTTGAAATCTTCCAGTTCAACTTTTTTTTGGAGATATTTAACTAGAAAATCAGATAAATCTGGCAAAAACAAACGACCTCTCTGTCCATTAAAAAAATAAGGAATTTCGCGGGAAGCCTCCTTGGAATCATCTTTGGTCTTGCGCCAGGTGGGAAACAAACTGTAGCCAATTGAGCCAAAAACTTCAGACACATCGGAACGAGCAATCTTGACGGGTTTAGAAGTACCCAAACGCATGGCAAAATTATCAGTGCGCCCTATTTTGAGTAAAAACCGTTGGCAAAAATATTCGGCAAAAATTTTTATTCTCTGTTTGTCTTCTTTATCCAACTCCCTCTCTTCTACCTCTTTTTGCCATTGTTCAATTATTGCTGCAAAACGTCCGGAATCAATAGAAAAAATCTGTGTGTGTGAACCGGGATCCTGGCCAGGCTTGAGAGAATACACAGACTTATAGATTCCATTCATAATTGCAAATGAATTTAAATCATCATAGGTTTTAATCATTATATATCACCATCGTTGCCTAAAAGTTCAAAGTAACACAAAATTTGCTTTCCGGAGGCACAGGCATATTTGAATATAGTTTCCATCCCAATTTTGAGATCAACTGCAACTTTCAGTTGGTCCCTCTTTCATGAATCGATTATATTGAAGAAAACTGAATAAGTACATAAGAAATCCATTCTTCTTCCCCAACAGGAATAAAAATTATGCTGGTTTATGATTGAATTTTATGAAATAAATGGGGACATGGACAAAAAGAACTATTCCTTTGCAGCCTGGTATCCCAAAGATCTAATCAAAATTCTGATTTTTTTCACATTTATGGTTATTTTCAATCTTGGGGTCTACAAAATTTCCCTGTTCCTCAACAGGCCGATGCATCAATTGGCTGAGCTTCCTTCCAAATTTATATTTCTTTCACCACTGGCAACCTTCTCCCTTTATTGTCTTCAAGCAGCAAGTTTTCTGCTTTTTGCCAGCTTTTCAATTTATATTTTAAGAATACCCAAGCTTAACATCTCTCGCTATCTCATGGGAATCGTCCTCCTCTTTTCCCTTCCAGTTTTTGCCCTCAACGGCATTGTGTTGCCTACCCACAAATCAGGTCACTACCTTTGGATTTATGTAGGTATAATTTCTCTTTTGATTATCAGCGTTCTTACTTTTTGGCTTTTTTACAAAAACAAAGTACTCGAATTCAGGAAAAAATTATTCTGGCTCCTGATTATTTCTCCTGCTACCTTGTTGATAATTGCCAGAATCTTCAGCGGATTCCATGAAGAAACTCTTTTTTCTGACTCAATTTCCAATAATCTTATCAAATTCGGAAACTACCTGTTCCTGTACCAACCCTTGATCTGGTACCATCTTCTTTACAACAAAAAGGAAAAGTTACCCTTCAAGGCACTTATCCCCTCTTTTTTTGCAGCTTTGGCCATAATCCTGCTTTTTGCCAATAGATACGAAATGATGAATACAGTATGGTTCAGCGGATTTCGCCTCACCTTGCCCCTGGGTAAAATGCCTGAACTTATCTATTTTATTTCTCTCTGGGCTGGATTTGCCGTGATTCTTAAAGGATTCCTCTCTCTTAACAAATGGTCCCGGGCTTTTTCAATGTTGCTAACACTTTATTTTCTGCTGGGTTATTCACCCTTTACAGAATTGGAAATTCTACCCATCGTGCTGCTTTTTCTAATGACAACAATTTCTTTGGAAATGTTAAAATTTAAAACTCCCCGGCTCGCAGAAAAACAAATCCGGTTGAACACTTTGCAGAAAAATTTTCCCGATTTCGATAAAAAAACCCAAAATTCATTTTTTTTCAAATACTTGACCACCTTTACCGGCACTATTGATGACAAAAAAGTAAATCTTGTCTGCAAACATGACAAAAAGGGGAGAATTTCTTCCTATCTCATTTATTTTGGTAATCCTCAAACCAAAGATGCAGACTGGGTTGCAACCTCTCTGGCACTTGTTCCTTTAAAACGCCATCTTTTCCCCAATCTGCCCCAGGTAGTTTCATCAAATTCCAAACTTGAACAATCGAGTTATGCTGTCTGGGATCGAAATTTCTTCACAGATGAAATGCTTGATCAAGAAATCAACGATTTCATCAACAAAAATCTGACGGGGGAAATAAGAATCTGGTGGGGTACGGGTTTAATCTGGGAATCTATTTATAAACCCGATTCTACAGAACGTCTCAAACAAATTATGGCAATCTTAAGTAAAATGGTAGAAAAAACCAATCTCGATCTTATCTGAAAATAGTGCAGAAAAAAATAAGGGCAGAAAAGATACTAATCCATTGCCTTGACGTAATCTTCTTCCGTGAGCATGAGAAGGATTTCATAGGTGTCAAGATCTGAATAGGAGGAACGATCAAGAATGACCTGGATTGAGCCGTAATTGTGAATTAGTTGAATTACATCGAGCTGCTCGTCGGTCAGTTTTTTAAGAGGAGGTTTGATTGGACTGGAAAGAGTAAAATATGCATCTTCTGAAGGAAGGTCATTTTTGAGGCGATTGATCTCATCGATCATTCTCATGCCTTCCATGAGCAATCCTTCTGTGCTTTCGGAAATTTCGTTGAGGAATTCGGCATCATCGGGTGGAAGTAGATCGAAGGTGCCACTAACCCAGTTTAGTACACGATAAAATGCTTTGGTGGGATCGATGTCGTAATTATTGTTGATGGAGCAAAAATTGATTTTACCATCCCTCAAATAAATTTTGGCCTCGTTTTCCTCTATGAAATTATTGAGTACACCTGATTTTCTGGAAGTTGACAATAACTGGAGAAGGTCTGGGAGGGGAATTTCATCGATAGAACCGGACATATGGCGGGTAATGGACATGGTAGCTCTTCTGGAATCGGTTTCATCCATGCTTTCACTGGGACTTCCCATTCCGGACTGGGAAGCATCGTCAACTACCAGTTTTAACACAGAAGTACCTATGAGAATTCTGTCTCCTTCTTTAAGCTCCACCGGTTCCGAATCTACCCTTTCTCCATTGACGAAAGTACCGTTTGTAGACCCGAGGTCTTTGATGAGAATTACTCCACCATGAGTGGTTATCTTTGTATGCTGTCTGGAAACCATATCTTCTACCAGAACCATATCACCGTCGGTAGCTCGACCAATAATGATTTCCCTGTCATTTTTCAGTTTGAATTGTCCGCCCTGATATTTGCCAGAAATAAATCTCAATGCATAATCACTCATATTTGAACACCAAAAAAACTAAAACGTCTGTAATAATATTTGTAATTTGTGAAAACACTAATTCAGCTTTTTATATTTGATAGAAATTTACTGTCAACTAAAAACTTTGCAGCATAACTGTCGAAAACTTTGAAGTGTAGAAGTGTAAAAGAAAATTAAACTGAGTCAGGAACTGCAAAAAGATTAAAGATATTTTTCACAAATACTTTGCAATAGCCAAGCCTGTTTTGCAACAGCAAAGATACTAGCAGATAATTATCTTTCACACAAATAAAACAAATACTCTGATAGGTAAAATAACCAGTCTAAAATACCCTAATCAGCCACGAATGCAACTACTAGTTTATTTTTATCCAAAGGGGGCTGTTTTACAGGGAAATTCCAGTTTCTTCATTGTCTTGAGGCAACTTTGAACTAGAAACTTCCCTTTATTCAGCTTGATTTATTCTACCAATAAGTTAATCTCTGGTTTAAACACTTGCATTATCCTGAAATGCTAAGTAGTTCCCGTCCCAAAAAGGAAGGTCATCGCCTGAATGCGGAATTTTACCTCATCTGTTTTGTCGTAACTTCTTGAAATAGTATCAACTATGTCTGCGAAGTTACTCCGCGCATCTGAGGCAAACTTCTCATTCAGTCAAAAACCCCACTTCTGGGATGGGAACTAAGTAATTATCAAATACACTTGGACAGAGGTTTGAAAATGCCAATCAAAAAAATGATCGCTGACATTCTGCAGGAACCTTCCAAAAAAATTATTTTCAAAGAAATCAAAACTATCGGTCAGAATATTATTAAAAACCAAGAAAACAGCATTATTCCAGATTATGCCTGGGAAATAGTGGGAGTTAATCCCGATTCTCCCCTCAGCAACTTCGATTGTGTTGGAGAAAAAGAATACTACTATTTCAAAAAATGTCTTGACGCCTCCCGACTTCGTAAAGAGGGTAAACTCGATGAAGCCGCCAAACTGCTGATGGAAGCCAAATGGGATTTTGACGGATGGGCTCTGGCTCATTATCTTCTTGGTCTCATTTTTCTTGAAAAAGAAAAATACAAAGACGCTTACACTCAATTCAAACAGGCAGCCAAACTTGAACCGTTCAATCATCTCCCTATGGCCATAATGAGAGAAGTCTCCAATTATATTATTCTTCACCGTTGAAGGTCAAAATGTTCAAGTTTATCGATATTCATTCTCACACTCTTCCCGGTATTGACGACGGAATGGAATCATTGAAAGATACCCTGAAAGCCTACAAATATATGGCCAAACTGGGGTTTGAACACATAATTTGCACTCCCCATCAGAAAGAATTTTCTCTCAATCCCGCTTTGGCAACAATAAAAAACGTATTTGATGTTGTGGAAGAAGAGAATGAAACATCAGTAAAACTTCACCTGGGAACAGAAAACTACCTGGACAGCCAATTCCTGAGAAGGCTCAATACTAAACAGGTTCCAACCCTGGCAGATTCAAACTATTTCCTTTTTGAACTCCCGTTCTCCAATCCTGTACCCAATCTCGAAAACATACTCTTTCAGATGTCTTTACAGGGATACAAGCCTGTTTTGGCTCACATTGAACGCTACGACTGGCTTGACCATAAAATGCTCAAAAAGCTTTCCCACAGTTGCCTCTACCAACTCAATATCACCAGTACAATCAAACAATTTGTCCCCAAACCTTTTTATAAAAAAGCCAGGAAATATCTGGACAAGGATCTTGTCGATATTTTTGCTACTGATATGCATTCTCTTCACCTGATCAGAAAAGTAGAAAAATCTCTCAAATGGGTAGAAAAACATTTTGGCAAAGAATATCTTAAACTTCGCTTTTATGAAACTCCCCTGAAAATCATCCGCGCAAAACAAACTTGAGATTTTACCGATGTCTTCCCGAATAAAGATAAAATACAAGACAATTGCTATCTCAATTATACTGGGAATACTTTTTCTCTACCTCTCAGTAAAAGATCTTCACTGGAAACATGTAAAAGCATCTTTATCTCTTTTTAATCTCAAAGCTGTTTTCTTTTTTTTCTTTTTGCAATTCCTGATGATTTTCTTCAGAGGTGGGCGCTGGTATTTTCTGGTAAAACAATTGCCGGGACCAGAAAGAAATTTTTTGCAGATTTTCAAGGCCTCAATTACCGGATTTGCCGCTATCCTTATTTTTCCCTTTCGTCTGGGCGAATTTATCCGGCCCCTCTTGCTGGCATCACCCAAAAACACCTGCCAGCCCAGAAAAAGTTTCAGTGCCTTGTTCGGAACCATAATTGTCGAAAGAATCACTGACGGTCTTCTAATATCTTCCCTGCTCATCCTTACTTTTTTCTGGTTTATAAATCCTGATACCCTTTGGCTTCTGTATATTTCCCTCATTGCCGCAAGTTTCTTTCTGCTGGCTTTGGTCATCCTTTTCCTGAGCATCTTTTTCCCGGCTCAAACCCTTGTAATAATAAAAAAATTCACATTTATAAATTATTTTTCCAAAAAATCGATTCTGTTGCAAAGAGCTTCTTCAAAATTCAGCCGTATCTACCATGGTATTTTGCAGGGATTTTCAACTGTTAAAAAACCCCGACTCTTTACCATATTTCTCTTGATGACCACTGCCTACTGGGCAGTAAACTGGCTGAGCATCTACTATCTGGCTCAGATGTTCAGGCTGGACTTGCCTCCTGCTGGAGCTCTTTTCGTACTGGGATTCAGTGTTATCGGGATTTTTATTCCTTCTCCCCCGGGACATATTGGAAATTTTGACTATTTTGCCCTGCTGGGGCTTTCCATCTGTATTACTCAATCGAGATTACAAGGAGCGGGAATTGTTTTTGTCTTTTCTCTTCATCTCTTCCAGTTACTTGCTTATCTGACCGGAGGACTGGTCGGACTATTGGCAAAAAGCTACAAACTACCTGAGAACTAGTTAGTTCCCATCCCAGAAGTGGGGTTTTTGGCTGGTGAAGAAGTTTGCCACAGATGTGCGGAATAACTTCGCAGATATAGCCACTACTATTTCAAGAAGTTATGACAAAGCAGATGAGGTAAAATTCCGTCGCCAGACGATGATATCCATTTTTGGCATGGGAACTAGTCAGTTTCCAGTCCTCTTTTAGTTGCAACCACTGTCAATAAAAAGATAAAAACTACCAGAAAAGGGAATTCTCTGCTGGCGGTAGATGTACTGCATCCGTCGGAATCAGTTTTTCTGTAACACCTGCGAGCATCATCAACAGGAAAAAGAATATTCCTGCCTTCTTTGTCCACTTCACTCAACTGGTTGTTGCGAACAGAAGAAAAGGGATACATGATTGAATTGGTTATGCGAGAATCAAGATTATTCTCTGAACAAAAAGGTAAAAGGGGATCGATAAAATCGTCCTCAAGATTACAGGTATGATCGAGACCCACAAGATGTCCAATTTCATGCATCAAAACCGTTGTCAGCCAGGATGCGTCAAGGGATTGTGGAGTGACCTCTTGATAATTTACTAAAATATCAGCATCTATGATTAAACCGTCATTTTTATAGCCGGGTTCGTCATAATAGGTGATTACGGTGATAGCATCAGCCTGTCCACCCCAATTCCACCCATCCCTGATAAAACGAACCTCACTGATCTCCCTACCGGTTAACTCATAACCCCAGCTTTCATCTTCAACTTGTTGAAAAGTGAACTCCAGACTGCTTTCCTCCGGATCAGTCCATTCTTCAACAGCATTTTGCATAATTTCAAGAAGTGAATCCAGCAGGGGTTCTTCCTGCCACAGATAGAAGTGAATACAGTGCATTGCCCAGTAAAGTGGAATTCCTGAAGAATTCTTCATATAAACGGGAAGGGGAAATGAATCTTTGTAAAATTTTGCTTGGGCAAGAAAAAGAGGCCTCAGAAAAACCAGTTTGTTTTCATTGTTTATCAGTCTGGTTTCAAACAAGTATTTTTGGCCTTTCACCGGGAGAGGAAAATGACTTATCCTGGTAACAATACCATCTGCAATAAATCCCCCCGGCATAGTAAAAGAAAAGTCAGTAACGAAACCATCTTCAGGTTGCTCTATTTCAACAATAATCCGAGAAACAGGCAATCTGATCCCTGGTACTGACTCAACAAAATGACTGGTTTCCACCTTTTTAACTACCCCTGTAAATCTGAAGTTGGGAACAATTGCGGTTGATGCTGAAAAGGGTTTGATGATTTGAAGGAAAACAAAGATGTAATGAAACATGATTTAGTTTGGGATGGATTTTGTTGAGAAACAACCTTGATGGTTAATATTGGACAAAAAAAAACCGATACCTCTCCGCCCGATGTCGTCAGGGGGGCAACGAACATGGGAGCGACTGAAGCATCGGTTTAAGTATAAAACTTTCTAATTATAAAACTTTCTAATAAAGTCTGTATCTCAAATTACGACTGACATGAAATAGTATAGTATTTATTCAATCACAAATCAAGTCAACCTTGTATTTTTTTTTAGTTAGAACTGATCAGAACTGAGTAGTTCCCATCCCAGAAGTGGATGTCATCGTCTGAATGCGGAATTTTACCTCATCTGCTTTGTCATAACTTCTTGAAATACTAGTGGCTATATCTGCGAAGTTACTCCTCGCATCTGAGGCAAACTTCTCATTCAGCCAAAAACCCCACTTCTGGGATGGGAACTAAGTAGACATCTCTAATATTTCTTGTTTTATTGAATAAATTGCAGTATGAATTCATTGGAATCGTGATTTTCTTCTTGGAACTAGTTTAGGAACTAATTAGTTCCAATCCCATAAGTCAATATGCAATCTAAACCAAGATAATCTTGATTATGACCAACAAACTCAATAATGCCAAAAAAATTGGATTTGAAATAAAAATCAAAGTTAATGATGCTCTCATTCAATCAGGTTGGTTTACCAAAATATGCATAAATGCCGGTGACAGTCATCTGTTTCCACTGCTTTTTCCTATCCCTGAAGCTCAGGATAGCAGTCCTCGCAATCTACAGGAAATAAAACAGATAAAAAAAAGAGGCATTAAACTGAGATCCTGTTTTTCCACCAAAACCGGAAATAGAATCTATTCCTTCGGTTTTCCCCTCATCAGAAAATCATCCTCCGGCGATTATAAATTGAGAATTCTGAAAAAAATGAAAGCCACTGTTGATGGAGAGAAATTCAACAACAAAACCAGGGAATACCAGGATATTACTCTGGAACCTCTGGCTGAGGGCACAATATACGGTAAAGACGAATGGACTCTTGAATTCAGATGGATTTATTACAAGTCTCATCAATTTGAAAAGAATCCGGTTGTAACTCCGTTTTTTGGACAGGCCCTTATCTATTCTTTTATCTTGGTATTTGGTCTGCTCTATCTTGGTTTTCTGGAAAAAAAAGATCTTGAAATTGATTTTGATCACACCAGTCACTCCAAAAGGTTGGTGAAATATGAGAAGAGTAAAAAGAAAAAAGAAAAAGAAACCATCATTGAAGAAAAAATCGAAGAAGTTAACAAAAAACCTGTGCTTAAAACAGCTTTGCTCAATCGCAAAATTCAGCGCAAAACCAAAAAACTTGCAACCCCCAAAAAAATAGAACTGAAATTTCTTTTTGACAAAAACAAAAATAATTCACCCATCAGTAAAGAAAATACTCCAGGCAGTAAAAATACTGATCTTGATCAGGAAGGTGATGGTGAAGAAACAACTGATACTGAAAATCAAGAAAGCAGTGGGCTTGCCAACGCCGGCAATGGCGGAAACACAGGATTGCCGACCACAACTCCAAGCTTTAATGTAAAAGCTCCACCCAACAAAGCGGTAAAAGCTCCACCCCGCATCAAAGTACGTC
>JAQICJ010000194.1 GCA_027858615.1 Deltaproteobacteria bacterium
TCTAACAACTGATTGAATTATACCCAAATTTCTCTGCTAATGATTTTCATCATAAATTCTAATTGTCGCATCACGCATTTCTAATTGACGTATCCTGCATTTCTAATTGTCGCATAACAACTGTAAAGAATATTCGCGTTTTAAAATGCAGGTTATTTGGCTGGAGTTGAAGATGGATTGAAATGCTCGGAGTACAGACATGGTAGTTACTATTTCATAAAGTTACAACAAAGCAGCAGATGAAGTATTGCAGACACCGGCAGTCAATGAAGTTCACAACCGGGTACAATATACTGGGAGCTATCGGTTTGGTTACCGGTGAAGCAGGTACCGGCAAATCCTGAGCCTGTTCCTCCAGGATCTCTCTTTTGGGGTATCACTAAATTCAATCATATAAAACATGATCAAAGTCAAGTATATATGGCTATTCATGTTTTTCTTCCCTGAATTTTCCGTCGGGCCCCTGGACCCAGGCGAAAAGATTCCAGCGTACCATCAGATAGAGCTTCATGGTTAACGCTGCCCTGTCAAAGGGGCCAACTCCCGCTTTTGGCTGGAATTGCTCAACTTCGCCCTGAGCAATTGTGCCCAGGAAAGAGGCTTCAAACCCAAAACTCAAGGTACTCCCCAGGGTGTACATCAACCCACCCCCAGCCTCAAAGCCAAAATAATTTGCATCCTCCTTGAAGTCGGTTACGGGATCCAGCACATACTGCACCATTTCGTAAACTCCCCCCGCTTTTACATAGTAGCTTAACCCCTCGGGTTTGTATTTGAGGGGGAAGAATTTGATGGCAGCACCTGCACCACCTCCATCCCTATCGCCATATTCGTTTGAGGTGAACGTCATACTCACAATGTTAAAACCGGACGCCTCCAGGCCAATGTAGTAATTGGGGTAATAATAGAGTGAGAACATGGCACCACCACATGGCCCATCCTTGTCGAAGTTTGTTCTCCACGAAAGAGCTGCTCCAAAGCTTTTCAGGTGTGCCGGTTTGGTTTTCTTGACAACACGTGTGCTGGGCGCTCCCGACGGCGGAGGTGTTGCTGTCGCCGAAGCCGGTTGCTCCTCAGGGACCGTTTTTTCTTTGGGAACTGACATGGCAGGCGCGATTGGTTCTGCCCCTCCGGGCAATATACCTTCGGTGTTCGTCGCATCTTTAGTATCAGAGTTTAAACCAACGTTGGGGGAAGGTTCACCATTCCTGCCCGGAGTTTGTGCATATACAGCAGTGGTCGACAATAACCAGGAAAACAGGAATATTATGTGAATTGTTCGAAAAATGCTCATAATGCAATCCTTTGATAAATCTTTACATAGAAAACCACTAATATTCTATACTCAGTAAACCGCTGTCAAATGTCAATTATAAAATATAAATCCTTCGATTAGACGTGAATAATTTTGTTCCAGACTATCTTTCATTGGAAAACCCTTTTATTTTTCTGCGGATATATTGCAGATCTTTCGTAAAAAGCTTGATAATAAGCACTTAAAATCTTACCCTGAAACAAAGTCTGTTTATTTTGTAACTTATTGTATTTAATGCTTTAATTAGAATTTTGGTTTGGAATTTTTGGTGTGTTTGATGTGGCACGCCTGGCAGGATTCGAACCTGCGACCAATGGCTTAGAAGGCCACTGCTCTGTCCGACTGAGCTACAGGCGCTTGGTCTTTCCAATTTATTAAAATTGGAAGTCGGTGGTCGGGGCGGAGGGATTTGAACCCCCGGCATCTTGCTCCCAAAGCAAGCGCGCTAGCCAGCCTGCGCTACGCCCCGAAAAGAGGGAAACTCCACAAGTGCAATCAGCGACTAAGGGAGCTTACAACTGAAAAGGTTGATAATTCCAATCTGTCAAAGTGTCAAGAGTCTTTTTGAAAAAAAGCCCTTTTCCAAGTGTTGTGCTGTTCAAATTACTTGTCTGAAATCGAAATCAAACAATTGCATTCCAGGGGAAGTTGATTTTGTTTAAGAAAATCCCTTGATCGAAAGTGAAATGCTTTTTGGGAATTAAATTTTTATTCAACAGCTACTTTTCCGGGATGAGAACTAATGGATTTCAGCAAGTAAATCGAAAATAAAATTGAGATGAGGCAAATTGTCGGCATTATGAAAATAACCGGAATAACATTGGCACCTGCCTTAGCCATGAAGATAATTTTGGAGGTGAGGGCAGCCATCATGATGGCCAGAAAAATAACTTTCACCGGTGCAAAAAGATATCCCCAGCGATTTTTTTTAACAGCCAAAAGTCCCGACACAAAGGCAATTGGCAAAAGCAATCCCAAATCAAACCCTTGGACAATCAAAGTAGTATAGTGCTGCAAACCTTTGGGATAAATTGTCCCATCTAAAAGTGGAGGAACAACAACACCGAGCCAGAGCAGAGCCACCATAATACTGTTGATCATCAAAAAAATACCGCTGTATTTCACCGGTTTTCCCGAAACAAAATAGTTTTTCAATTCTGAAATTTTGAAAGAAAACAAGGTCAGCAGCAGACCAAAAAAGGATAAAACCAATAACGATACATAAACCAGAAAAAACTTGTTATACATGGCCATGGCCGTATAAAACAGATAGGTAACCAGAAAATAAGCCAAGGTTCCCGCCAGCAGAAATTGTCCTTTTACCGATTTTTTTCTGAACAAAAACAAGCCGAGCAAAAGCAGGGGAATTCCCAAAAAAGCAGTAACATAATCCTGAGCAATGCCTTGGATTGCAACATCAGCTGACATGTGAGCATAAATACCACGACCGTAAATAGTAATGTCCTGGCCTCTGATAGAGGTGTAATTGTATTGACCTGATCCGGATCTTGATAAAATACCGGAAGCAGCGGCAAAACCTGAAAAAACAACAATCAGGGCAACAATAATTGTAATAGTATTTTTATTTTTCATCGCATAATCCTGAATTCTGCAACTTAGTTAGTTCCCATCCCAGAATGGGGGTTTTTGGCTGGGGAAGAAATTGGATTGAGATGCGAGGAGTAACTTCGCCGACATAGTTGATACTATTTCAAGAAGTTACGACAAAGCTGATTAATTCAATTTCCGTTTCCAGACGATGACCTTCCTTTTTGGGATGGGAACTAGTTAGTTCCCATCCCAGAATGGGGGTTATTGACTGAATGAGAAGTTTGCCTAAGATGCGAGGAGTAACTTCGCAGATATAGTTAATACTATTTCAAGAAGTTATGACAATGCAGATGAGGTAAAATTCCGCGTTCAGGTGATGACCTCCCTTTTTGGGATGGGAACTAGGT
>JAQICJ010000117.1 GCA_027858615.1 Deltaproteobacteria bacterium
CGGGATTATAAAAAGTTGAAGTTGATTTTTGATCAATTGCCTGAAACTTCATCCAGAATCGAATATATTCTTGAATTGAAGGCTTTTTATTATTTCCATATGGGAAATTATCCGAAAGCTAAAATAGCTCTGGAAACAGCATTTCGACTGGATCGCAAAAACCCTCTCTGGTTGGTTAAATTAGCAAGACTGTACGATGAAGAAACTCTGCCCAGATATAAAGAATATTATTGGAAAGCTTATCGGGTATATATCATGCATCAAGCTCCTTTTATGGCCTCGAGGGTGTTGGTGGAATTTGCCGACAGACTTGGTAAAAATAATGATAATGATGAGATAAAAGCAGTTGTGACAAAATTGGATAAAATGGAAAAATTGGCTCCTGAAGCTTTGGATTTTATGGCCAGATGGCATCACAGTCTCGATAAAAAAAGCAAAAAAGCATTGGAGCTTATTGACAGGGCAATAAAAATGCAGCCTGAAAATCCACAATATCGTTATAATTATGCCCGGATGCTGATCAACAATGATCTGGAAAAAAGCAAAAAAGAATTGCAGAAAATTTTGGAAGATTTTACTGATCATCCTGTAAATAAAAAGACCAGGAAACTCCTTGAAAAAGTAATTTATTTGCAAAAAAAGTGACTAGTTATGAAGCAAAAAAAATCGTTTTTTGAAAAATGGCTTACCCATGGTGGTTTCATTTTATCCTATTGTGCAATTACAGGGGCTGCTCTTTATACTTATTCTGACAAAACTTTTTCTTATATCAGGCAGGAGTCGGATTCCCTGACCACTGATTTTATGTTGAGAATCGGATTTTATATAGGAATTTTGCTTTTTTCCTTTGGAGTCGGGCTTTTTTTCGATCGATTTTTTAATAGTTCTCGCTGGGTTAATCGCCATTTCGGTACTACAGATACCAGGCAAAAAGAAAAAGAAAACCTGCAGACAACTTCTGCTCGCATGGTCAAATCGGGACAAGCCCAATTTTATATTGCCATTTTTGCATCTGTAATCTCCAGTTACTTGGTAATCGATTCAATTCACGGAAATTTTAATTCCTGGTATGGTTCTCAGGGCCAATATCTCGTCAGGTTGCGTTCCAAAGATCCTGAGGTTAGAATTGAGGCAATCAAACATCTGGCCAAAACCCCAAATAAAAAAAACAGCAGGCTTTTTATCGATAAAATAAGAAATGGAACTGAAGGAGAAAAACTTACAACTGCCTGGATTTTAGGAAAAAGTAACTACAAACTTGATATTATTCTCGAAGAATACAGGAAAATTCTGGAGGAATCTTCAAATCCACAATTGCAAAGAACCGCAGTTTTGGCTTTGTCCAGAATGATCGACAATCCCACTGTATCCACAGTGAATTTTCTTAGAAACAAATTAAGAAAATACTTTGGGGAAAACAAAATTCCTCCCCGGGAGTTTTTGTTTTCAGCCGCTTTTTTGCGCTCCAGCGAATTTCTCCATGACTTTCTGCATTTGTTCAAAATTGATGATGAAGAATTGCGGGTCATTCTTACCTATGCTCTGGTTTGGATCAAAGGGGTTACTCCGGGGCAAAATCACTTGATCATCAATCGCCTCAAAAATACCATGAAATCAGGCAGTGAGCGGTTGAAATGTATGACCACCGTTGCCTTGGCCTTTAAATTTAACAGCATCAACACTGAGATTCTTGGAATTTTACGGAGAGAATTCGAAGCTAAGAGTTCAACTTTCAAATGCAAACCTGAGGTTTTCTCTCTTCATCCCTATGGCAAAAAAACTGATACCATCAATATAACCAGGCTTTCCATCCGGGGTTTCAAATATCCGGCTTTTGGCAAGGTCAGATATAGAGAGCGAATTCTGCGAGTTCTCGCTTTAAACCGTGATGATACAATGATTCCTTGGCTCAAAAGAATGGCTAAAAACAAGAACTTACCCAAATATTTACAGGAATTGGCTGCCCAGGTAGCTCGTAAAAAGTTTGAAAGAAAAGAGATCGTTAATTGGTAAAACCAGTAAAAAGCCAAGATAGTCAGGCCTTGTATATAATTTAATTGAGGTTCAAAAGAAGCCAAATTTCGGAGATTTTTAGTGGCGGGTTTTAAAAGAACAATCATTGACAACGGAAAAACAATTTTTATTGTTTTATTGCTTGAGTTTCTGGCTTTCTTCCTCTTTTACGGAGGAATGCTCAGTCAGTGGTTGGCTCTGATTCTTGCTATCTATGGTTTTATTTATCTATGGAAACTAGGGCAGGAGATCATTCCTCTTTTTTGGAAAAACAAACTAAGCACTTTTACTCCTCCCTTCTTGCTGGCTGGTCTTGCCACCACCCTTTACTATAAATTTCTACTGGGGAAAATGCCCTGGATGGCTGATCACAGTGTTCATCTCACTAAGAGTTATATCCTCTACAATAAAATTTTTTCAGATTTTTCCCTTACAGGATGGACAAATTTCAGTGGAAGTGGGTATCCGGCAGAAGTTCTTTATCCACCTTTGACAGATATCTATCTTTGTCTGGTTAAATTTCTTTCCTTTGGTTTACTTGATTGGGAGCAGAGTTACGCAGTGGCTTTTTTTGTTTTTCTGCTCTGTTATCCCCTGGTTTTCTATTTTGTCGGGAAAAAGCATTTTGGAAAAGTTGGCGGTTTATTTGCCGGTTTGGCAGCTTTGATAGATCTCGGCGGGTTTAGACAGGGAGGATGGATTTTTGCTGTAAAATGGGGAGTCTGGCCCATCTCTTTATCTGTGGGATTGCTGGTATTAGCCTCCCATTATCTTTTTTGCTGGCTCGCGCACAAAACTGATTACAAAAAAGCTGTTATATTTTCAACACTGGCAATTTTGGCCCATCCTTTCGCCTTGATAATTCTGGTGCCGTTTCTTTTGATTATGGTCTGGGTTCTTTTTGCCCGTGAAGGTGGATTGTTGAGTCAGTTACAAAGGGCGGCCAGATATCTTGTTCCCACAGCTCTGCTTTCAGGATGGTGGTTGTTCCCTTTCATGGTGTTTGGAACAGAATATTCCATGCACGTCAGTGCCTTAGGTGGTACTGTGAACAATGCTGTGGAAGGTCTGGTTCATTTCAATCTTTGGAATAATGCCTGGCCTCCTGTGGCAGCCATGGCTTTGCTTGGTGCTGTACTTGTGTTTTTCAGTAGTTCCAGCAGCTATTTGTTTTCATTGGCAACTTTAGCTGCAGGGGCGTTTATTTTAAGCACCAGCACCTATCTTGCCGGTCTCGATCTCTTCAACCTGATTCCATCCTTCAAACATGTTCAGTTTCCCCGGTTTTTAATGTTGATCAAAGCATGTTCTTTTTTACTGGCCGGTTATTTTATCAGTAGATTCATCATGTTTGCAAAAGAGATGAAGAATCAGTTCCGGGTGAAACACAAATGGGCTTTACGGTTTGTTCTCATCGTAATTATAGCTGCAATCCTGCCGACTTTTGCCAAATATTTTGTTGAGAAAAAAGTTCTTCCCCTCAAAAATTATCAAACATCTCCCGGTTATCGCAGGGGTCTTAAAAAAATTGCCAGATTTATAAAGACCGAAACGAAATCAGCAGAATATTTCAAAGTTGCCCTGGCCGGGAAATTCGGTGAACATCGCCATACTATTTTTGCAATATATTCAGGCCTTCCCTTTTTCAAACTTACTTTTATTCCCGCTGATACTTATAAATACCGGGCTCATAAAACGAGATCCCGGGTACCTGATTCTCCTGAGGAACTTAAATTGTTAAATGTGAAATGGATAGTTTCCATCGGGCCCATAAGAATCAAACGAACCAAACTTGTTCGCAAAAATGAAGGGGTCTATCTCTATCGTTTCCTGGATTATTCTTCCCAAAGAGTGTGGGCAGCTCAGGGTAAAACGGAGCTGGTTGAATTTTCAGATAAACAACTGAAAATAAAACTCTCCGCAGTAAATGGTGAAAATACAGAAGTTTATCTGCCTCTTTCTCCTTTTCCCAATTGGAAAGCTTCAAACAATGGTAAAGAGGTAAATCTTGAAACCTGGCATCCTTCAGCCAACCTCACCTTGCAAAAGGTAAAAGCCGAACCCGGAATCATAAAAATAAGCTACCACAAGAGTTTTTTGGAAAGCTTCAGCGGATATCTTTCCCTTTTGGTTTTGCTGTTGCTGCTTCTCCCTGTCAAAATCTGGCGGAAATTGGCAGAAATAGTCCAATTAAAACGTTTGACCCAATATCTAAACGGAGTTTTTCTTCGTTTCGGGAACTGGATTTTGCATCTGGGCAGAGATTTGGTTAAAATAAAATGGATCATCTATCCCCTTGGTTTCATGTTGTTGCTTCTGGTATTGGCAACAGTTCATTATTTGCGTTTCATTGATCCCAATCCCAAGGATTTGATGTTGGCCCGGGCTGAAGTTGCTGTTATCCAGAATAAGCGATTAAAAAAATGCTATTGGTTTTTCCCCCAGAGGTGGATTTGTGGCAAGGGTCTTTCCTATGTTGGAACTGAAGCAAGGATGATAGGTAAGGATATTGAAAGCGGTATCTTTTTACATCCTCAGAAACACAAAAAGTATGTAATAACTTTCCCTGAAGTTGAGTTTAAAAGAAGACTTCTTTTCTATTATGGACTGGATAATTCCAATCCTGCTGGAGCCAACGGGATATCTCTTCAAATCAGAATCGGTGGTAAACAGGTTAACAAAATTGTGATAAAAAGCCGCGGTATCTGGCGGGAATTTATCCTGGACACTTCAAAATATAAAGGTAAAAGTCTGGATCTTACCCTTGAGGCCTCCATGCAAAACTCAGGTACCGCTAATCTTCTTTTCGATATCAAATTAGATTAGATTCCACATTTTATTATTAAAACGCATTAGTAATCGATGACAAAATTTGTTTGAATGTGTTATATTATATCAGCGGAATTGATAGTTTTTTAACTTCAACTTCTGTTGATAGTTCCCTATCCCAGAATGGAGGTTTCTGGGATGGCTACAAAATAACTACATTTTATTTATCCTCTGGATTGTTAGAAAATGACTGCTAAAAAAAAAATATCAAAAAATCGTTTTGTGATTTCACTTTCACTGGTTGTGGGACTTGTCATAATTTTGGTTGGCAGTTATCAACTTTCCAGGCAAAAAGTAGAGACTGTAATTCCACAGGAACTGTCCGATGATAATGAACCGCAAGTTGCAAAAAATTCTGTTCTTAAGCAGCTTTGGGAAGACAAAAAGATCAAGGTTCCCTTCAAACCCCTCAAAACCCCCTTGCCCTATTTTAAAAAATTCAATATAGACAAAGTACTGTCTGTTAAAAAACCTGTTTACCAGACCAAAAATATCAAAATCAAGTATGAAATTAGGGAAAAAAACTATAATCTCAACAACAACGATAAGTTTTTGATGGTGCTGGTAAGTGAAAACCTTAGTTCCTCACATCTTGCTTATAAAGTAGATGTAAAAACCAAAGATACTACCAGGTGTATTTCCGAAAAATCCATTAAGTTGCATAACTTTCTGCTCAAACCAAAACAGAAAGTGGAACGAATAGAGGGTTGCACCTTCTCTAGAGCCAGCACGTTAAAATTGTTGTCAATCCAGGCGATCAAACTACCCAAAGCAGCTTTCATTACTCTTTCCAGAATAAAAATTCCCTTGGGGGTTGCCAGCAAATACAGAAAGTGGCATAAAAATATACCTTCAATCCTGGATGATTGCCTGATTTTCAAAAATAGAAATGAATATGAACAAAAGGTTAAAAAAGATAAGGGATTTTGGTATAAACTCATGGACTTTTATGCCAGGAACGATTGCAAAACGGAAAATTATTAATGAAAATATGTCCTCTTTGCCATAAAAAATTTAAAGTAGATGGAAATTTTTGTCCCAAGGATGGGACTCCATTGATGGAAATTTCCGATCCACTGATCGGCGAAGTTCTCTTAGGGCAATTTGAAATAACAGAAGTAATCGGTCAGGGAGCCATGGGTAAAGTTTATCTGGCTCGTCAACTCAGCATAGATCGCAATGTAGCGGTCAAAGTTCTCAAAAATAAACTCGCCAACGATCAAAAAGTTGTAAAACGTTTTAACAGAGAGGCTAAAGCCGCTGCCAGACTGAATCATCCCAATATTATCACCATCCACCTCGTAGGTCAGATCAAGGAAACGGGTACTCCTTACATGGTTATGGAGTATGCTGATGGTTCCTCTCTGGAGCTGGTGTGCAAGGCTCAGGGTATTATCAGTGAAAAACGTGTGTTCAATATCATCAGAGATATTGCCAGTGCTCTTGATGAAGCCCATAAAATGGGAGTGGTGCATCGAGATCTCAAACCCGACAATATTTCCATCATCAATATGGGGACACCCCAGGAAAAGGCCAAAGTTCTGGATTTTGGCATAGCAAAAATACTTCATACAGATGAGGAAATTTCTCAACTCACCAAAACGGGCACTATTTTTGGTACTCCCGCCTATATTTCACCGGAACAAGCAAGTGGAGAACGGATAGATTATCGTAGCGATCTGTATTCCCTCGGAGTTATCATGTTCAGGTTGGCTACCGGCAGGCTTCCCTTTGACGATGCTTCTGGTCTTGAAATTCTGGTAAGACATATCAAAGATTCTCCTCCTTTACCGAGTACTTTGAATCCCAACATATCAACTTCCCTCGAAAAGATTATCATCAGGCTTTTGTGCAAGGATCCAGACGAACGCTATGTTTCTGCTCAGGCTTTGATTGATGTTCTTGATGAATGTCAGGGAAATACCAATTTAAATTCTTCCGGTTCCCGCCAGTATAATTCTCAAAATTCAGTTAAATCTTCCGGCAATTTGACTTCTTCCATCAAAGGTCAATCTCCCCAAAAAGATTCTTTTGATTTTGACAACGGGAACAAAAACAACAACTACAAAATATTTTTGCTTCTCTTTGTGGGTTTGTCTTTTTTTGTAGGCTTGATTTTTATTCTGGTTAAATATATTTCTTCCAATCATGGGGATTCTTCTACCCAGATGACTGCTATTTCCTCAAAACCTGCAATCTCCAAAGCAGCCACCAAGGTGCAGGTAAACAAACAGCAAACACCCCCAAAACAAAAACTAACTACTCCAAAAGTTGGTGAAATCTGTGAATTCGAATTTAATAAAAGTGAAAAACAGCGTCTCAACTGTGGTAGCAGTATTTTGGACATAGAAGTCAAGAGGCAGCGTCGACGCAGATATATTCTGGAAATATACTTCCCCGGTACTTCTCTGGAAAATTGCGAATTAGTTCCTGTAAATTCCAAAAGCTCACTTCGTTTTTGGAAAAGAAAGTACCTGAACCAGGCTAAAGACAAAATGCAGGTTACTCTCAGAGTATCCCGGAGTTCGGATTTGGATTTTTTTGTTAAAAACAAGGAACAAAAAATTGCCAGAGTCAATATTGATTATGCTTCTTCCTCCTCTCGAAGAAAAAACAGGAAAGGTTCGAGGAAGAAAGATAAGAATAAAGAACCAGAAATTGTTATTCCTGACATTGAGGATATAGGCAGTAAAGATAAACCTGCTGATAAAATTCCCTCCTTGCCTTCAATTTCTCCTATGGAAAAAGACAAGGATAATGAACCAAAATTACCTTCTTTACCCGAAAAAAAAGATGATCGCATTGATTTGCCACCCGACCCAATCTAACTAGTTCCCGTCCCAGAAGTAGGGTTTTTGGATGGTGAAGAAATTGGATTGAGATGCACGGAATAATTTTGAAGATATAGTTGCCACTATATCAAGAAGTTATGACAAAGCAGATTAATCCAATTTCCGTCGCCAGACGGTGACATCCATTTTTGGGACGGGAACTAACTAGTCAATTTGTTAGTATATTTCCGTTAATCTTTTCGTCTCAACAAAGTTTCAACTCGGACTCATCTCCAACGGGAAACACAATATTAAGGAAATTTATGTCTGAAAAACCCAGAATTTTACAGATATCAACCGGTGGAACCATTGCCATGGCAAGAGATAAGGATGGTGTCCTTTCTCCTTTGAAAACTGCAGAGGAACTTTTTGATCTGGTTCCTGAAGTGAGTGATTTTGCCGAAGTCAATATGCTCAACCTCACCGAAAACGACAGTGCAAATCTGGCTCCGCCATTTTGGACTTTGCTCTCTCAGACAATTGTCAATAATTATGACAAATATGAGGGATTTGTAATTACCCATGGTACAGACACCATGTCCTATACAGCTGCAGCTCTTTCCTTTTTTTTCCAGGAGCTTGATAAACCGATTGTATTAACCGGTTCCCAGATAGCAACAGGAATGATTGGTTCCGACGGTAAGAGAAATCTGGTGAATTCTTTCCGGGTGGCAAGCTCTAATCTGGCAGAAGTTGTTGTGGTCTTTGGATCCAAAATTATCAGAGGAGTCAGAGCTCGCAAAATATCAGCCTTCTCCCTTGAAGCTTTTGAATCTATCAATGAAGCTCCTTTGGGTGAAATTGGGCTGACCTTGAGAATCAGTCGCAACCGTGCTCGTCGTCGGTCTGGACGCAAGCTGCTTTATTTGCCTAACCTTGAACCTCGTGTAGCTCTGGTGACAATGTATCCCGGATTTTCAAAAGAATTTCTGCAAGCGGCTGTTGATCTTCACAAAGGCTTGGTGATTTTAGGTTATGGCACCGGAAATATTCCGGTTATTCCCGACAATTATCTCATAAACGTCATCAAAAAAGCGACCCAGCGAAAAATTCCGGTGATAATAGGTACTCAGTGTGTTTTGGGAGCCACCAAACTCAGTTTATACAAAGTGGGCAAATCTGTTCTGGACGCCAAAGCTATTCCCTCTATGGATATGACCCCGGAAACAGCTCTGGTAAAATTGATGTGGATTTTGGGACAGACCCAAGATGTGAATCAGGTATCCTCTATGATGATGAAGTCATATGCAGGTGAACTTTCCAATGAGATAGAAGTATGAAAAGAAGCAGGAATATTTATGGATTCAATCAAAAAAGTCAGTGAATTACTGGAAACGCTAAAATACAATTTCAAAGACGAATCATTGCTGGAAACAGCATTGACTCACAGTTCCTGGGTCGGTGAGCCCGGTCGGGGAGACGTTCAGCACAATGAAAGACTTGAGTATATAGGAGATGCTGTTTTGGATCTGGCTGTGGGTTATCGACTTTATCAAAAAAGCAAAGCTGTTTCCGAAGGATTTTTAACCAAAAAGAGGGCTTTTCTGGTACAGAAATCCTTTTTAAGCTCCAAAGCCGAACAACTGGAATTGGGAAGTTATCTTAAATTGGGCAAAGGGGAAGAGATGTCCAAGGGAAGAGAAAAGGATTCTCTTTTGGCCAATTGTTTTGAAGCGGTGATCGGAGCAATTTTCGTCGATTCAGATTTTGATACTGTTCTTGCAGTTATAGACCAGCTTTACCAGGGGGATTTTAATCTGTTTGAACCAGGTTCCATAAGTGTATCATCAAGGGTAGGTGATTTTAAATCGGCCTTGCAGGAATTTACTCAGGAACATTTCAAAAGTCTCCCTGAATATAAACTTGTTTCCAAGGAAGGCCCGGAACATGAAAAGATCTTTATTTTTGAAGTGAGAGTTGGAGAACAGATTTTGTCTCAGGGCAGAGGTAAATCCAAAAAGCAGGCCCAGCAGCAGGCAGCTCAAAAAACCCTGGATATTTTAAAGAAAAAAATTGAAATGAAAACTGATTGACGTATTTACAACCACCTGGAAATTAATATTTTGGTCAATAAGTTATAAAGGGGAAATCAGGAATCATTTTCAGTTGGAGTGGCATTTTGTTTTTTTAATTTTTGCAACCGTTGCCAGCTTTTGACAGCGATATTTTTTTTTAATTCATTGAGAAGTTCTTTCAATTTCCACTTCTGGGAAACAGGGGTAAGAGTTGCCCAAAGGGGGTATTCCAAGTGGCTTTTTTTCATGAGAGCCATAAATATTTTGAGTTGTTTCTGGGAGATCCCACCTACAATAATGGTTTGGCAAAGCTTGGAATTTTTGCCCCAGCCTAATTTATCATCACAAGTAAAAATTTCATCCAGAGTTAATCCTTCTTCAGTTTTACCGGGCCAGGCTGTGGGGAGTTCTGCCAGCCCCGCATTTTCCAAAACCTTAATCAGTTCCGGTTGGGCATCGGTTTTAAATCCTGTGAAAACTGCTTTGCGGGGTCCATAAAGGTGTTTGTCATTATTTTGAATTTTTTTGAAGGTTGAATTCATGTTTAGTTCTGTTCAAGATAAAGGCTGATCCACTCAAGGTCGAGGAAATAAAGTTGTTCATGGGTGAAAATTGGAACACTGCCCATGATCATCAGGCGGTTATTAGTTGAATCAAGCTGCATTAAACCTCTGTTTTTACCAAAATTAGGTCCATTTTCATTGCCAATAAAAGCCTGGTCTCCATATTCATCAGGATCCTCAAAAGTACCAGTGTTTTCAGTGGGCATCAATTGGGTATAATTTTGGGTGGCGGGATCATAAATCCAAAGATCATTATGGTATTCATTATCAATCTCATTGTACAGATCTAGTGCTTTGTTGCCGCCGAAAAGAATGTGGCGATCAAGTTGTCCGCTGAAGGCACAACCCATGGAGGCACGTGGTCCGATGCCAGGATCGAGGGTATTTTGGTCAACAGTATCATCGTTGAGATTGATTACAGAAACCAGATCCGTTTCATGGAAAGTATCTCCTCCGTCATTTGTTATTTTGCCGCCAAAACTGTAAAGAATATTAGTTGAGGGTTCATAGGCTAGACAATTGTTGTAGACTTCGGGAAGAATAGAGGGGTGTTCTTCCCATAATCCGGTATCAAGGTCGAGTTCAAAAAGTGTTGAAGAAGCTCCAGCGGGGGTCATAAATCCATAAACGTACAATTTGCGGTGTTCCCAGTCAAAAATATGGGAGTATGAGATATTGCCGTTTGATGGCTGGGTTCCGGAAACACTGGTGATAACAGAATCGCCACTGTCATCTGTTCTCATTATACCTGAAGCACGAGGACCGGTGATAATATATTCATTATTAACAGAATCATAGCCAATAAATTGACACCAGTTTTCATTCATACAGAAATTTTCTGCTTCGGCAAAGAATTCTCCGGATAATTCCAGCTTGGTGTGGTTTTCGGCTACTTCATCAATGGTCCAGAGAAAACCGATTTCACTATTGTCCACATCATGTCCCATCTGAGTTACAAAGTTGTTGTTTTCCGGGTTGAAAGCATAGGAAATGCCATCAATGGGGGTCATAATACTTGAACCGTTGACTACAGGATCCTGGATTATTACATTCAGTTTTCTCCAAGTGGGATATTCAACACATTCATGGGTATTCACCTTGCACAGAGCGTTTTCCCCATCACAATCAGTTGGGGTGGCACATCTGCTTTCGGCAGCTTCACAAACAGCTTCGCTGTGGCCGCTACTGCAAACCTGCCAATCTTCACAGGCTGGATCACAAGTGACGTTGTTGGTATTGTTGGTGTTGTTGATATTGTTGGTGTTGTTGGTATTGTTGATGTTGTTGGTGTTATTGCTCTCCTCGGAATCGTCGCAGGCACTGAAACCAAACAAAGCAATTGCAACTAAAATAAGTAGTTTTTTCATTATTTGAACCTCCAAATTTGATGATCCGTGAATGCTAGAAGTTATTATGCTCATATCTTTTAGGGAACAAAAAAGATTGAAAAAATCCATCTGAATTCTTTCAGATGTGTATCAATCAAATTAGCCCTGGTTTTGATAACTGAATTTTCAGCATAAAGTAAAGCTAAACAGAATTTATGATATTTAAACCCCATTTTTGATATAATTACCGCAGCTTGGAAAATATCAGGTTTAAAACATCCAGTGGAAACTGAAATAAAGATTGAAGGGATTGTACATTTCGAGACCGCTTTCAGAACCGATGCTGGGACCGATGCCTGCCATCAGACCAACCCCGAGACGGAATGAATCGAATTCATAATGTAAAGCCGCTTTTCCCATGACTCCACCCATGATGACCAGATCATCATCGTCATAATAATCATCATCATAATACCAGTAATATTGATCATAACTGGAAAAACCCAGAAAAAAACCGCCGGTAAGGGAAGCAAAAAATTTACGATCAGCGGAAATGGGAAAATCATAGTTTACTCCGCCGAATCCATAAATGGACCAGTTGTCTCCACAATAATCATTATTGTGATGACAATATTCTTTACCATCTACATAGTTGATTTCGTAGTTCCACCTTCTTTTTCCCTGTCGTTGGGTTAGCATTCCTATTCCCAATCTGATTCCGTCGGGAGTATAACGCATGCCGTCGAAATAACCCATCTCAATGGTAAGATCGGTTCCGGCTGAAAAGGGCTGGGGTTTGGGAGCTGAAGGAAGGAGCATGGCTGACAAAAACAAGGAAGTCAGTAACATAATCTAAAATACCTCTCTACTGATAAAAGTGATAAAAGTTATGAATAAATTTATTTGAACTCGTGGTGATTAATGTTGAATTTTTTGATTTTATTGTAAACAGTACCTCTGCTCAATTCAAGAATTTTGGCGCTCTCAGTTATGCAACCGGAGGTTTTTTTGAGGACGTCAATAATTAATTGTTTCTCCAGTTGTTGCCGCGTCAGGTTGTTTGTATCCGGTTTGGCCTTGATATTATTGTTAATTGCTGGTTTTGTGCCGGCCTTGACAGGCTCGGGGATTCTTTCGATAAGATTATTGCCGGGAGGGAGCAGGTTAACCAGAGATTCAACAATATGTTCCAATTCTCTGACATTACCCTCCCAATCATAATTTTTCAATGCCTGCATCACTTTTTTACTGATTTTCAAGTTTTTCTTCGCTGTTTTATCGGAAAAAACCCGGAGAAAATGGTTGGTGAGAATGGGGATATCCTCCCTTCTTTCTCGCAGAGGAGGCAGATTTATTTGTATGACTCGCAGGCGATAGAGCAGATCTTTTCTGAATTGGTTTATTTTAACCAGCTCATCAAGATTACGGTTGGTGGTATAGATGATTCGGGCATCAAAAATATATTCCAAGGTGCCACCGATGCGACGAAACTGTCTTTCTTGAATGACTCGTAATATTTTTGCCTGCATATCAAGGGGCATATCTCCGATTTCATCAAGGAGAAGTGTTCCCCCTTCAGCCAATTCGATTTTTCCCGGCTTGCCTCCTTTGCTGGCTCCGGTAAAGGAGCCTTCTTCATAGCCAAATAACTCACTTTCAAGCAATTCCCCGGGAATAGCGGCACAATTGATCGCAACAAAAGGGCCCTTGGAATTGGGACTGGCATTGTGGATGGCCTGGGCAAATACTTCCTTGCCGGTGCCGCTTTCTCCGGTGATTAAAATATCTGAACTTGAAGTGGCAGCATTGCGGGCCAGTTTGATTTTTTGAAGGGAATTTGGTGATTTACCTCTTAGAGAAGCAAAGGTATATTTTGGTTCTGTTGTGGAAATGCTGGTGGCAGTCTTTTTAATGTTTTGTAAAGAAGAGAGGGAAAAAAGATAGTTGATAACTTGTTTTTCCCGGTTGATAACGGGCTTGGCGGAAACCATCATCTCCATATTGTTTATTTTCATCAGAAAGGGAGTTTTCTCGTTGAGACCGGTAATAAGTTTGGCTGCCCATTTTTGCTTGAGTTGGAGCAGGTTTTTGCCAAGTAGATAATCGGCTTTGCTTTGTAAGAATTCAGTGGCGTTTTTATTGATGCTGCTGATTTTATGGTTTTTATCAATGAGAATAATTCCATCTGAGATGGATTCAACAATAACTTTGTTTTTCAAGGATTCCTGATACAAAATATCGTTGGCCAGTTTATTATCGAGCAAGGTGGCTGTCTGACTGCAAATTCCCTTGACAATTTCAATGTCGGTGGAGGAAAAAACCAGATGAGAAAAAGACTTGTCCACAAAAACATATCCATAAAGATGATGCGGGGATTTTACCGGTACAATCAAATAAGATAGATGTTTGCCGGAAATAGTGGAAGCAAAATTATTCTGCCATTTGGATTCGATTAAATTTTTCCAATTAGTGTTGACAGTTCCCTTGCTCTTTGCGGAAATATTTAAATGTTCTGCCAGGGGATAAAACCCGCAGCCGTCGGCTTTAACCACTTTGATGATTTGTTTATTCAAAACTGTCAGCAATTTTTTGGGATCATTGATGGAAGTCAATTGGCGATTTACTTCGAGCATGGAGGTGAGACGATTCTTTTGTACACCCAGTTTTTTTGCTTTTTCCACCAGTTTAACACTATTCCATTTGGTTTGGATGATTTTACGGTGAATATCAGCCAGAGCATCAAGCAGGTTTTTGAGTTGTTGTAAAGAGATACCCTCTTTTTGCTTGTCTTTGCCCGGGAAAAATAGTTGGGTATCTGCAATCGCTGTTTCCAGAAGATTCCGGATAATTTTTTCAATTTTTGATTGCAGGTAGGAAATTTGGTTGGAGTATTGTTCAATCTCTTGGTTTTTATATTTGTCCGAATCCCTTCGTCCAAATTTCTTAAAGTTTCGACTGACCTTTTCCAGATCTTTGATTGAGCCGTAGTTGAGAAAAAGAGTCTGGGCTTTGGCCAAATAAAAAGCCGGGGAACGGGAAGTGTCAACAGCAAGTTGGGAAGTGGATTTTAATGATTCATTTCCTTTAAAAACAGCTGTTTCAAAATAAAGTTGAGCCAGATCGTAGGAATTGCCGGCAATGTCACAATTACTGATAGCTACATTAAAATATTTAAGGGCTTTTTTGGTATCACTATTAATTTTGTAACTGAAAGCAAGAGCCCGATAGGCTTTGTAGGTAAGGGAGGAATGAGATTTTTCATTTATTTCTTCCAGAGCATGACGGGCAAAATTAACTGCCTTTTCGCCATAGCCATAAATTGAATTCAGGTTTGATTTGAGAATTAAATTGTCAATTTTGAGATTATTGTTGTACCAACTTGAAAGAAGTTGGTCAGTTTTTCCCAAAATGCTTTCGGCCTGATCCGGGAAATTAGTGAGTATTTTTAATTCTGCCCTGCGATTTAGCAGATAGATGGTATGATCGAGGTTCTTATCTGTTGCTGCAAGCTTTTTCCCCCTGTCCAAAAATTTTTGACATTCACTGAAGTAGTTTAATTTAAGGGTGATCCCGATAATTATTTTAACACAATCGAGTTGAATTTCAGGTAGATTTTTTTGAATTGCTCTGAGATAGAGAAAATACAAAAAGTATAAAGCAGGGAAGTATTGTCCATTTTGAAAAAAATCGTTGCTGAGTTCTTGCAGTTTTTCTATTTGTTCTTCCAGCGGTTTTTCCAAAATGGAATCAATTAAAGTAAATTCACCAGACATGGCATTATTGTATAAAATTTAAACAATACCAACAAGTTAATTCTGCTTTAGTTTGGCGATATTTCATCGTCTTCTGGATGGGAATAATTTGGGAACTATTCAGATTTTTCTTCAGTCTTGATTTCTTCTTGAATGTCTTCGGCGGCCGGACTGTCCTGGACGTCACCTGCTCCGCCCGTAGTTAATCTTTCATAAGGATCATCTTCAGGTTCATAACCGGTGTATTCGATATATCCTTCTTCACCCAGGATTTTGAGCAATTCTCTGGAAAAATTTCTCAGGATATCAGCACTTTTGCCCCTGGCTTCTCCCATGGAAATCTTATTGTTGTAAAAATTATATTGATTATCCATGATGTCAATTCTGGCTTTGGCAGCAGCAGCCAGCACTTTATCTGTTTGTTCCCGGGTAATTTTGTCTCTAAATTTCTTTTGCAATGATTTCAGGTGGAATTTCTTGATCTTTTCAACTTCATCTTTTTTTTTGGCTGCAAATTTGTCGGGATCCTGAAAAATTTTTCTTGAAAAACGTTTTTGAGTGTTGGTTTGTTGCTGATATCTTTTTTTGTAATAATTGGGGATTTCTTTGTTTTTCTGTAATTGCTCCAGTCTGTTGGCGATGTCTGGCCGGTTAGATTGTTTGTTTTTTCCGGTATGCTTGGCAGGTTTTTCAATCTTTACTGTTTTTTCAGGTTCTTCCGAGGATTTTACAAAGATCTGAAAGAAGATAAATGAAATTAACAAAAGAGTTATAGTTGAAAAGATAATTGTAATTATTCTGAAGCCCCTGCTTTGTTTGCTCATGTTTGAAAGTCCCCGTCTTTATCAGAAATAATAAGTGGAATATTTGCAAAAAGAAATAGAAAATTTGAGAAAAAGGTTAATCAATATTTTCCTGGGTACTACAATCGCCAAAGCCACCGCCCAAGTCTCCGTAAATACTGGAAAGAGTAGAGCCGGCAACATCAAAATCAGCTACTTCAAGATCTTCGTCGGCAAACCAGAAACCACGATTGGCATGTTGATGACAGGTGCCGTCGATACCATAAATAATTTCACAATCTCCAACTTCATCAAAAACATTGTCAATTACATTTTCCAAAGAAGCCTGATCAAGATGCTGGGTATTGCTGAACCAGGTATCATAAGCATAAAACTTGTTTCCCAGATGGTTGCCACCTACATCATTGCTGTCAACTCCCGAAGAAGCAGCTCCGTTGCAATAATGTCCGTAGGAGCTGTAGTAACAGTCACCACCGTCGCCACCGTCGCCGTAGGCATTCATGCAACCGGCATCACACCAGCTGTCTCCAATCCAACTGTCAGGGCAATAGTCATCTTCACTGTAGCATTCACCCCAGACGTTATCCAGTTCACAATAAGAAGCAATGCGAGTTGATGAATCCACGCGGCAAGGATAGGTATGCTCGAGGGTTGTTCCCCCAAAAGCTCCCCTTTTGTAAACTCTGATGCCATGGTTGTAACAGGTTGAGTCTCCCCAACTGCAGGAGTCATCGCCACTGCAATTTTGCCACAGGGAATTGGATGAATCGTTACAGTCAATGTCATAAGCACCGCAACCGCAATCACACCAGCCATCGTTATAATAACTTTCATAACAGGTCCAGCCTGAGGGTACGGCAGAGGCAAGGGAAGGAACAGAAAGGAAAAGGGCAATTAGTAGTAATTTTTTCATTTTAATCTCCTGAGATAAGGGTGGTTAATCCATTACGCAGGAGAAGAAACGCAAAATCAATGCCAGCATTGCAAAACGTTACAAGCCACTGATAAAATAAGCAAAAACAGAACTTGCCTGCTAATTTAGAACCTGTTTCAACTGTGCACTAATTAAACACGTGTATAAAATTTAAACAAAAAGTGCGTAAACTGTTGAAATCTTGCAATCAGCCAGTAAGGATATCTGTATAAATTTTGAACACTCTCCGGTTTTGAAAAAATAAAACTAACAAAAACCTCAATCCAGATATTTTTTTGTTTAGTTCTCATCCCAGAAGGGGTTTTTGAATGAATGAGAAATTTGCCTTCAGATGCACCCAGTAACTGCGCAGACATAGCCACTACTATTTCAAGTAGTCATGACAAAGCAGATGAAGCCAGACGATGATCTTCTATTCTGGGACGGGAACTAAATTGTTCAAGATTGATGGAGAGTATTATTCTTGTAAATATTTAAAATAAACTATATATACAGGGGTTTGCAGAAAAATTGTTTAAAATTTTGCACTATGGGGATTTTTTAATATACTTTTGAGTAATATGAAAATACTCAAATATTTTATTCTGTTGTCAGTAGTAGTAGTTTCCGTTCAAACCCAAGAGGTATCCGCCAAAAAGAATTTGCGGGCCAAAGCCTGGTATGTTGCCAAACTCAATGGCAAAAAAGTCTATTCCAGCGAAAAGGCAACCAAAGTACGTTCCATTGCCAGTATTTCCAAAATTATGGCTATGCTGGTGGTTTTGGAAAAAGGACTCATCCTCGACAAAAAAACCACCATGATCAAAAATGACTGGGTGGTGGCCAAAGGTGGTTGCAGAACCAGATTGAAAGTTGGAAAAAGCTATACCAACCGCGATCTTCTTCATGCAGCTGTCATGGGTTCTGATAACCGGGCAGTTCCGGCATTGGGCAGGGCGGTTGGCTTGAATCCCGAATTGCTGGTAGACGAAATGAATAAGCGGGCAAAATTGATGGGGCTCAAACATACCAAGTTTGTTGAGCCTACGGGGATTGATCACGACAATGTCAGTACGGCCAAAGAAATTCTCTATATTCTCAAGGCTGCTTCCATGAACAGAGTATTGTCCATTGTCATGTCCAAAGCTTCCTATGATGCCAAAGAAGTAGGAACCGGAAGAAAAATCACCTATAACAATACAAATCTACTTACCAGAAAGCGCAAAGTTGTGGTGGGAAAAACCGGATTTAATTCTTCTGCCGGCTATTGCCTGGCTACAGTAGTCAAAATCAAAAATGTAGGACCTGTTGCTTTTGTTATCTTGGGTTCATCGAGTAAATACTCCAGATTTGCTGATTTCCGCAAATTACGCAAAAAACTTTTCTGAAAAATAAACTGCAAAAACCTGTTAAAATATTAACTTGTAAGGGGAACCCCACTAAAACAGGATCCGAATATCCTTTGCCCAACAAACATAATCCAATACATCAAAGGGATATCAGTTTGAGCAAGGGCAATGATCCGAGTGACAGTTGATATAATATGTAAAATTTCAACAAGATAATAATTGTTAATTGAAACATACTTTTCGCGGATCAGATCATTTATACCTAATAATCAGGTAAAAGTTGCTTTTTAGGGTCTGAAAAAGCATTTCCCCCCATTTTCCAATATTTTTTGAGAAGAATTTTTAAAATAAATCATTTTTATGCTTATGAACCACTTTTTTGTTTCCTTGTATATCAGCGTTTTGTGTGTTTGTTAGATTATTTCAAAAAAAATTAAGTAATAGGTTGACAGAAGGGAAAAAAACTCTATATTGCAAATCCTGTGAGTAACAGAGCGAAACTTTAAGTTTGGTTCTAATTATTTTATCACTCACGGTCTTTGAAAACTGAATAGTGAGTCGAGAATATGAGCTAAAGTTTCCGGATTTCATCTTTTTTTTAAAGGGGTGGGATTTGGACGAACTTTAATTGTAGAGTAAGGAACTCTTTTAATTCCTTAAAGAGAAAAAACAAAAAGGACAACTTTGATATATTTAATTGAAGAGTTTGATCCTGGCTCAGAGCGAACGTTAGCGGCAGGCTTAACACATGCAAGTCGAACGAGAAAGCGAGTGCTTGCACTCGTTATTAGAGTGGCGCACGGGTGAGTAACACGTAAATAATCTATCTATTGGTTGGGGATAACTACTGGAAACGGTAGCTAATACCCGATAAGTCTGAGACATCTGCGGATTTTTCAGAGAAAGGCGAGACACGCCGATAGGTGAGTTTGCGTCCCATCAGCTAGATGGTAGGGTAAAAGTCTACCATGGCTATGACGGGTAGCTGGTTTGAGAGGATGATCAGCCACACTGGGACTGAGACACGGCCCAGACTCCTACGGGAGGCAGCAGTGGGGAATATTGGACAATGGGCGCAAGCCTGATCCAGCCATGCCGCGTGAAGGAAGAAGGTTTTCGGATCGTAAACTTCTGTTGGGAGGGAAGAAAGACCGTTTTATAGACGGTGATGACGGTACCTCCTTAGCAAGCACCGGCTAACTCCGTGCCAGCAGCCGCGGTAATACGGAGGGTGCGAGCGTTATCCGGATTTATTGGGTTTAAAGGGTGCGTAGGCGGCTTTATAAGTCAGTGGTGAAATCATGAGGCTCAACCTCATAACTGCCATTGATACTGTAGAGCTTGAGTGTTATCGACGCGGGAGGAATGCGACAAGTAGCGGTGAAATGCATAGATATGTCGCAGAACACCAATAGCGAAGGCATCTCGCGAGATAATAACTGACGCTGAGGCACGAAAGCGTGGGTAGCAAACAGGATTAGATACCCTGGTAGTCCACGCCGTAAACGATGATAACTGGGTTTTTAAAGTGTAACTTTAAGAGCCTAAGCGAAAGCATTAAGTTATCCACCTGGGGAGTACGTTCGCAAGTATGAAACTCAAAGGAATTGACGGGGGCCCGCACAAGCGGAGGAACATGTGGTTTAATTCGATGATACGCGAGGAACCTTACCCGGGCTTAAATGTAGATTGCATAAATTAGAAATAGTTTT
>JAQICJ010000205.1 GCA_027858615.1 Deltaproteobacteria bacterium
CTCGATGTCGGCTCATCGCATCCTGGGGCTGGAGCAGGTCCCAAGGGTTTGGCTGTTCGCCAATTAAAGCGGTACGCGAGCTGGGTTCAGAACGTCGTGAGACAGTTCGGTCCCTATCTTCTGTGGGCGCAGGAATTTTGAGAAGGTCTGACCTTAGTACGAGAGGACCGGGTTGGACGAACCTCTAGTGTACCGGTTGTTTAGCCACAAGCACTGCCGGGTAGCCATGTTCGGACAGGATAACCGCTGAAAGCATCTAAGCGGGAAACCTTCTTCAAGATAAGAATTCCTGGAACGTAAGTTCCCCATAAGGTCTGTCGTAGACTACGACTTTGATAGGCGGGATGTGGAAGCACAGTAATGTGTGAAGCTGACCCGTACTAATAGACCGGGAAGCTTAGCCTTTTAATTCTTTGTGCCCTGAGAACAAATTCAAATCTTTTCAAAATTAACCCGGTGAATATAGCGAGGGGGTCACACCCGACTCCATCCCGAACTCGGAAGTAAAGTCCCTCAGCGCCGATGGTACTGCATGGGAGACTGTGTGGGAGAGTAGGTCATCGCCGGGTTTTTCTCCTAAAGGGAAGGCAAATTATTAATTGCCTTCCCTTTTTTTTTGCTTTCTTTTGATGTTTCAAGATCATTGGAGAAAGACAGATTTTTATAAAAAGACATTGATAATTAAAAAATAAAACAATTCAAACTTCAAATTTTTCTTTTATTAAATTATGATGGTGCAAAATAGTTTAGATATTCTGCCTTGGATCCAAGTTAAATTTAAATTAATATTCTGATCGAGGAATAATATGACTGATATATACAAAGAATCGCTAAAAGCTTTTTTAAAACCTGTACAAAGATACATTGAAGATGAAAGAATTTCAGAAATTCTGATCAACGGTCCTGATTCTGTCTGGGTTGAAATGAAGGGCAAGTTATATAAAACAAAAGCCAAGTTCACCCCATCTTCTTTAAAAGCAGCTGCCAGAAATATGGCTCAATATGTGGGAAGAATAGTAGACGAACATCATCCTCGTCTTGATGCAAGACTCCCCGACGGATCTCGTATTCACGTAATTCTTCCACCCATTGGTCGCTGTGGAACAGTTGTATCCATCAGAAAATTTTTTCCAGGGGGACTGACTATTGAGCAGATGATAGAATTTGGATCTATTTCCAAAGAAATGGCAGATTTTATTAAAAGTTGTGTTCTGGTTAAGGAAAATGTTGTTGTATCAGGAGGTACAGGTTCTGGTAAAACAACTTTGCTCAACGTGATCTCCTCTTTTATCCCCAACAGTGAACGTATAATTACCATCGAAGACAGTGCAGAATTGCAACTTAATCAGGATCATCTGGTTCCACTTGAATCAAGACCGCCTGATGAAAAGGGCAGATATGGAGTTTTGATGAGAGATCTGCTCCATTCAAGTCTTCGTCTGCGTCCGGACAGAATAATTATTGGTGAGGTTCGAGGCGGAGAAGCTTTTGATATGTTACAAGCAATGAATACCGGTCATGGTGGATCAATGTGCACTACACACGCAAATACGCCAAAAGAAACATTGGCGAGATTGGAAAGTTTGGCGTTGCTCAGTGGAGTTGAATTACCACTTAGAGCTATCAGAGCACAGGTGGCAGCTGCTATTCACTACGTTGTTTCTTCTTCCAGATTTTCTGATGGCAGCAGAAAAATTACCCATGTCAGTGAAGTTTTGCCACTCAATGAAAAAGGAGATTATCGAGTTCAGGATATTTTCGTTTTCAATCAGACAGGTATAGACAAAGAAGGTAATGTTCACGGATATCATACACCAACCGGGATTATTCCCAATGTTCAAACCAAACTGCTCAAAAATGGTTTTGACGATATGACAGATGATTTCTTTCAGCCAGAAACCTACGATCTGGAGCCTCCAAAATATTTCTCCGACGGAAGTTGATTAAATTTTAACTTTGATTAATTTTAATTTTTGACTATATTCAGTTCTTGTTTCAGAGTAGAGGGTATTGGTTGAAAATATTGAAAAGTAAAGTGAAATCAGGATTAGTATTTGTACAGAGAAAAGGAAATTAATAGTGACAAAAAAAGAAAAATATCTTGATCTTGCCAAAAAATCCCTTGCTAGAATGGATAACTCATACAAATATTTTCCTGAAGAGGATACTCCAGTCTTTGTAAAAGGAAAAGGAGTAAGATTATACGATCCTGATGGTAAAGAGTATCTGGATATGGTCTCTGGTTACAGTGCACTCAATCAGGGACACACCCATCCAAAAATTATATCATCTTTGCTCAAGCAGGCAAATCGTCTTACCCACACCAGTGCAACTCTTTCTGATGCAAAAGTTCTACTTGCTGAAAAACTCGCAAATATGTCTCCTATTCCTAATACTGTTGTTCATTTTGATATTGGTGGATCAAGAGCTGTTGAAGGAGCAAAAATACTGACAACAGCCTATACAGGAAAATCCAAAATGATCTCCTTCAATAATTCCTATCATGGGCGTACCGCTGGTTCCTTATCCCTTTATAATGCTGATGATTTCAAAGACTTGCTCAATGTGCCCAAAGATTATTACAAGACACATTATCCATATTGTTATCGCTGTCCGGTAGGGAAGAAAATAGAATCATGCAATTATCAGTGTCTGGATAAGATACAGCATATTCTGGACAACAACAATGATATTGGTGGAATAATTGTTGAACCCGCTCTGGGTTCACGAGGGTATATTTTTCCACCTCAAAAATTCTACAAAAAGATCAGACGAATTTGTGATGAACATGAGTTACTTTTCATCTCTGATGAAATTCAGATGGGGTTGGGCAGACTTGGAGCAATGTTTGCCTGTGACAAGTTTGAAACCATTCCCGACTTGATTCTGCTGTCCAAGTCATTGGCTGGAGGTATGTGGCCCCTGAGTGCTATTTTAGGTAAAAAAGCAATTATGGAAAGAATAGGACCTGGCACTTTGGGATCAACTTTTGCAGGAGCTCCTTTAGCTTGTGGGGTAGCCCTTACTTCCATTGAGGTTCTGGAAAATGAAAATCTGTGTGAGAAATCTGAAATAGTAGGTGAATATTTTCTGGAAAGGCTCCGGGATGAATTTGCAGATCATCCTCTGTTTGGAAATATCGATGGAATGGGTTTGGCAATAGGATTGGAACTTATCCTCGAAGATGGTTCTCCTGCCGGTGATCTTTGTGAAAAGATTCAACATTTGAGTTTCAAGGAGGGTGTTTTACTACAAAGGGGAGGACCCGGTAAAAATATCATCAATATGATTCCAGCTCTGATTATAACTAAAGAAGAAGTAGAAGAGTTCATAGGAAGATTTAAAAAGATTATTGAGCAAATCCATTAATTATTATCATTTAAGATTAGATTGCAGGGGAAGACATCATATTTTCTGATCCTTGCTGTTTTGAACATCTGTAAGGTTAAATTGTGAAATATTCATTCAGTGTGAAAATAATCAACAGTTTTTAAGTTTTTTTCAAAAAAATGATTGTTCTAGGGGGTTAAAGTTGGATGGAGATACAGATGTGTTCACGCTGTTTACCTGGTTCCCATCCCAGAATGGGTTTTTTTGGCTGAATGAGAAATTTGCCTCAGAAGCGCCCAGTAACTTCGCAGATATAGTTGACACTATTTCAAGAAGTTATGACAAAGCAGATGGGTTAAAATGACCGGTTCAGACGATAGCTTTCTGGTTTGATGTATTCTTGATTATTTGTAGGGACTTAAGAAGTAAAGCTTTTAAGATAAACAGGGGGATATTCGGAAGATCGAAGAAAAAAATTGTCAAAATCACCTTTGTGTGAGAAAAATAATTTTCTAGAATAATGGATTTGGCTTGGTACTTGCGGGTATGAGTATTGAGTCATTAATCTATAAACTAAACGGTTTTTAATATCCCAGAAAAAAATTGGGTTTATCGTTTCGATAATTTTATGTGAAAGAGATCTAATTATGACAAAAAAAGAAAAATATCTTAAAATAGCTGAGAATTCATTAGCCAGAATGGATAACTCTTATAAATATTTTCCCGAAGAAGACACTCCTCTTTTCGTCAAAGGAAAAGGCGTGCGTCTTTATGATCCAGACGGTAATGAATATTTTGATATGGTATCAGGATATAGTGCATTAAATCAGGGACATACCCATCCTAAAATTGTTGCATCCCTTTTGAATCAGGCAAATCGCCTCACTCATACCAGTGCAACTCTTTCTGATGCCAAGATTGAATTGGCTGCAAAACTTTCCAAGATGTCCCCAATTCCTGATACTTTGGTTCATTTTGACATTGGTGGCGCTCGAGCGGTTGAAGGGGCTAAAATTCTGGTTCGTGCCTATACTGGCAAATCTAAGGTTATCTCTTTTACAAATTCATTTCATGGAAGAAGTACAGGATCTCTTTCCATGTACAATGCTGATACTTTTCAGCATCTTTTCAATGTTCCCCGTGATTATTATCAATCCAATTACCCTTATTGTTATCGTTGTCCCCTGGGCAAGGAAAAAAGCAGTTGTTCTTTTGAATGTATGGATTCTCTCAAGGATTTGTTGGAAAATAAACATGATATTGGTGGAATTATTGTGGAACCCGCTCTTGGTGCAAGAGGATATATTCTGCCCCCAGAAGGATTTTACAAAAAACTGAGAAGACTGTGTGATGAACATGGTATTTTGCTGATTTCTGATGAAATTCAGATGGGACTGGGCAGACTCGGTTCCATGTTTGCTTGTGAGCTCTATGATACTGTTCCCGATATCATTCTTCTCTCCAAATCCTTGGCTGGAGGTATGTGGCCCCTTAGTGCAATCCTGGGCAGAAAAGAAATTATGGAAATTGTTCGTCCGGGAACCCTGGGTTCAACTTTTGCGGGAGCTCCACTTGCCTGTGGGGTAGCTATAACCTCCCTGGAAGTAATTGAAAATGAAAACCTCTGTGAACGTTCTGAAATTCTGGGTAATTATTTCAAAAAAGAACTTGAAAACAGATTTTCCCAAAACTCCATGGTGGCCAATATTGATGGAATGGCTCTAGCCATTGGTGTTGAGTTCAATCTTCCCAATGGTGATCCTGCTACAGAAGAAACAAAAAAAATACAGCATGTCGGTTTAAAGGAAGGGCTTTTGTTGCAAAGGGGAGGTCCCTTTAAAAATATCATCAACATGATTCCTGCTTTGAACATCACCCGGGAAGAAATAAATGAATTCATCGATCGATTTGAGCAGGTTGTTTTGAAGGTGGAAAATGAATATTTCCAAATAATCGAAGAAAATCAGATGAATGACATCAAAATTGAAAGAGCAGATAATTTGTAGTTTCCTTTCTATTGTCACCACCCCCTCAATTATTTCCGTCAAAATTAAAAAAGAATTCAAGATGTTTACCAAGGTGGAAAATAAATTTTTCTTCCTGGAAACTAATTAGTTCAAGCTGGATATTTTATCGGGAATATGTTTTATTAGTTTTTCTTTGAGGTTGGCAATAAACAAAGATAAATTTACCGGTAATTTGCAATGGTCGAAATATTGTTGGAGTTGCCATGATTCCTTCCAGAATAATTCTATTAACTGTATTGTTTTTGGATTCTTAAAACAATTACAACTCAAGGCTCGTTTTATTGTCGAATAAAGATATGAAACACGTTTATCTGCTTTTGTTAATTTCTGTATTTGTTTTTTCTTCCTGTCTGAAGAGAAGAACCTGGTCCAGTCCCAGGCAGAAACACCTCTTTTATGAGGTGAAAATAAAAAATAATTCCAGGAACACCATTAAAATGGAAAGTAAATTCAGGGATAATTTAATCAAGTTAAAACTCTACAAACAGATGTATTGCTCGAGAGTCCAATATGATGTCAAATCCTTGTCCATTTCCAAAACTACCAAATACTCTTCTGCCAATTATTATATGTTGATTGGTGGAATAGTAATGTCCCTGGCCCTTCCTTCTTATTACCTTGGTTTTTTCAAAAGCGATGGTAGCGCAAGTGCTATCCACTTTTCCGTGGGGACTGCAGTATTTTTTGCTCCTGGGGGTATCCTGGCTGGTTACGCTCTTTGGAATAAATTGAAAGAAAAGGAAGAAACTCAAAAAGTTGGACAGATCAGGGAAGTGGTAAACAACAAAGAATACGCCTGTGGCAGGGAAAACCTTGGTGATGGATATAAAATAGAAATTCTTACTAAAACCGGATATCATGATGCCGGCAAAACAGATAAAAAGGGCTGTTTAACTTTTAATACAGCCAATACATTGCCATTTTACAACCAGAATAAAGATGAAAAGTACTATTTAATCTATGTAAATGGCGAAAAAGTTGAGCGTTTGGTAATTCCCCAGGCTGAACTTGATAAAAAGGCTGAAAAGAAAAGCAAAAAAGAAGAAAGCAAATAAATAATTCAGAATTATTTTTCTTTGCTGCTGTCTATATCCAGATCTTCCCCGTAATAGTAATCAAGACCAAGGTTGTTGATCAGAGTTTCTCCCATGAGGAAACGCAGGGTGTTTTCGAGTTTGGATAATTGTTTGAAAAGATCATGAACAGGTGGCAGACCCACTTTGGTCTGAGGGCTTTTCCAATAGAAAGACAACCATTCCTGGATCCCATACATTTTGGCTCTGTGGGCAATATCGGTCAACAGAACCAGATCCAGCACAATAGGAGCAGCCAGAATTGAGTCACGACAGAGGAAGTTGACTTTTATCTGCATTGGATAACCCATCCAGCCTGTAATATCAATGTTATCCCAGCCTTCTTTGTTGTCTCCTCGAGGCAGGTAGTAGTTGATTCTTACTTTGTGGTCGATATCTCCGTAAAGTTCGGGATAAAGATCAGGGTTGAAGATTGAATCAAGAACCGATAATTTACTTTCTTCCTTAGTTTTGAAGGAGCCGGGATCATCAAGGACTTTTCCGTCAAGGTTGCCCAGAATATTGGTGGAGAACCATCCTCTGACGCCAAGAAGACGTGATTTTAATCCGGGAGCTAGAATAGTCTTGATCAAGGTTTGACCGGTTTTGAAATCCTTGCCGCCAATGGGAATTTTATTTTGATCAGCCAGTTCTGTGAGAGCCGGAATATCAACGCTGAGATTGGGAGCTCCGTTCAAAAAGGGTGAATTTCTTTTCAAACAGGCATAAGCATAAATCATGGAAGGGGAAATATGAGGGCTGTTTTCTACCAGACCTTTTTCAAATGCTTCGATATTTTGATGTACATCTTTAATTTGGGTAAAAACTTCGGTTGATGCACACCAGACAGTGACAACTCGATCAAGCTTGTTTTCTTTTTTGAATCTTTCAATGTCGTCCATAAGTTGCCGGGCAAGTTCCATTTTGTTTTTGCCGGATTTTACATGGGCACCGTCCAGGTTTTTGACAAAATTTCTATCGAAAACGGCTTTCATCGGTTTGATTTTTTCGAGAGCAGGTCTGATTTTATCAAGAAGATCGGATGCGAGTACTTTTGATTTGCAAGCAATATTATAAGCGTTTTCGCCGTGAAGATCCCAGCCACCGAAAACAATGTCGTTTAAATCGGTAAGAGGGAGGAAATCTTTCAGAAGAGGATGACGATTTTCAGTTCTTTTACCAAGCCTGATTCTGCCCATTTGAGTTAAAGAACCATATGGAATTCCAAGATTTTTACGAACAGCCAGCACCCCTGCGATAAAGGTAGTTGAAACCGCTCCAATACCAGGGATTAATACACCTAATTTGCCTTTTGCTGGATTAATTTTCACTTTGTTTTTCATTGTACACCTGTAAGAATATGGTTGATAAAATGGTAAGTTATTTGTCAAACACCCTACTATAAATACAAAAACCAGAACGGGTCAAGTGTTTCCTCATCATTATTCATTTGCAGATTTTATTGTGGAAAAGATTGAGTACTTCCGGCATTTTAACTCCCGGAGAACTTATGTGAGGAGATGATAGCGGGAAGATTTTCGGCTCATTCTTAAAAGGAACCTTTGTCCAGACATCCTTTTTCTCATTGCCGGTTTTGACAATGTCCAGAATAATATCTGGAGATAATTGCACAATTGATTCCAGCCCAAGGTTTGGATACGAAGCCGGACCCTTGTTAACAGCATTTTTCCCACCTGCCAGTTTCAACAGTTGATCAAGATAAGTTCCCGGTCCTGCCGCTACGATATTCTTAAGGGAGTTATCTGCATGCCCGAGGGTGATTAATACTCTGGGTTTTGATTTACAGCTTTTTGGTTTTAGATTTTTTTTGAGAGAAACGATTAATTTTTTTGCCAGTGTACTCTTATTGAGTTTTTTGCCCAGTTGTTTCAGAGATTTGTATACCTCTTCGATGGACCTGGTTTTCAATACCAGAGACTCAATATTATATTTATCCAACTTCCTTTTCAAATCCAGATGCATTTCTGTGAGTAAAACCAGATCAGGTTTGAAGGATAACAGTCTTTCAGGGTCGACATCCAAAAAACCTCCAACTTTGGGAATTTTTTTTACTTCAGATGGAAAATAATCATATCTAGTTACGCCTACTAGTTTTTTACCGGAATCAAGCTTGAAAACCATTTGAGTAAGGGAGGGGGAAAGAGAAATAATCCTCTGCTGACCATGATTATGGGAAGAGGTAATATTTTTACACCCTGTTGTTGAGAATAAAAAGAACAGCAAGCAGAAAATATATGTTGTTTTAGTAAGCATTTTCAAGGATTTTAGCAATTTTTTCAGCATCGATATCTTTATTTTCTCCTAATTTGATCCCTCTTTCTTTGAATAGTGCCGGAATTATTTGAAGTTCTTTTTGGGGAATATCATATTCGGAGATTCTGGTTTTAACATCCATGTTTCTGAAAAATTCTTCTGTTTTATTGATTGCTTCTTTGATGACGGTGTTTTTAGTGCCTTTGAGGTTCCAAATTTCCTTACCATAAAGGTAGAGTTTATCCGCTTTCTCTTCTTTTTGAATTCTGAGCAAAGATGGCAATATCAAAGATAAGGCACGGGCATGATCAAGTTTGAACAGAGCAGTCAGTTCGTGAGCAATCATATGGGTGGACCAGTCTTGTACCACGCCTACTCCGAGGGTACGATTGAGAGCGTTGGTGGCACACCACATAATATTAGCACGAGCTTCATAGTTTTTTGGATTTTCAAGCACTTTAGGGGATTCCTCAATGATTGTTTTAAGTACTGCTTCGGCTTGTTTGTCCTGCAAAGGAGAATTAACCTGCTTGGTCAGATATTGTTCGAGTACATGAATAAATGCATCAACAATACCGTTTACAGTTTGTTTTTTGGGAAGAGTAAAGGTTGTTTGTGGATCAAGGATTGAAAATTGGGGAAAAACCTTTTCAGATTTGAAAACAAGTTTTTCATTTGTTTTTGCACAAGAAATAACGGCCCCTTCGTTCATCTCTGAACCTGTAGCAGCTATAGTGAGAATTGTACCAAATGGTACTGCACTTTTTACAGAAGCATGGCGGGAAAGAATATCCCAGGGATCTCCATCAAAATCAATAGCTGCACTGATGAACTTGGTGCCATCAATAACACTACCGCCTCCTACGGCCAGAATGAAGTCTATACTTTCGTTGCGGGCAATTTTGACTGCTTTCATCAGAGTTTCATATTTTGGATTGGGTTCAATCCCTCCAAATTCCACAATATTGTAATTGGCAAGTGTGTTTTTTACTTCTTCATAAATAAAATTTTCTTTAATTGAACCTCCTCCATAAGTGAGAAGGATTTTAAAATTTTTATCGATGAAGTTGGGGATTTTTTTGATACTGTTTTTGCCAAATATAATTCTGACGGGATTATAAAATTCAAAATTATGCATTGTTTACTCCTTTGAAACAGAGCTGGTTATAAAAATGAATAATGGGAGAAAGAAATGGGGATAGAAGTTGTCAGCAAAAAAACGAAAGTTAGTTGGGGAACTATTTAACAGGAAGTGCTTTGAGGCCGGCTTTGCCTTCTCTTTCGTAGACTACCAGTTTTACTTTGTCACATTTCTTTTTGGTTCTTATATTCTGGGTTGAACTATTGAGTTTTTGCATGAATTTAACTTCATCAAAGTTATCAAGGTTTCCTTCCAATTTGAGTTTGAGATTTTTGAACTTTTCAGTAATGAGAGAAAAGTATTCTCCGGGATCTTCTTCAGGTCCGGGAGGTTGAGGCTGAGAAATTCCTTGGTCTTCGGTAGGTGCAATCTCAGGTTCAACTTGTTTCTCGGGTTTGGCTGTTTTTTGATTTTGCTGGACGTTGTCTTCTTTGGTTTTTTTGGCATTGGGAAGATCGGGTAAAGACGGTTTACCATTTAATTTTACCTTTTTCATCTCAGGGTATTTGATTGGTTTGCCTTTGACCGGTGGAGGAGGAGGTCCTCCTTCAGGCAGTTGATGATCTTCATCATCTGTTCCCAGTATTTCATCCATGCTTTTCTTTTTGATATTATTGCCACCACCGCTTTCACGGGCTTTTTCCAAGGCTTCGTTAATGGCAATTGACAGAGCTCTGTATTTTCCGGAAAATTCCTGGTCATTGAAGAGAATAAATTCTCCCTGACTCAGATTTTTAGCTCGATTGATCATTTTTTTCATGGGAAGATCCCCCTCTAAAACGAGAAGCAAAATCCCCAGAATCATAATAAAAATAGCCCCGATAATAAAAGGAACCCAGGGAAATCCCTCCAGCAGTTTATCCTGGGGAATTACTTTTTTTAGAAATGCCATGGAACCATGTTTTTGAGGCATTCTGAAGGCAATAGCATAATAGGTTCCCGTATCCTGAAATTCAGGCAATTCTTTATCCATTTCGATTTTGGGAACAGTAACGGCTCCCCGGACTGCGCTGAGAATTACGGCATAGCGTTTACCGCCTTTTTCTACAACAATGGTCGGAGTAAAGCCTTTATCGATATCTCTGATATCTTTTTTGTGCTCTTTGTAAATTGAGCTCATTTCATCCCATAATTTTGATTTTTTGGTGACAAATTTAGCTTTATTTTTGACAAATAGAGCCATCTCAACTTTTCTTTTGCGTTTGTTTTCGAAACCCATGCGGCTGAGATGGAATTCGAGAAATTCCACATCCATTTTGCGCAGACCAACAAGTACTCCGACTATTCTTTTGTGATCTTTGGATAATACTGGGACAGAGAAAATCTGGTACATGGAATCGCCGATTTTGAGGGCATTGTCTGAATGAAATCCCTTCATGGAATTTTTGAAAGCAGGATAACCGGCAAAAGATTTAGGGATGTCTTTGTGGGAAATCAGAACTTTTCCTTTGGGATTAAGTACCAGCAGATGATCAATATTTAATTTTTTGGCAAAATTCTGAAAGGGTTTTTTTAAGGGGTTGGTATCCCCTTTTTCATCAAGAACTTTTACGATTCTGCTATCAAGTCTTATTCTACCAAGTGAATCAAGGATTTGTCGGCTTTCCCATTCAATTTCTTTATCCACAGCAGCTTGGAAAAAATCTACTATTTTTTCCCGGTATTCACGCTCGTGGAAATACTCGGATGGTTTGTTGGCTACTAAAATACCAGCTAGAGCCAGAATGGAAATGAATGAAATGAATAGAATCCATATTTTGGATAAAAACATTGTAACCTCAGAATGTTAGTACTTTAAAAGGAACTTTTACCGATATGCTGATCTGATTATTTTTGCGACGTTTTCTGCGAGAAATCTCTAATTTTTGTTGTTTGACAATTTTGCCTTCATAAAGAAGGTAAAGAGTATAAGTTCCTGGAAACAAACCCTGAATTGTAAAATAACCTGAGTTGGAAATGTTGGTAAACAAAGGGGAATTAACTTTAAGTACTTTTCCTTTGCTGTATTTGTCATTTTTGATGCGCAAATGGTAAAGACGTGATTTGAGTTTATCTTCTTCAGAAAAAATTTGAGTTTTTAAAGGGTAAACAACACCTGCATCTTCAGCTATCTTTTCAGGTGCACCCTTCATTTGTTTTCCGTTTTTCAGTTGTACAGAATAGATCTCAACCTTCCTCATGAGTTTGTTGTAAACTTTTAGTCCGGTTTGTGAATGGAGGATTTTAATGGGAGGACTGAAAGAAGAACCAAGATATTTGACAGAATCTTCATCTTTGATGGGATATTTGAAATTTTTCTTTTTTCTTTTTTTGGCTGTTTTTTGGCTTTCAACAAGAACCAGGGTAAATTTATCACGCAGCGAAATTTTATTGCGTACAACGATAAAAGGGTCATAGTAACGCCAATAGGCTTGTCTTTGCAGGCGCCTCAGGTATTGTACTTTTTTGATGGTTTTTGCTTTGGGTGAAGTAAATTCGGCTTTAATGTAGCCTTTTATTTGATAGGTTTTTACTTTTCGTTTCCTGGCTGAACAAACAGTTGCAAACAAGAACAGGATTAAAAAAGGGATTGTTTTGGATGTAGTTTTCATGGAGATATAATAACCAACTTCAAATTATCGTCAATTGTCCTTTTGTTCAAAATGAGGATTAGATGCTTCCCGACTTTTGCAATATTCTATAATTTTAGCACCCGGGTATCAACCACAAACTACTTTCATGGCAATTTATCCGAAAATAATACTAGTCTTGTTTTTCCTGATTCGGGAAACCTACTGCTGCCCTGTCTGCATTTATCCTGAGGGAAATTAAACGACTCCCAGTCCGGGGGGAAATAAAATATTTGTGGAAAGAAGGTGGTAAAAACTATATAACTGAAAACTTGATAACTGGGATTTATTGGCTGAGACTGAAAAATCAAGGTCAAAGAGAAAGGAATAATTTTCATAATCAATGTTTGATAACATGGAACAACTATCAGAAATATTTAGTAATCTTCACCGGCAATTGGGAAAGTATTTTTTTGGCCCTCCAGAGATTGCACAATTGGTAACCATTGGATTATTATCTTCCGGACACATTTTGTTGGAAGGAGTTCCGGGAGTAGCCAAAACTACTCTGGTGAGATTTTATTCATCCCTTACCGGATGCCAATCGGGACGCATCCAGTTCACTCCCGATTTAATGCCTTCGGACATTACAGGCACCATTATCCCTTCTGCAGATTTCAGCGAACAGAAATTTATACCAGGTCCTGTTTTTACTCAGATTCTCCTGGCTGATGAAATCAACCGGGCCCCGGCAAAAACCCAGTCGGCTCTGTTGGAAGCTCTTGAGGAAAAAGCAGTAACTATTCAGAATAACAACTATAAAATGTCAGAGCCTTTCTTTGTTCTGGCTACCCAGAATCCCAAAGAATCTGCCGGAACCTTTCCTTTGCCTGATGCAACAGTAGATAGATTTCTACTTAGAATAAAACTGGGTTATCCAGCCAAATCTGAAGAACTTGAAATGATGAAGACCCATCATATTATTCCAAGTATGCCCGAACCTTTTTTGAACAGTCAGGCTATTATTCTGGCTCAGAAAGCTGTAGAAAAAGTAAATCTCAGTGATTCTCTGATGCGTTATGTTCTTGCAATAGTTCGCTGGACCAGAAATCATCAACAGATAAAACTGGGAGCTTCCCCTCGTTCAGGATTGGCTTTTTTAAGAGCCCTCAAAGCAAAAGCTGCTCTGGAGGGAAGAGATTATGGAATTCCCGATGATGCAAAATTTCTGGCAGCATCAATTTTATCCCATCGTCTGGTTTTAACTTACGAAGCACAGATGTCAGGGATAAAACCCGAAAATCTAATAACTGAAGCTTTGAAAGAATTGGAAATTCTCATATGATTCCAGAGAAGCAGTTTTGGTCCCGGGATTGTTACGAACCGGAAAAGAGTGAGGACATCAGTGCTGTCAGAAAATTAAAAATCAGAGAATATAAAACGACTCTTTTGGCTTTGGGGGGAATTCTGATTATTATTACCGGAGCAATTTCCCTGAGAGCTGAAATTGTTCTGCTGGGATGTGTTCCTTTTTCAATTCTGGTATATACCCTGCTCAAAGAAAAGGTTCTTTTCAGCACAATGAAGCGGGATTCACTCAAAGCATACATATATCCGGTTAAAAATACCATCAGGGTGAACAAGGAGATCGATTTTGGAATAGTTTTGGAAAATCCCATGCCCTATGTTCTTGACAATGTAATTGTTGAATTGAAAACCGGTCCGGGGATAAAACCAATTCCTCCTTTTAAATTGACTATCTGGGATCGAGCCAGAGAAGAACTGAAAATCAAACTTGTTCCCCTGCGTGCAGGTCAATTGTTTTTTCATGGTTTTTCGGTGGTGATCTATCCGGCATTCAATCTCCGTCCCAAAAGGTTTTATTTTGTCATGCCCTTTGTTTTGAACTGTGAGGCCGAGATCAGCAAAATCAATTTCAAAGCTGCCACCAGAAAGAGTGAACCGTCAAGATACCCTTTGCCTTCAAGAGGCGGAGATTTTGCTTATTTGCGAGATTATGTGACCGGAGATCCCTGGAAATCCATCTCAACTTCGGCTTCCTTGAGGAAAAGGAAACCAGTGGTGGTTCTTTCTTATCCCCAGAAAATTTCCAGACAGGCTGTTTTGATTGATGTTTCGGAAAGTCTCTTCAGAGGCAGACCCGGCAAAGCTCCCTTCGATCAGATCGCTTTTGTACTGCCTTCTCTACTTAAAGAATTAAAAATTAAAGAAATACAAACGGAGTTGATAGCTTTTGACGAAGAGATCCGGGTCCATTATAAAAACCCCCAGGTAAATTCAATTGTGGAAAAACTTTCCATTTATCGCTATCTTGCCAGCGAAAAGGGTTTAAACTATCCTGATATCTTACTTGAAAGGTTGAATTCTCACCTGAGATGGAATTACGGAAGCTTTAAATCACTTCCTGAATTTCATACAGGCAAGAGATCTTCCCTGTTGTTGAAAAAACTTGACAGGCTTAACCAGAAACTCGATTATCCTCCCGGTTTAAAGAAAATCAACCAGTATCATCGGGGCATTGTTGAAAATAAAATATTGAAATTGTGTTACAAAACCGGCATGGAACTTCCCAACACCAATTCCCATCACAGTGGTCTCGGGAAAAGCCTGGATCTGGTTTTATCCAGAAATATCAAGAATATAACTATTTTCAGTGATTTTGATCCCTATCCCCGTAAATCCGGTCTATTGAAAAGGCTTCATCTGGCCCGGCAAAAGAATATTGCCCTGAATTTCATGATTTTTGATCGTTGTCTGGATTTGTTGAAACCATACGGGTTGGATCTGCTTAAAGCACAATATGAAAATATTTGGGAAGAATCTGTAAATCTTTTTAAATATGAAAATGTCTACATTACTTTCTGGAATCCCTTTGTTAGTGTTGCTCTTTGAGGTAAACTTCTTATCCAGTCAAAAACCCATTCTGAGATGGGAATTAACTGAATAAGTTGGAAATGCCTGACATTTTCCTTAACTACTTCAATACTATGATTTAATATGTAATTTAAACTAAATAACACAGAATAACAATTTTTCGCGAATACTAATCTGAGGTAAAAAATGAAAAACAAGATAGACCAATTAAAAAAGAAAATTATTGATCATGACTTTACAATCGGAGTTGTGGGACTGGGATATGTGGGGCTGCCTTTGATTGTCGAATTTGGCAAGAAGGGCTTCAGGGTTATTGGCTTTGATATAGATCAGTTAAAAGTCGACAAACTTCTTGCCGGCGAAAGTTACATTGAACATATCGGTTCTGAGTTGACCACCCGTTTGCTTAATACAGGCAAGTTCGAACCCACAGTGGATTTTGCCAAAATTGCCGAGGTTGATGCAGTTATCATCTGTGTTCCCACTCCTCTGAACCGCTATCGGGAACCGGAGATGAAATATATTCGGGATACTTGTACTTCAATCAAGGATTATCTGCAGGAAAACCAGATTATTGCTTTGGAAAGCACTACTTATCCAGGGACTACAGAAGAAGTAATGAAACCGATTCTGGAGCAGAATCCTTCAGGGTTGAAGGCAGATCAGGATTTCTACCTGGTCTATTCCCCTGAAAGAGAAGATCCCGGAAATAAAAATTTTTCAACTTCCACTATTCCAAAGGTGGTTGGTGGTTCCACCCCGGAAAGTCTTGAACTAGGTAATCTTCTCTACAGCCAGATTATCGAAAAAACAGTACCTGTTTCTTCCCTGAAAACAGCCGAGATGACCAAACTGGTGGAAAACATCTATCGTAATATCAACATTGCTCTGGTCAATGAACTTAAAATGCTGGCAGACAGAATGGATATAAATATCTGGGAAGTCATCAAAGCCGCTTCTACCAAGCCTTTCGGTTTTCATCCTTTTTATCCGGGACCGGGGCTGGGAGGACATTGTATACCCATTGATCCTTTTTATCTGACTTGGAAAGCCAGAGAATATAATTTTCCCACCCGTTTTATTGAATTGGCAGGGGAAATAAATGCCAAAGTCACTGAGTTTGTCAGGGATAAAGTAGTGGAAGCATTGAATAGCAAGGAGAAAAGCCTCAAAGGAGCAAAAATTCTGATTCTGGGCATGGCTTACAAGCGGGATATTGATGATCTGAGGGAATCACCTTCTTTGAAGTTAATGGAACTGCTTGAGAAAGGCGGAGCCAAAGTAGAATATAATGATCCCCATATTCCACAGATACCCAAGGTTTCTCCCATGAGAAACTATAAATTCATCAGAAAATCAGTTCCTCTTTCTTCCGCCAGTCTGGCAAAATATGATCTGGCTCTCATTGTGACGGACCATTCAAGTTATGATTTTGAGGCGATAGTTGAAAATTCCAATTTGGTTGTGGATACCAGAAATGCCACCAGCCAGATCAAAAAGGGACAGGAAAAAATTTGGACGGCCTGATATTTAATTTGAGGAGCTTGAAAACAATCAGTCAGAAAATCTGTGTCCGGTCAATTCAGTGAGTTTTGACTTTAATTCCTGATCACCTCCATAATCAATATCTTTATTATTGCAAAATTCTTTAAAATCAGCCGGTGGGGGAGCAAAAAACTCAAATTTTCTTTTTTTGCAGGTAAAAGAGATGAGGGCACAATGCAGAAGATGGCGATGATAGCCTGTAACCAGATTATATTTTTCCAGGGGTCCTGTTTTGGTGAAACCAAGATAAATTTCCGGTTCAACTCCATATATTTTATCACCCCAGACGGGAAAACCGAGATTCTGGGCGTGTACTCTGATTTGGTGCATTCTGCCCGTATGGAGGCAAATTCCTGCCATAGTCGTATTTTGTCCGGAATAAAATGGTTGAAAGACTGAATGAGCCTTTTTCCCTCCGGTTGTAACAACTTTCTGTTTGATAATAATGGGAGAATTTTCATCAGGCGCAACAGCTCCCCGATGCTCAATTTTTCTGGTAAGGATTCCCCTGAGTAAAGCGAGGTAGGTTTTTTCAACCTTCCGCCTGCGGAAAATTTCTTTTATCTTTGCTGCAACTTTACCTCGTCTGGCACAAACTACTATTCCTCCTGTTTCCCGATCGAGACGATGCGTGATAATATAATCATCAAAACCATTTTTCCACATCCACCAGGTAAGAGTACGGCGGAATCTCCCGGAGGTGGGATGAATAGTGAGATTTCCCGGTTTGTTCAATATCAGAAAATCATTATTCTGAAAAATAACTGGGATATCAAAAACATCTTCAGGTTCTTCAGGCAAGGGTCTGAGAAAAGTAACCAGCGCCCCTTCTTCTGGAATTTTATGAGCCGGTTTGGCCATGACAGAACCGTCGAGGGTAAAAAATCCACTCTGAATAATTTTTTTAATTCTTTCCCGAGAATATCTTTTGAGGACTTTTTTCAAGGCCAGATCTACTCTTTGTCCGGCAAAGCCGCTGTTCAGACTGATTTCAATTTTTACTGCTTCTTTGCCATCGGGAAGTCTGGTGAGATTAAATCTTTTGTATTCATCTTTGGAAATCAGGTCCATAATTTTTACCGGATAGAATAAAATAATTGGAATTAGTGGTAGTTTGTTTTAGATGTCAGGTAGTTCCATTCCCAGAATGGGGGTTATTGACTGAGTAAGAAGTTTGCCTCAGAAGCGCCCAGTAACTTAGCAGACATAGTTGATACTATTTCAAGATGTTACAACAAAGCAGATGAGATAAATTTACTGGTCTTCAGGATCAAGATCTGATTGTTTTTTCAGGAAATCAAGAATAATGTCGTCGATAGATTGATTATCCTGATTTTCTCCTGAAACTATATCGTCAGGGACAGATTCAGATTCTTCAGGTTTGAATAATCCGGATGTTTCAGTGAGAATGGAATCTCCAGTGGTGAAATTTTCGAGATCAGAAAGATCTTCTTGTTTTTCTTCAGGATCAGGGGAGGAATTACTCTGTTGATTGTTGAAAATATCAAGGGAGGAGCTGGAATGCCGGTGATTGGAAAAAGAGCCGAAATTGGAATCATCTCCGGTGAGTACAATAGCAGGACGTGAAACAACTACTACTGGTGGCTTTTCTTCTTCTTCTTTTTCTTCAGAGTTCTGTTTACTGGAAGATAGGCTTTCAGATTTTGAACTGTTTTGTCCTGGATCTGTTTTGATGTCAGAAAAAAACTCTTCAGCTTCATTGGTGTTTTGCTGGAGATTTTCTGCCGGTTCTTCATTTTCTGCAGAGAGATCGTAATCAAGATCTTCGTTCATCCAATCCATGCTGTCTATGAGGGTATCTTCTTTTTCCTGAAAAAAATAAGTACTTACTGTTTCGATGGTAACAGGAAAATCTTCGTCGGCTTCAGGTTTGGATTTGTTGTTTTTTCTTTTTTGCTCGCTTCGTCTGGAAAGGGATAATAACCCTTCAGTTCTGGTTTCAGGTCTGTTTTTGTCTGTTTTTGCTGGATTATCCCCGGCGTTTCTTTTGTTTGTTTTGGCAGACTTGGTTGTTTTTCCCGGTATTTTTTTATTTTCTGGATGGGAAGAGGGATGATTGTGTCCTGGCAGAGTGGGAATTTTGCCGCCAAATTCATGATCAGGTTGGCTGGATTCGAGAGAGTTTTTGCCAGGATTTTCAGTGGCTAAATTGTTTTGAGAAATATCAGAAGGCGGGAAATTGGAGTTTTTCAGATTGATATTTTGATTTTTAGCGGGTTTGGCCTGATTTCCGGTTGAGGTTTCTCCTGAAGTTTCAGCATCACTGGGTTCGAGAGAACCGAAAAACTGCTTGATTTTATTGTCAAAGGTGCCCTTGATGAGATTCTTCATCATATCTTTGTGTTGAAGCTGCATCAATTTGCGTACATAGGTATCTACATTCTCTTCTTTGACGTTGTTTTTACTGAGCAAAGCATCGTACTTTTTCATTTTGGTGGAAATAATGATTCCATTATGAAAAAGATGGGTGAAGATATGAGGGTTATTTTCACCTGAGTCCTCAGTTTGAATATGAAATATCCTTCCTTTGTATTTTAAATTGTGGTTGTATCCCAGCAGAGGGGAACGAAATGACATATACTCTCCAGAATTACCAATGGATATAATAATTTGAATTTAGATTGAAACTCAATAATGTCCGACCATTGTTGAGTTGGCAAAAAATTGAAATTTGGATGAACCCGATAAAAACCAGGTAGAAATATTTGTTCAAGACAATCCAGTTTGGGCTGAAATGGGTAATACAACTATTGCAAGCTTTTTGCCGTATGATTGTCCAAAAAGTTTGAGTAATATTAACTGATAATACAATACCAGAACTCTTCAAGGAAATTAACAAAAAAATACAACTTCCCAATAGTTAGTTCCCGTCCCAAAAATGGATGTCATCGTCTGGCGACGGAATTTCACCTCATCTGCTTTGTCATAACTTCTTGAAATAGTAGTGGCTATATCTGCGAAGTTACTTCGTACATCTGAGGCAAACTTCTTCACCAGCCAAAAACCCCACTTCTGGGACGGGAACTAGGTAGTTCCCGTCCCAAAAAGAAAGGTCATCGTCTGAGAGCGGAATTTCACCTCATCTGCTTTGTCATAACTTCTAGAAATAGTATCAACTATGTCTGCGAAGTTACTGCGCGCATCTGAGGCAAACTTCTTACTCAGTCAATAACCCCCATTCTGGGACGGAAACCAGGTATAAAATGGTAACCAAGTGTTGATACTGTTTTCAGATTTTAGCAATTACTTCAATTTATCCGCTGGTTCAGCTTGAATTTGTTTGAAAAATTATTAACTACTAGATGGGAACCGGTCAATTCCTTTTTTAATGAAAGATGTCGGTTTCCATGTTTTCCCGGTAATTCTGGTTTTATTTTATTTTTTGTTTTATTATTGCCGAGATTGAAGTTCGATGATTTTCTGAAATATGGAAAGAAAATTTTCAACTTTGGGATGGGAACTACCTAACTACCTGAATGGAGCAGTGGCAAAATGGCAAGTGAGCAAATCAGACAAGGTCTTATATTGATGATCGGATTGATTGTATCCGTGGGAATGCATGAATTCGGCCATGCAATTGTTGCTCATAAACTAGGTGATCCCACCCCTGATTCCCAGGGCAGAGTAACAGTCAATCCCATTGCTCACATGGATCCTTTTGGGACTTTGCTGATTCCGGCTCTACTTATTTTCAGCGGAGCAGGAATGCTTTTTGGCTGGGGAAGACCGGTGGAAATCAGTCCCCGTCATTTCAAACGTTCCATTTCCATGAGCCTTGGGGATACCTTGGTTTCTCTAGCTGGACCCGCCATGAATATAGTTCTGGCTCTCTTTTTTACTGTAGCTTTGGCCGTAGTATTTCACTTTACCAAAACCAATTCCGGCAAGGGAATTTTTCAGTTGCAAAGGGCACTGATGCTTTATATTCAGTTGAATCTGGTTCTTTGTTTGTTTAATCTGTTGCCCATACCTCCCTTGGACGGTTCTCATCTTCTTTTCAACCATCTGAGTTCCAAATATAACCATATAAAACAATTTTTAAGCAATTACGGGTTTTATATTCTGATTGCCCTGATGATTATCCCGGGGGTGTTGTCTTTTATTTTCAAGCCTGTCATCATTATTTCCAGAATTCTCATCCAATTAGCCTATACTCTCGGAGGCTAAAAATTGTCAGCGACCACCAACCTTATTTTAAATCCGGATCTGGATGTATCCATTGAAGATCTTTTCAGCGGTCCCTTTGATCTGCTTTTGCACCTTATCCGCAAACACGAGCTTGATCTCAAGGAAATACCCCTTTCTTTCATCACCGGACAATATTTGCAAACCCTGAAAAAACTTCAGGAAATGAAAGTAGATATTGCCACCGACTTTCTGGTAATAGCCACTACCTTGGTAAAGTGGAAAAGCGATCTGCTGATTCCCAGAAAGGAAAACAGCGATGACAGCGAAGATGAAGAAGATCCCGCGGTGATTCTGGCCAGAAGATTGATCAAATATCAGAGATACAGACGGGCAGCACATTGGCTTTCCCAAAGAATTACCGACAAGGACAGAGGTTGGCGTCGTGGTTGTACAATAAACATAGATGATAAATCCCTTGATAATATCGAAAAGGTGCCATCCTCAGAGTTGGTTAGTATTTATGAAGAACTTCTGGCTCGAATGCCTTCCTATGATTTTGAAGATAAACTGGAAGGGAGAGTTAATCTCGGGGCCAGAATCAACTGGATTCTGGAACAATTGGAAAACAATGACAAATTGCTGCTGGAAGCAACTTTGGAGAAAAAAGATTTGGAAAGTATGGTTATTTCCTTTCTGGCTGCTCTTGAACTGGCAAAAACCGGTCAGATAAATCTGCATCAGTCGCAAAATAACAAGAAAATTTATCTCATCAAAAACAGTGAATATTATTATGCCTCATGAAATTACAATGAAAAAGCTATTAACTTCCATAGGTTTCGAAAATGCCGACGGGGAACTGGTTTTTATTATTCAGAGTATTGTTTTTGCAGCTGATACTCCTGTAACTATCAATAAAATTAACGAAATACTGCCCCAATATGAAATTGAAGATATTGAAAAAGCAATTTCGGCAATTTTTGCTCTTCATTCGGTTCTCGGAATTAAGCTCAATCGAGTTCAGGGCGGATACCTGTTTATGACCAAACCTCGGAATCAGAAATGGATAAAGAAGTTTCTGGGAACCAAAAAATTCAACTTGAGTCAGGCTTCTTTGGAAACACTGGCTATTGTTGCTTATCTCCAACCTGCTACTCAGAGTGAAATTAATGATATCAGAGGAGTTAAATCTGAAAGTTCTTTGAAATTGCTGATAGACAGGGATCTTATCAAAATCAGTGGCAGGCGCAAAGAACCCGGAAGACCGCTTATTTATACAACCACCAAGGATTTCCTTAAATTTTTCAATATTTCTACTTTGAACGATTTGCCGGATCTGGAAGAACAGGAAAAGAATGGAACTTTGCCCGATGTTCAGGATTCCAGAGAAATTCTGCTTAAAGAATTATTGGATAATGCAAAAATATCCAGCAGTAATGAAGAAGGAATTGAAAAGGCTTTTGAAAAACTCGAATCAAAGCAGGAAGAATTAAGTCAGTTGGAAGAAAAACTTGTGGAATCTTTTGGAATAAAAAAAGAAAATGATAAAAAAAATATGGAAGTACCAATAGAAGATAAAACAGGACCAAGTCCAAAAGAAATGACCGATTCTTCGAAACCGGATACAA
>JAQICJ010000169.1 GCA_027858615.1 Deltaproteobacteria bacterium
GTAGTATTAAAGGCAACTCCCAATTTGGTGGTAACTTCTTCCGAAGAGGATTTTTGCCTGGATGCTTTTTCAACCGACCCCAAAGCCGCTTCTTTTTCGCTGGATTCCTGCTGCACAATTGCAGTAGATTTGACCACTTCCAAAGAAGCAAGGGAAGCCGAGATCCCAACCACAGTACCGATAAAACCCAAGGTTGGCAAAAGCCAGGCAATATAGCGTAAAAGAGTATATTTCAAATCGGAGCGCTGTAATTCAAGTTCAACCTGGGAAGACATAACCTCATGAGCCTGCTGAGCTGATGCATGGGTTTGAAAACTCATCCCGGTGGAATGGATTAATTTTGCCAGAAATAATTTGTCCTTCTCGGAATAAACATAAGATTTTTCCATGATTTCCGGCAAATTTTCCTGGGTGAGGATTTCATTATGGGTTTCAGGCAACAAATTCAACCTGGTCGAATTCCGTTCTTTATTGGCACAGCGATTTCTGTAGAAGGAATCCCCGACAGCCATTCCAAACATCAACCACATAATATTTTGAATGGTAAATGGATAGGGAAAAATAGAAGAAACGCTGATTTTCTGAAAATCCAGAAGTAGTTTTGACAAAGGACTTCCTCTTTCCATAATCGCAGTTAAAAATGAAATCAGAATAAAAGCGCCACTGATTCCCAAGACCAGATAAAAAATACGCAATTCTTTCCAGCCGGCATAGATTTCTTTGAATTTTACAGGTTTATATCTCATAGTTTCCTCTTGTGCATGAACAGGATTAGAGCTTTCAAGAAAAACTTCTGTTCAGATTTGTACACAAATTTTTAAAATTAATTTTTTTTTACCAAATCTAATATAATAGCATTCCCCTGTTTTTACAATTTTTCAGATAGATTGCCCACGAAGCCGGCAAAATAAACTGGTCGGTGTTCTAACTAGTTCCCATCCCAGAAGTGGTGTTCTAACTATAAAGTGGAGAACTGAGATATCTTTCTCCGGTGTCAGGGAAAACAACTACTATGTTGAGTCCTTCATTTTCGGGGCGTGCCGCCAGCTCAACAGCTGCAGCCATGGCGGCTCCACTGGAAATACCGGCAAAGATGCCTTCTTCTCTGGCAAGTTTGCGAGCATATTTGAAAGCATCTCCATTGCTTACTTTGATAATTTCATCAATTTCTTCTGTCTCCAGGATATCCGGAATAAATCCTGCACCAAGACCTTGGATTTTGTGAGGTCCTGCTTTTTCCCCGGATAAAACAGCGGAATTTAGAGGTTCAACCGCTACAATTCTAACCTCCGGTTTCAACTCTTTGAGTTTTTGCCCTGTCCCGGTTATGGTTCCTCCGGTTCCGACACCCGCCACTAAAATATCGACCTTGCCCTCGGTATCTTCAAAAATTTCCAGAGCTGTGGTCTGTCTGTGAACTTCTGCATTAGCAGGATTTTTAAATTGCTGAAGCATAAGATAGTCCTTGTTGGAACCTGCCAGTTCTTCAGCTTTCTCAATAGCCCCTTTCATCCCTCTTTTACCATCGGTAAGTACTACTTTGGCTCCCAGAGCAGCCAGCAGTTTTCTCCTTTCGAGGGTCATTGTATCGGGCATGACAATGACCAAATCATAACCTCTGACTGCGCAGACAAAGGCCAACCCAATTCCGGTGTTACCACTGCTCGGTTCAACCAGGGTAGTTTTCGAAGATAACAGGCCCTCTTTTTCTGCCTGTTGAATCATGGCAAAAGCTGGGCGATCCTTGACTGAAGAAAGAGGATTGAAAAATTCAAGTTTGGCAATTATTTTAGCTTCCAGCCTTTTATTGGCATTGGCTGTTTCAACCAGGGGAGTATTGCCAATCAACTGAGTCATATCTTTGGCTATTTTGGGACGTCGGTTTTCTAGTTTACTCATAATTACTGTCCTTTATGGATAAAGTTATGTTTTATATATAAAACATATTGGCTCGTTCAGATTCCTTGATTTTTTTTTCTTTTTTGAGATCGGCCACGGTATATTGTTTGATAATTTCAAAAAAGGCATTGTTGATCTTCGCCCAGACATCAAGGGTTACGCATTCATCTCTAATCGGGCAGTCATAAGCCTCATCCAGACATTCTACCAGGTATTTTTCTCCTTCAAGAGCGAGGTAAACATCTTTAAGGTTGATCTTTTCGGGAGGACAACACAATTTATATCCCCCACCTTTCCCTCTGATACTCTTGATGATTCCCCCCTTTTTCAGTTTATTCATTAATTTTTCCAGATATTTCTTGGCTAATTTCTGCTCAGTAACTATTTGATTAATACTTTTTGGGGGTAAATTTTCTCCATATTCAAGTTCCAGGAGAGCCCTGGTGCCGTATCTGACTCTTGTTGAAATGCGCATGATTGACTCCAGATTGATTAAAAAAAATGAATCTAAATCTTTAAAATACTTCGGGAACAACGCCAAAAATCTTAATAAGCTAATCTCATATATACTTTTAGGCAGAAGAATATTGGTAAAATAGCACCATTAGGAAAAAATACAAGCAGACAACTGTAATTTCAGGGGAAAAATGGAAGGGAGTTAATTTTGTGCTCAGGAAAAGATTCCTACTTTATCGGGGATGATCAATTGAGGTTCAGTGGCTTCAATAACTTTTTCCACTGTAGTGTCTTCGGCTATATCGATGAGTTTCAAACCTTCATCAACAACTTTAATAACAGCCATGTCGGTTACAATTAAATTGACGACACCCTTTCCGGTAAGGGGCAAGGTACATTTTTTCAGAATTTTGGATTTACCATATTTGTCCAGATGCAAAGTGGCAACAATCACCTGTTTTGCACCTGAAACGAGATCCATGGCTCCTCCGATCCCGGGCACGATTTTTCCGGGAATAGACCAGTTGGCAACATTACCTTGAGCATCTACCTGAAGAGTTCCCAAAACCGTGAAGTCAATATGCCCTCCTCTGATAATGGAAAAGCTGGTAACAGAATCAAAATAGGAAGCTCCATCCTTGGCTGTTATTGGTCCGCCCCCGGCATTGATGAGATCCGGGATTTCTTCTCCTGCGGCTGGTTTGGGACCAACACCCATGATACCGTTTTCACTTTGGAAATGAATAGTGACTTCATCGGGAATAAAATCAGCCACTCCCGTGGGCAATCCTATGCCAAGATTGACATAATCCCCATCTTTGAATTCCTTGGCTATTCTCTTTTGAATACGTTCTCTCTTTTGTTTTTTATCCATTGTTATGCTCCCTTCTTGACCAGATAATCAACAAAAACACCGGGAGTACCAACTCTTTCGGGAGAGATTTCTCCAGGTTCTACAATTTCATCAACTTCAGCCACAGTAATAGTGGCACCCATAGCCATGGAGGGATTAGAATTGCGGGCTGTTCTCCGATAAACAAGATTCCCCAGTTTATCGGCTTTTTTGGCTGAAATAAAAGCAACATCAGCCAAAATTGGTCTTTCCAGAATATAAATTTTTCCATTCTCTTCCAGGGTTTCTTTGCCTTCAGCTACTGTAGTGCCAACTCCAACTGGAGAATAAAATCCTCCCAGACCTGCACCTGCAGTTCTGATTCGTTCAACCAAAATTCCCTGAGGAACAAACTCAATGGATATCTCTTTGTTTTTATATTGTTTCTGGGTAGTTCTGTTGGTTCCTATATGTGAAACCTGCAGAGATTCAATCTGTTTGCTGGTAATGAGACAACCAACCCCCTTGTTGTCATAATCGGTGGAAATAGTAACAACATGCAGAGAATCGACACCGTTTTCAACCAGGCAATCGATTAGATAAACCGGTGCCCCTACTACTAAAAAACCGGACAACATTAAACTTGAGCCTGGTTTTACCAAAGCAGCAGCTTCTTTTCCTGAAATAATTTTTGCCATTTAGTTCCTCCTTCCAGTTAACCTGCTCTCAAGAGCTAAGGTTAATTATCAAAATCAACTTGAGCCTTAAGCTGCAGGTTGAACATCGTTTTAATTAACTTATCTTGTATTGTCTTTTTATAAAGGAAAAAATCCTAAGGGTACTAAAAAGGAACAATCAAAACAAAAAAGGTAAATGCTCAATCCTTGATTTGCTTTTGGTGTTCCTTGATTGTGTAGATTAAATCAAGTGCCTGCTTGGGAGTTATACTATCAGGGTCTATATCACTGATGAAATCAATCAATTTTTCTGTCTCAGCATCTGGTGGTTTACCAGATTCTGAACCTGCCTGGAAAAGAGCCATTTGATTCTGATCATTGGCAACGTGCTCGCCTCCAAAAGGAATAGTGAGACTCTTCCCTTGCTGAAGAGAATCAAGAATTGCTTTGGCTCGATTGATAACCCGCTCCGAAACCCCAGCCAGTGAAGCCACTTGAATTCCATAAGAACGATTTACGGCTCCAATTACCAGTTTTCTCATAAAAAGAATAGTGTCCTTCCATTCCTTCACACTGACTCCCGCATTGAATATCCTGGGTTTTATATCACTCAGAGCGGTAAGCTCATGATAATGGGTAGCAAACAAAGTACGTGCACCAATGGCATCATGAAGCTCTTCCACAACTGCCCAGGCTATGGAAACACCATCATAGGTACTTGTACCTCTGCCTATCTCATCCAGGATAACCAGACTTCTCGAAGTTGAATGTTGCAAAATATTGGCTGTTTCCTTCATTTCAACCATGAAGGTGCTTTCTCCCCGAGCAATATTATCAGAAGCGCCTACCCGGGAAAAAATTCGGTCGCAAATACCAATCTCTGCCTTTTGGGCCGGCACAAAAGAGCCGGTCTGAGCCAGCAGAACAGCTAGTGCAGTCTGCCTGATAATAGTAGATTTGCCTGACATATTTGGCCCCGTGATAATAGCAATCTGGTGACTGGAGTTGGAAAGCTCAATATCATTGGGAACAAATTCTCCCTGTCCCATGAGGGTTTCAATAACTGGATGCCTTGCCTTTTTCAGGTTGATCACATCACTGTTGTTGATTTCGGGTCTGACATAGTTTTTCTTGTGGGCGATTTCAGCCAGAGAAGAAAGAACATCTATGGTTGCCAGTGAAGTAGCTTTATATTTAATTCTATCAACTTCAGAGGCAATTTTTTCTCGCAAATCCAGGAATAATTCCTCTTCAAGAATAATCCGCTTTTCATCGGCTTCCAGGATTTTTGATTCATATTCTGCCAGTTCTGTAGTTACAAAGCGCTCCGACGACTTGAGAGTTTGTTTTCTGATGTAATCATCCGGAACTTCATCGGATTTGGTTCTGGGTACTTCGATATAATAGCCGAACACTTTGTTGAATTTTATTTTAAGGGTTGAGATTCCGGTTCTTTTCTTTTCTCGCTTTTCAATTTCAAGAATTTTATTTTTGCCACCCCGGGAAAGGTCAATCAATTTATCAAGTTCCGGATTGAAACCTTTTCTGATAACTCCTCCGTCTTTCAAATAGACCGGAGGTTCATCAACCAGAGTTTTTTCCAGAATTTCTCTGATATCTTCAAGTTGATCCTTATTCGGAGTGATAAGTTGATTGGTCTTGACCTCGGAAATAGCTTCAAGCAATTTGTCTATCTCCGGCAAAATCCTGATTCCGGCAAGAATAACACCCAGATCACGAGGAGAAGCAACTCGATGATCCACCCGGGAAGCCAACCTTTCCAGATCTGGCAATTTTCTGAGAACATTGCGCAATTGTCCCCGATAATCGGCTGCTTTAATAAGGACCGAAACGGCTGACTGTCTTTTTTTAATCTTCTTTATGTCAAGCAAAGGATAGAGCAACCAGGATTTGAGTTTGCGACCACCCATGGAGGTAACACTTTGATCCATAACGGAAATCAACGCCCCTTGCCTGGAGCCGTCTCGAATGGTTTCGAATAGCTCAAGGTTGGAGATGGTGCTTTCATCAAGAATCATGAATTCACTTGGTATATAAGGAATAATTCGTACGGGTGGCAGAGGTTCGGCAGGACGAGCTCCCTGGAGTTCAGCTATTAAAACAGCTGTGGCGATAGTAAGACTTGGGGAAGATTTTACTTCTTCGGGAACAATTCGGGCACTCTTTTCGAGATATTCTTCAGCTCTTTGCAGATTCAGCAGTTTTTCATCGGCTGATTCCCATAGAATATCATTGAACAAAAAAGAATCGGTAAATTGCCTGCGGACAGAATCAATAGAAATTATCTGACGGGCTTTGATCCTGGCCAGTTCAGAAGATGCCTCATCGAAAGAGCTCAAATGAGCTACTTTGAATTCACCGGTGGAAATATCACTTACAGCCAGACCGTAATCCGCAGGAGGATTGGATGAGTAAATTGCAGCAATATAATTGGAAGTTTTGGCTTCCAGTTGATCTTCATCAAGAATAAGCCCCGGAGTAACCACCCTGGTCACGGCACGCTTGACTATTCCTTTTGCTTCTCGGGGATTTTCGACTTGTTCGCAAACTGCAACTTTGAATCCCTCGTTGAGAAGACGACTCAGATAATTTTTGACTGCATGGTAAGGAACTCCGCAAAGAGGAATGGGATTTGTCTTGTTTTTATCACGAGAGGTAAGAGCAATTCCCAGAACTTCCGATGCAGTTACTGCATCTTCGTAAAACATTTCGTAAAAATCCCCGACTCTGAACAACAAAATTGCATCGGGGTAACGTTCTTTCTCTTTGAGATACTGCTTCATCAAAGGAGTTGGACTCATTTTTGCGGCTCATCATCTTTCGGCTTTTTATGTTTTTTGGAAACAACCTTGATTTTTGATTCCGGTTTCAATTTAAACTTGTTTTCATCCGATGGAACCAGCCTTATCTGCATTTTTACTTCAAAGGTGAGATAGGTAAATACTTTGACCAGTTCTTTGCCCAGATTGAGATTTTTGAGAAAATGGCTCACTTCACTGCCCACGGTTTTTACCATGTCATGTTTGAGCCCTTTCATCTGCTCTTTGGAGAAATTAATTACTTCCCTGGGCAATTTGAACTCGGCTGCTCTTTTTATCTGACTTTCTCCGGTGGAAAGCATCTTTCCCAGCAAAGCACCAAAAATACTACCCTGAGCTGCTTCTGCTTCTTCATTTTGATCAGGTTTTGTCTCGGATTCTCCGGGCTTTGCCTTTTCTTCTTTTTCATTTTCTTCTTTTTCATTGGAATCTGCTCTGGAACTGTTTTTTATTTCCGGTTCAACTTCAACCTCTTTGTGTTCCTTTGCCTGAGAAGAAGAACCTGAAGTTGCAGAATTGGAAGGGGCAGACTGAGATTGAGAATTCTCCGATGCCTTTTCTGGATTCTGTGGCGGTGATTTACCTGGTGTATTCTTCTTTTCTTTACTGGTCATTGCAATTTCTCCATTTCCAGATAAAGGGCTTTGGCCCCGAGCCGTGTGGCCTGGCTTGTTTCTTTTTCGTCTACACTGAGAATTTTTCTGTCTTGCATGATCCATTTTCCACCTACCATGGTTCCGCAAACAGCCCAACTGGAAAGACCGAAAAATACATGGCCGGCAAAATTATCTGCATTGAGGGGAGTGGGAGAATGATAATCGAAAAAGGTAAAATCAGCCACAGAACCCTTTTTGATTTCAGAGATCTCGATTCCTTGGGATTTACCCAGTATCTGCTGGGATCTTTTGAGCATCTTCAAGGGCAGGCTAAAATCGATGGGAGGATGATCCTCCCTGCCTCTGAAAAATGAAGTTCTAACTTCTGCCAGAATGTCAGAATCTATTCCATCTGTACCAATTGCCCATTTTCCCTGCCTGAGCGAAGATCGCCCTACCCGGTTGTTCATATTGGAACGGGGATTATGAAGTAAATTGACTTTTAATGTGTTTAATTTTTGTAATTCTTCTGGTTTGAGATCAACTCCGTGAACGATCATGTCCTGCTCCCGCAGCAAACCTCTCTGTTCCAATCTGGTGAGAGGATCATATCCGAACTTTTCAATGGAAATAGTTCGATCCTGCCCAGATTCCAGCAGGTGGATGTGGAGAGGCAATCCGGTGTCGTGACACAAAACTCCAACTCTGTCCATGGTGGAATCTTTGATAGTAAAGGAAGCATGAGCTCCAACTGCAGCATTCAGTTGAGGGTCAGATTCAACAGTTTTGGCAAAATCGGCATTTTCCTGAATGGCACGAATCCCCTCATCCTTTCCGTTACGGTCGGTTACTTCATAAGAAAGCATTCCTCTGAGTCCGATATTTCGAAAAGCTTTTGCCAGAGTGAACAGACTTCCTTCAATGAAGGAAGGGGAAGCGTGATGATCGATCACTCCGGTTACTCCGAGTCGGGCAGCACCAAGCAATCCGGCCATACCACTGAGATAAACCGTATTCTCGTTGAGGGCGCGATCCAATATCCACCACAGATATTTGAGAGTTTCCAGAAAATTTTCCGGAGTTTTTCTGGGAGCCGGCATGCCTCGAGCCAGAGCTGAGTAAAGATGGTGATGACCTACAACAAGCCCAGGAGTGACCAATTTGTCAGACATGTCTACCTGTTTTTCTGTTCCTGCGGAATTGAGATTTTCTCCAATTTCAAGAACCTTGCCTGTATTTGAGTCTATTTTAAGGTCTCCCTTGAAAAATTCACCCTGGTCGAAAGAAGTTAAAATATTAATGTTTTTGATTATGAAAATACCCACGGATAGTCCTCCATTCTGATTAAATTCAAGTCACCGGCTTTTATTTCCTTGCGGGCAAGGTAGTTTCCCTGACCGGGATTTGTTTCAAACTGATCGCCATGCCGAACCAGGCGTCCCCTGCTAAAAACAAATTCGATCCCTCCTTTGAGCAGCATTCCTTCATAGGGGCTGTAATCGCAATTTGAGTGCAAATCCTTGGCGCTGAGACTGGTAACCATATCTGGATTAAAAATGGCCAAATCCGCATCGGCTCCAATTTGGAGACTACCTTTCTGGGGGTAGAGACCACTTAAAATTGCAGGCGCTGTGGAAAGAAGCCGGGTGAGTTTTTTCCAACCAAAGCGACCACCTGCTATGGCTCCATTGTGCAACAAGATGGGTCTTGTTTCAACTCCGGGCAAACCATTTGGGATTTCTGCAAAATTTTTAATGTCTTTTGTTTTTTCTTCCCTGGTAAAGGGGCAATGATCGGTAGATACCAGATGGAGATCACCATTGACCAAGCTGTCCCACATGGCTTTGAGATGTTCGAGTTCTCTCAGTGGGGGAGAACAGACATAAAGATTTCCTTCGTTTTGCTTGCGCTCAAGAAATTTTTTATGAAGCCACAAATACTGGGGACAGGTTTCTCCAAACAAAGGAAGTTTTTTCTTTTTGGCCTGTTTCAGAACCTCAATAACATCTTTGGTTCCAATATGAACAATGACCGTGGGACATCTCGTCTTCTCCACCAATTCCAATATCCTGGCAGCTGATTCCCCTTCCCCGTAAGCCGGTCTTGTTTTCTCATGCCAAGCTGCATGGTTATGCCCCTCTGCCAGAGCTTCTTTCTGCAAAGAGGAAATAAGTTCTCCCGATTCAGAATGAACAAAAACAACGCCACCGAGTTTGCGAGCATGTTGCATGATCAAACCGATTTCTTCGTCAGAAAGCATCAGTCTGTCGGGATAAGCCTGGAAAACTTTAAATCCCGAAATTCCCAGACCCGCAGCCTCGGTCATGACATTGAAAGTATCAGCATTGAAAGATGGAATTGAAAGATGGAAACCATAATCTGTATGGGCTGTTCTGGAATTGTGGAACCAGCGCTTGATTGCCTCCCGGGGATCTTCTTCCCTGCCCGGGGTTATGTAATCGATAATGGTTGTCGTTCCACCGGCCAGCGCCGACAAAGTGCCACTTGCAAAATTATCTGAAGAGGTATACTTGCCCACCTGCAAAGAAAAGTGGGTATGTATATCGATAAAACCGGGCATTATAACCAGACCGGAAGCATTGAACAAAGCAGTGCCAAGAGGCAGATCGATATCATAACCCTTGTGGGCGATTCGCCCCTCCTGAATAAGTAAATCCTGGGGAGAAACACTTTGATGGTCAACCAGGAGACCACCTTTAATCAACACATTATTCATGAGCTTCATCCTGAAATTCTGAATACCGCAATTCAGTTAAATTTTAATTTTCTTGAGCAAAATGGCAGAACTTATGTGCAAAGCATTCCAAACCGGACCGAAAGGCGGAGAATAAAGCAGATCGTATTCGTAACACTGCTCCAAAGTTGCCTGATGATAAAGTGCCGCTGCCAGAGTATCTACCTGTCTGGCAGTTGTTCCATAAGGTCCGAGAATGCCTCCACCCAGAACCTTTTTTGATTTGCTGTCAGCCACAAGAAAATAATTGATTTTACCGGCTCCTCGCATGTAATGAGCTTGAGAAGAAGTTTCTATTTCCTGGATTACCGGGTCAAAACCAGCTTCCTCGGCACTTTTCCTTGACAATCCTGTCCACGCCAAAGCCAAATCGAAAAATTTGGCTCCGGCTGTTCCCATAATTGGAGCGACCTTCTTTTTATTGCCCATCATGTTATATGCAGCAAACTTGCCGGCTCTGTTGGCTCTGAGGGCAAGAGGGTGAAAAACTTTTTTCCCGCTGACTCCATGAATAGCATCGGCACAATCCCCGGCGGCAAAAATATCAACATTTGAAGTACCAAGGTATTCATCAACTGCAATAGTGCCGGCAGGACCCGCCTCCAGACCTGCTTCAAGAAAGATTTTGCTTGCCGGTTCAACTCCTGCAACTATTACAACAAAATCAGACTTGAGATTAACTTGTTTGCTTTGATTTTGCTTGAGGGAAACAACCAGATTATTATCAGTTTTTCTTATTTCCTGCAACTGGGCTCCAAAATAAGTATTTACATTTTTACTGCTCAACTTGTCCATTATCCTGGAACCGAAAGATTCAGGCAAAAAGGGCAAAGGAGATTGAAGTCTTTCAATAACATTTACTTTAAATCCCCTGGCCGCAAGTGCTTCCATAATTTCCAAACCAAGCAGGCTGCTGCCGACAACTGTGACTATACCACCTTTGAGCTTGTCCATTTGTGCAGAAAGAGCCCGCCCATCTTCCATATTGCCCAGATAATAAACTCCGTCGAGTTCTGCACCATTTACAGTCAGCCTCCTGGGAGAAGCACCGGTGGCTATCAGTAGTTTGTCAAAACTTTCTGTGTATTTTCCCCTGCCTTTTCCCTTACAAACTACTTTTTTTCCTTTAAGATCAACATCTATAACTTCATTGTTGAGACGCAGATCTATTTTGCGTTTATTGATGAAGGTATTAGCACTCACAACAACCAATTCATCCATGCTTGACTGAGTATCGGCCAATTTATAAGGCATACCGCAAGCACCGTAGGAAACATCGGTTCCTTTTTCCATGACGATTACTTTGCTCTCAGGTTGTTTTTTTTTGATGGCACTGGCAGCACTCATTCCGGCTGCATCTCCACCAATGATGACATACTTCATAATTCTACCTCATTTCCATTACAGAAAAGCAATTATTGCAAATTTTCCAATAATTTGCAATAAAACAAAAATTGTCGAGTTCTAAATAGAACTAGAAGTAGTGTTTTTGGATGGTAAAGAAGTTTGCCTCAGATGCGCGGAGTAACTGCGAAGACATAGTAAATACTATTTCAAGCAGTTACGACAAAGCAGATGAGGTAAAATTCCGTCGCCAGACGATGACATCCATTTTTGGGATGGGAACTAAATAGAACTAAATAACAGGATAGAAATTTGTCAAAACATCCCTTATAAGCTATTGTTTGGGACAATAACCTGTCTGTCAAACAGCCGGGTACAGTCCTTTTAAATTACTGGATTTTTTTCTTTGCAATATTTCCTCATAAAACCACAGGTGGCTTTTGAATCGGGATTTGACTCCTCTTCCAAAATCCCACCAACAGGTGAACTAATGAAAAACTTCTTTCTGACACTGATTTTATTTACTTTCATCGGCTGCGGCAACTCCTCTCAAGAGGATAATACTGATAAAAATATCCAGGGAAAAGATCTTCTCCCCTCTAAAGTCAACCCAAATAAACAAAATAGTAAAAAAACAGAAAAAGATAAAAAGAAAAAAGATAAAAAGAAAAAAATCATTAAAAATCCGATACTTTTTTGTGATGATGGCCAATGCAAAAATATCGAAAAGGAAAAAGCAACAGAGAAAAATTACTTTTTCATCGATTTTGGTGATAACTGGGTACCTTATCTTTTCACTGAACAATCATCTCCTGGGGAAACCAAACAAAAAAACAATTACCGTTCTACTTTTTTGGCTCTGGCTCAAAACCGCACTACTGAAGATAGTAAAAAACTGAAAAAAGGTCAAAACAACTACCTTGAACTTTATGGTATCCCCCCTACTCTTTCAGTTTTACAAAAACGCTTTCTTAATGATGCCCAAAAAAAATGCTCCAGGGAACTGGATTGGGATCTTTTTACCCGACTTAAGAACAAAATGACCTATAGTCGATCCCACCCCCGCAAATATTTCTTTCGCTTCAGACATGCGCGCAAAAAATATTTAAGATGGGCTCGTCGCAAAGGAATAAAAAAAACCCTTGAACATGCAAAAGAAGCCGAGAACTCCAAGAAAAAGCTGCCTTCCAGATTAAGAATTTTCATCAGAGCCAAAAATAGATTGGCTGCAGTCAATGAGATGAGAAAACGATTTATCTGCGAAGGAATTGTTAAAGCCAATTACCTCCGCAAGAACTATTTTGATCTCAATATGCGCCGTGCCATCAGGAAATTTGAAAAAAAACACAAAATCTATAACTGGGGTCATCTAACCAAAAAAATCTGGAAAAAACTCAGCAACTCCCTTCTGGAAAACAATTTCCAGTCTCTGAAAAGGGTTATTTCCACCAGAGTGGCACATTCCCTGGCTATATTTGAAGATGGAACCACCAAGGTTCAAACCAAAGATGGAATCAAAAAAGGTCCCGATCTGATTGGCAAATACACCAAACTGGTCATGCAGGATCTGGGTATCGATACACCCCAAAAAGCCTTGTCCTGGTTTCAAAGCTATTCGCCTGAATATTTTAACAATCTGAAGATTGCTTTCAAACTGCCGGCTCTGCCCGAATATTATTCAGACAATATGGAATTTTACATTAAAATATCTGTTGGAGATGTCTGGTATGATGTTCCTTATACTCCCGATGGAAAAAGAAAATATGCTCCCAGAGGCATGCTTCCTCACCTGTATCTTTACACTGTCTACAAGGGTCGCAAAATAATGCTTTCCAGCACAGGAACTACTGCCGGAGGCTGGAAAAAAGAATACAAAGATAAGCAGATTTTCATGAAGTATAAGAGCTCTGATCTTGGACCCAAAGAATGGAAATACATTGTTGCTGCTCCCGTCTGGTTCCCTCCCAAATCAACTCCACCTTCGGATCTTACAACTAAAGCAAATATTAAAGGTCGCTACCGCACAGTGGTAAAATGGAAAACTCTGGGACCGAGTTACGCTTCAGCCTATGGTTTGGTAATGGCTCCTCACACAACAACCATTACCAGAAATGGCAAAGAAGAAGATCTCGATCGAGGAATACGAACCCACGGCAGTGTCAACTACATGTCAATAAAAGTCGGGTTTTCTCATGGTTGTCACCGTCTCTACAACCATCTTGCCCTCAGGATTTTTTCCAATATCCTCAAACATCGCCAACATTCGAGAATCGGCCAGAAAAAAGCTGACTGGACTCACTTTGTCCCTGGAGACAATGGCAAAACCCTCAGAATTCACCAGAAAACCAAAGGCTATTACTACCAGCTTGAACCTCCTGTAAAAATTCTAGTGACTCGACGCTATATAGTTGGCAAGGTAAAACAACCTATCAAAGAGTTGATTCGGATTCCCGATAAAAAATACCCCGAAGAATCCGATTTGGGAATGCAAATAGGAGAAAGCGGCGAACTTCTGCCAATAGAAACCACTGATTCTACCCCGGTGGAAGATGGTACGGCCCTAAAAAACCAAGCTTCCGTAAAAGACGCATCTTCCCTTGCAACTTCCGGTAAAACGGTAAATAAAAAGGTTGAGAAAAAAGATAAAAAACCGAAAAAAGATAAAAACAAAAAGCTCAAACAGAAGAACAAGAAGAAAATTTCAATTAAAAATAAAACCAAAAAACCCAAAACACCAAAACCGGGAACTAACTAATGGAGGGCTGATTCCGGCAGCCAAACTGAAACAGAATTCTCCTGGCAACTGAATTCTCCCCAGCCATTTTCGTCAGTAACCACCGGCTGATCTCTGTGCTCTGTATAATCGATAAAAGTTGTATTGGGCAAAGAAGTTTGCATCAATTTAGTCTGATCATTTTTGTTGCTCAAGACAACTGCCAATCCCAGAGGGTGTTCGGAATTGCCGTCTCTGGTCCAACCTATGCAATCAGGATCATCAAAGTAATCGTGTTCATCACCGTATGCGCAATAACGACGAGCATAAAGAAACCGATCGATCAGCCATTTATGACTTGCCATTTCAATTTCATACTCATTTCCATCCCGGCCCTTTCCCTTATAACTGGCACCATGATAATCAGCAGCAAAAACACAGGGATATCCTCCTTTGCGCAGGAGAACAAGTGCATAAGCCAATGGTTTGAACCAGGGTTCCACTACAGATTCAAGGGATTGCAAAGGCTGGGTGTCATGGTTGCTTACCAGAGTCACAGCTAACTCAGGATGATCTTGTACCAGACTATCGGCAAAAATACCCCTGAGATCATAATTGCTTTTTTCCCGGCTGGCTGCGGCAAAACTGTAATGCAAACCTGCATCAAAAAGCATGATTTTCCCTTCTGTTTTCTCAATAAAATTCTCAAGAGCCTTATCAATTCCCGACCAGTACTCGCCAACAGCAAATAGATTTTTCCCACTGTATTCACGCAAATGATTGAGCCAATCAACAAAGAAACCTGCTCTTACATGCTTGACAGCATCAAATCTGAAACCATCTATGCCGGTTGTATCCAGATACCATTTTCCCCAATAATACAACTCCTTGCGTACATCCGGATTGTTAATATCAAGATTGTTCCCCATTAAATAGTCGAAATTGCCCTTTTCCAAATCTACATCTTCATGAAAAGTTTTGCCTTCAAAAAGATAGACAGCTTTTTTGTCTGTATCCATTGAATTCACATCAACAGCGTTGAAATGCCACCAATGCCACTCCAAATTAGAATACTTGCCTTTTCTTCCGGGAAAGTAGAAGTGCGTCCAAGCTTTGATAGTCTGCAACTCACCAATTGCCTCGTTGCGATTTTCGGGATTAAAAGGAGTTGCCTTAAATTCTTCCTCCTTGTCTCCGCCCATTTTATGGTTGAATACAACATCGGCATAAACTTGGATATTGGCATCCTGGGCAGCTTTTATTGCCTGAAGATATTCGCTGCGGGTTCCATATTTGGTGCGCACAGTGCCTTTTTGATCGAATTCACCCAAATCAAACAGATCATAAACTCCGTATCCTGTATCTTGTGTTCCCCCTGCGCCTTTGTAAGCAGGAGGAAGCCAGAGGGAAGTAATTCCAACAGCTCCCAAAGCCGGAGCTTCTCCGATCAACCTTTTCCACAATGAACCATCAGAATGGGTATACCAATGAAAATACTGCATCATGGTGCCATTGAATTCTGTCATATTACCTCATTTAGCTCCCCTTTTAGATTAGTTTCTCTTTCAAAATGGGGGTTATTGAATTACTGAATTTCAACTTATCTGCTTTGTTGTAATTTTAAAATAACATAAAACCAATTTACAGATAAAATTGATCAGACTTACAGTCAACCTTCTTCAACAACCTTGATGATCTTATCGATTCCAAAATCAAGATCTTCCTGGGAAATAGTCAGGACAGGAGCAATTCTGATGGTATTATGATGAGTATCTTTGACTAAAACTCCTCGTTCCATCAATTTAGTGCAAAATCTTCTGGCACCACCAGCCTCAGGTTTTAATTCAACAGCAGCCCACAATCCTTTGCCACGAATATCCTTCACCAGAGAATTATTTTTCAGGACCGACAATTTTGACATCAGGTGTTCACCCAATTTCAGGGCACGCTGAGGGAGCTTGTCCTTTTCAAGAACTTCTAATGCAGCCAGTGCCACAGCACAACCAAGAGGATTACCACCAAAAGTTGATCCATGCTCACCCGGATTAAAAAGGGAAAGAATTTTTTTGGAACTGACAATGGCTGAAACAGGATAATATCCTGCCCCCAAAGCTTTGCCTAAACATACAATATCAGCTTTGACACCTTCCCATTCACTGGCAAGCATTTTTCCGGTACGTCCCAGTCCCGACTGAATTTCATCGGTAATCAGGAGAATATCCTTTTCCTTGCAAAGATCTGAAATAGTTTTCAGATAGTTTTCAGGAGGAAAAATAACCCCGGCTTCTCCTTGAACCGGTTCGAGGAGGATTCCAGCTGTATTAGGTGTAATGGCATTTTTAAGAGCTTCCAAATCTCCGTAGGGAACAGTTTTAAAACCGGGAGTAAAAGGGCCGAAAGCTTTTCGATAATCATCTTCTGTGGAAAAGGATATAATAGAAATAGTCCTGCCATGGAAGTTGTTGCCCATGGCTATTATTTCGGCATCATAATGGCTTATCCCTTTTTTAACATAACCATATTTCCGGGTTACTTTGAGGGCTGTCTCAACTGCTTCGGCTCCGCTGTTCATGGGAAGCATCATTTCATAGTCAAGCATCTCACACAGTTTTTTGGCCAGTTGAGGCAGTTGATTGTTGCGAAAGGCGCGTGAGGTAAGAGTAACCTGTTTAGCCTGTTTGACCATGGCTTCAAAAATATCGGGATTACAATAACCCTGATTCAGTGCCGAATAAGCTGCCAAAAAATCAAGATATTTTTTGCCTTCCACATCCCAGACCCAAGCACCTTTTCCCTTTTCAATAACCACATCCAGAGGATTGTAATTAGGGGCAACATACTTGTTTTCCAGATCAATATAGTCCTGTGTTTTCATGAGAGCTCCTTTCACCGGCCTGCTGGCTGTCTGCCTCATACCAGTAACCTGTAATAAAATTAAAGCAATTATTTCCTGAATGTCGTTACAGGCTGTGCTGGTAATATTTGACCTGAACGACAAAATAATCCAGATTCCATCAATAAAACAAAAGAAATCCACTCCAGGAAACCTACAACATTTTAAGAACACATTAGATGTTACAGAGCAAGTATTTTTTTTCACAATTTAAATAAATTCCCTAAGTTAATGTAGTTTGAGAAAAATTTTAAAAAGTTTTATTTATTTTGTTTACAAATTCTTCATATTTTGTGAAAAATAAGTACTTATGAAGTATTAAGTTCCCATCGCAGAATGTGGGTTATTGGGTGAGTAAGAAATTGGATTGAGATGCAAGGAGAAACTTCGCAGACATAGTTGATACTATTTCAAGAAG
>JAQICJ010000180.1 GCA_027858615.1 Deltaproteobacteria bacterium
TTTCCATATTGCCCCTGTTTTGTTTTTGCAGATAGGGAAGATGCAACCATTTCCCGCCATATTTGAAAAAAAGAAATATAACAATTCCAAAAACAGCAAGAATCAATAAGGTTTTAAAAATCAGCCACCCCAAAGAGGGTGTTTGAAGTTGAGAAGCGAAAATATAAGCGAACATCTGATTTCTCCTCTTAATCGGAAAACAACCCCTGGCTGATATTTTGTTCTTAGGCTGATATTTTGTTCTTAGAGTGAATTGAGATTGAACAATAATTACTATTTCAAGTAAGATAATTTTACACATACCTGAAATTAAAAATGCAATATAACAGCAATCACCCATGATACCTGGTTTAAAATCGGGAGGTGAAAATGAACATGAAATAACAACAAGGGATTTATGATTTATTTTTTTACATCCTTATCATTATTTCTATTTTTTTCATTATTTTTTTTTTAAAACTTCTGAATTTTCGTTTTCCTGGTTTTGGGAAATCATCTTGAGATAAAGATTACAGGAACGATTTGAAGGATCATTTTCCAACACCTTCTCAAAAACATTTTTAGCTTTTTCATAATCTTTACAGGAAAAGTAATAAACTCCTTTGGAGATAAGTGCAGGAACATATTCTTGATTTTGGGAGAGAACCTTGTCTATTTCATTGATTGCTGCTTCAACGGCCCCTGATTCCCTGAGGGTATCAGCCAGTTTGGTTCTGATATCAAGAAAAGAAGGAGCTAAATCCAGTGCTTTTTCATATTCACGCACGGCTTCATCATAAAGAGCCATTTCTTTGTAAATGTCGCCCAACTCTGCATGTTTATTAGACAATTTTCCTCTAATATAAGGATCAAGATTTGATTTTTGATCTTTGCTTTGATCCATTGCTCTCGAATAAACTTTGCGAGCCTCATTGTATTTTCCCAATTCATTATAAGTTACAGATAAATTGAGAGATGCATCTGTGTACCCGGGATTGATTATCAATGCCCTTTCAAAGTGGTACTTGGCTTCTTCAAGATTCCCATCCTGATGGTTGATAATACCAAGCATGTTATGAATATCAGCCATATCATTTCTTTTTTCGAGAGCTTTGAGGAAAAGTAATTTAGCCTTGTCATAATTGCCACTTTGAAAAGCTTCCCGCCCTCTCCCGATAATTTTCTTCAATTCGGACATCAGTTGAACTCCTTGCTTGGATAATTGCAGCAAACTGCTGTATTTCTAATCGAGGAAATCAATATTTATAAGGAATAATTATAATCAGTTTATCGATTTCCTGAGCGCATTTGCCTGTTTTACTACTTCTGGAGATTTAACTTTTTCAATTATTGCACTTAAAAGCTTTTTAGCTTTTTCTTTTTTACCCAATTTCAAATAAACCTTGCTTAATTTAAGTGAAACTTCCGGCACTTTTTTTGAGTCTGAGTATTTGTTAAGCAAGTATTCATATCTCATCTTCACTGCTTTGTACTTTTCTTTTTTTTCATAATAACGAGCCACGTACAATTCGTGATCTACCAAAGTTTTTCTGGTTTTGCGATAAAGCTTTTTGGCCTTTTTCAAATAAGTTGACTTGGGATATTTTCGGATAAAATGCTTGAGCAAAGTGTGGGCAACTTCCATAAAACTCAAATCTTTTTCATATGCCGGTGGAAAGAGAAAAAAATTTCCAGGACCAAGTTTGTAATTGCACCAAGCAATGGAATAAAGCACATAACCGCTATTTACTCCTTCATGATCTGGATGATCTCTTCTGAAAATCCTGTATCTGGAAGCTGCAGTTGCATACATTTCCTCTTTTTTGTAGGAATCGGCTATTCTGAGTTTTGCGGTAGTAGCATATAAAGAGGTTGGATATTTCTTTCTGAGGATATTGAATACTTTCCTGGCCTCTTCATAGTATCCGTCTTTACTAGTTTTCACCCCATATTTGTAGATACCGGCTGGTGATTTTATGGCCTTGGCTGGAATATTCACCTCTCCTCCTGATAGAGTACAGGCAGAAAAAAACAACACACTTATTATTGAGAATCTAAAGATTATCTTCATAATTTATCCGTAATTACAGTTAATTCCCGTCTCACAACAGGAATATTGATCCAGAAATACTTATAGAGGATTTGGTTGACTCATCAGTGTTTGAAAAATTGAATCGGAAACAAGCATTCCCTGGACTGTCAAACCAATTCTGTCGTCAGCAGCCCAAATATAATCCTTTTTCAGCAAATTTTCCAACTTTTTTAAACTTAAACAGGAATTAACCAGCTTGTCTCTTCTCAATCCCGATGTCAATCTCATTTCAGTCATTACTCTTTCTTTGTAAATTTCAAAGTTGTCAAGTTCTTCATATTCATCTGTCAGAACCGAATTTGGACGATTTTTATTTCGAAAATCAATTTTCAGATATTCCTGGGGAGGAAAAAAATTGTACCAACGCATTTTGTCCCATCTCGATCCGGCTGCAGAACCAACACCTATATAATTTTGTCCCAGCCAATATCCGAGATTGTGCAGGGATGGAAAACCTGTTTGTGAATAATTTGAAATTTCATATTGGCCAAAGCCATTTTCAATCAACTGCTCCCTGCCCTCAAGATAAAAATCGATCCACTCTGTTTCAGTTGGTGCAATCTTGTAACCCAGCTTCTCTTCTTCATAATATTTGCAACCTTTTTCTATTCCAAGTCCGTAAAAAGAAATGTGCTTTGGGGAAAAAGTGCATAATTTAGCGATTGTCTGCTTTTGAACTGACAAAGGATTATCGGGAAGACCAAAAATCAAATCCAGATTAAAATTATTAATCTTGGAAGCATGAATTAAGGATACAGCTTTTTCAACCTGAGTTGAATCATGCCTTCTTCCAGTTGCCTGGGGATTGTGCAGAGTCTGAACTCCCATTGAGAGTCTGTTGATCATACTTGCATCAAAGTAGTTGATTAGATTCTTGTTCATATTCTCTGGATTTATTTCCAGAGTAAATTCTCGCAAACTGGAAAGATCAAACTTGGAGGCCAGCATTTTCTCCAATGTATTCAATAATGTCAATGGGATCAAACCTGGATTACCACCTCCTATATAAATGGAAATACACTTTTTATCTGTTACCCAAGATGAATAATAATCTAGTTCCCTGCCCAATTGCACCATGTATTGATTTACCAATGTCCTTTCAAATTTTATTCTGGGAAAAGAACAATAGGAGCAGAATGAATTGCAAAAAGGGAAGTGAATATAGATAGAAAAGTCTGAACAGAATTTCATTTTAAATTGTGAAGTGACACTTTGTTTTATTAAATTGGCAGTTGAATCATTGTTGTTGATTACCCCACTGTCAATTTGAATCTTGATAATGAACCTGGCTGGATTACAACCTGGAAAGCAAATAAGAAGGAATCAGGAAATTATCCTGCTGATTTATTTAATTTATTAATCGGTGGAACATTCGTCATCTTTTTCTCTGTTGCTTGTAGAACATCTGAAGTTGCAAATATCAACCGGGGAAAGATAATCTCTGCACTCGCAGATACATTTGTCGGCAAGACCTTCACTTTCTTCACCCAGCCTGATACAAATGAAGCCCTTGTCACAATTTGCACCTGAATCGGCATCTGTACATCCGCTGTCATCACTGCATTTTGTTGAACAATATTGTGCAGTTCTGAGATCAGTGCTATCGCTAGTGCCAGTACCTACAATGCATCCACCATCGGAATCTTTGGGGCAGGTTTGCAATACACATATGCGATCGAGACACTCTGGCGCTTCAGCATTGATTGCCTTTACACCAGCACCTGCAGTTTCGTTGTCAAACCCGACAACACAATAACGACCAAGATCTGTTTCTTCACATCCAGCATTGATCAAAATGAAAAATGAAAGGGTAATCAAAACAAAAAATGTGGATAATTTCTGCATTTATTCCTCCAAAATTAGTAACTTTAAATGAGGCGCCCTGTTACTCCGATTGAATACGGCCTGTAACAGATAAAATAATAAATCAGCTACAGTTTATGCTTTCCTGCATTTAAGTCAATAAAAATATATTTTGTAACGGATGCTCCATCTGTTTAGTTAACAAAGACACATTCCCCCAAAACTGATTGCAGTCACATGTCATTGTTATAAAAGGGCTTATAAACAACTAAAATCTGATGAGCAAAGCAATATAAAAACTTTGTCTAAGAAATTTAAAAAAAAAGTAGTTATTTTTTAAAAAAAATCGAAAACAAAAACAAGGGGTAAAAAATATTGAGATAGTTCAATTAGTTTTTAAAGCACAATCAGGACAAAATCAATTAAAAAATCCTGAGAATGAGCTTCAGGCGATTAAAATTTCATTAAAGGAGATGATATGAATAAAAATAATGAAAAAGCAATCTATCAACTTGGATTAAGCACCGTGGGCAAAAGAAAAGAGCTTGCGACTCTAATTATTGCCGGAAAATGTGCTCCTGTCGAAGTACTGGAAAACAAAGTATTAAAAAACAAATTCAAGATTGACAACTCCGGAACCGAAGAAGTCTATGAGCAGGAAATGGAATTTTTCAACAACAAAAATTGTAACTTTGCTGTCCTGGGAGATAAAAATTATCCTGAACATCTGTACAGACTGAACTCTCCGCCTTTTATCTGCAAATGGATGGGACAGTTGTCGAAAAAACCTGGAATCTGTATAGTCGGAGCTCGAAGAGCTTATCGGAAAGAAATGGAGCTGGCTTCTTCTCTGGCCAACAAACTGGGAGAAGCAGGTTATCACATTATCAGCGGAGGCGCTTATGGCGTGGATGGAGCAGCCCACAGAGGCAGCTTTTCCTCAAAAGGAAAAACTTCTGTATATCTTGGAGGAGGGTTTTATCATCTTTATCCGGAAAGACATATTCCTCTTTTCCGAAAAATTGTAAAATACAAAGGTGCCTTGTTGTCTTTTCTGCCACTGGATCTTCCGCCTCATGCCGGAACTTTTATCCAGAGAAACAAATTCATGGCTGCTGCTGCTGAAGCTGTAATTGTAATTGCCGCCGGCAAAAGATCCGGCTCATTATATACAGCGAAATTTGCCAGAAAGTTTGGAAAAAAGCTCTTTGCTGTTCCCGGGACCAAAGGCTGTGACAAACTGCTGGAAAAAGGTGCTGTTGCCGTGCATTCCATCGCTGATTACAAAATTATTCAATCAGAAACAGCATTACACTTATAAACAGAGATTTTTCTTCAAGTTTAAAAACCTGAGACAATTTCCCTGGTTGACAATTTTTTCTTATCACTTAGATTGGCAACGCTGTTGTTGCTATAATTATCCCCGTTTCAAAATTTTCATATTTTGTTGAAGAGAGTTTTTCCATCAAAGTCAACTACATCCGGGATAACACAACTACTTGGATTCTTTGGCTTTGGAAAAAACTCATCATTATCTTCCAACAATATTTTTTTAAGATAAGAAAATATAACAGCTCAATGCTATTGAATTAATTAAATAGTTGAGCCCTCTGGTGAATATATGAGTCTTCCCCTTATTATTGTTGAATCCCCCACAAAAGCGAGAAGTATTTCAAAATATCTTTCCAAGCAATTCAAGGTACTTGCTTCAAAAGGTCATGTTCGAGATCTTCCCAAATCAAAAATGGGCGTAGACATAGAAAACGGATTCAAACCTGATTACGTGGTTGTAAAATCCAAGAAAAAAGTAATTTCCCAAATCAAGAAAAGTGCCAAAAGTGCAGATTTTGTCTATCTTGCTCCTGACCCTGATCGGGAAGGAGAAGCAATAGCTTGGCACCTTTATGAGTTGATCAAATCCCAGAACAAAAATATCAAAAGGGTACTTTTTAATGAAATCACCAAAAAAGGAGTTAAACGCGGACTTGATTCTCCCCGGGAACTTAATAAAAATCTCTTCGAGTCACAGCAGGCAAGAAGAATTGTTGACCGCCTGGTTGGATATGAACTCAGTCCTCTTCTCTGGAAAAAAGTTCGTCGTGGGCTTAGCGCAGGAAGAGTTCAATCTGTTGCTCTGAGACTTGTTGTCGAAAGAGAAGAAGAGATTGATAAATTTGACCCGGTTGAATATTGGCTCTTTTCAGTTGATCTTTCCAAAAAAACCTCGGGAGAAAAATTCAATGCTGATCTGTGGAAGGTCAAAGGAAAAAAGGCAAAACTTCCTGATGCCAAAACAGTTGAGGAACTTAAAAAGCAATTAGACGGCGAATTCAAAGTCATCAAGATAACCAAAAAAGAGTCAAAAAGAAATGCGCCTCCACCCTATATTACTTCCACTCTGCAACAAAATGCTGCCAGTAAGTATTATTTTCCTGCCAAGAAAACCATGAGACTTGCTCAAAAATTATATGAAGGTATAGATTTAGGCAAAGGCAACATGGTGGATGGTTTGATTACCTACATGAGAACAGACTCCACCAGAGTCAGCAAAGATGCTATAGTTGCAGTGAGAGACTATATCAGCAGCAAAGTTTCAAGCAAATACGTTCCAGATAAACCCAATTACTTTCGCAAGAAAAAGGGAGCTCAGGATGCCCACGAAGCTATTCGCCCCACGGATGTCTCCAGAACACCCGGTGAGATTTCTCAAATTCTGTCAAAATCACGTCTTTCCCAGCGTGAAGTCAGTAATTTGATCAAATTATACAGTCTTATCTGGCATCGGTTTGTTGCATCCCAAATGAAACCGGCAGTTTATGATTCTACTACAGTTGAAATTGAACGGGGAGATCTGCTATTCCGGACCAAGGGCCAAGTGCTCAAGTTTAAAGGATACACAGCTATATATGATTACGATAACAAGAAATCAAAGGACAAGTTTCTTCCTGAACTGAAAAAAGGGGAAGTGGTCAATCTGGAAAATGTCAACACCGAACAAAAATTTACCAAACCTCCTGCCCGCTACAACGAAGCATCTCTGATCAAAGAACTTGAACAAAAAGGCATTGGACGACCATCCACCTATGCCAACATCATTTCCACCATTACCGGCCGAGAATATGTAGAAAAAATTGAACGAAATTTTGCCCCCACTGAATTGGGTAAAGTTGTCACCAGATTATTGATTGATTCCTTCCCTAATATCATGGATGTGGAATTTACTGCAGAGATGGAGAAAAAACTTGATGATGTTGAAAGAGACAAGGTTCACTGGAAGGATATTCTGAATTCTTTCTACCATAAATTTCATGAAAACATCGAAAAAGCTGAAGAATCGATGCCCAACCTGAAAACCAAAATTGAAGAAACTGATATCGATTGTGATAAATGTAAAGCAAAAATGGTTATCAGATGGGGACGCAACGGCAAATTCCTGGCTTGTTCCAATTATCCGGAGTGTAAAAACACCAAGGAATTCAAAAAAGACAAAGATGGAAATATCAAAATAATCTTACCAGAAAAAAGAGAAGAAAAGTGCCCTGAATGTGAAGCTCCCATGGTACTGAAAAAGGGGAAATACGGCTCTTTTCTTGGTTGCTCCAAGTACCCGGATTGTAAAGGAACCCGCCCTCTGCTCCTCCCTTATGATTGTCCGGAAAAAGGTTGCGATGGCAAGTTGATTGAGCGCAGAACCCGCAGAGGCAAAAAATTCTATGGCTGCTCCAAGTATTCAAAAGATGGCGGTTGTCAATTTTCTACCTGGAAAACACCAGTAGCTGAAGAATGTCCTGCCTGCCACAGCAAATATCTGCTCAAACGAGTTTATAAAAGAAAAGCAAACCGGCTCGATTGCCCCATTTGTGATTATTCAACCAAAGAAGGTTGAAATTTTATTACTTCTTATTTTTCTTAATTTTCTCTTTTATTTTAAATAGTTGTGTTTCTGGGAACTAACTATGCAAGAGGCAATTCCGATCATGAACCAGATTGATAATAGATTTTCATTAATTTTAGCCTCGGCATCCCCTCGCAGAAAAAATCTCCTGGAAAGACTGGGATTGAAACTATTAGTCAACCCAGCTCATATCAATGAAGAAGCGTAAAAACTTTAAGACCCTGCACAACTTGTCCAACTTCTGGCCGAAAAAAAATGTGAAAAAATAAGGAAATCCAATAAAGATTTTACCATATTAGGTGCAGATACTATTGTTGTTTTCAATAACAAAATTATTGGCAAACCCAAATCAAAAAAAGATGCACTCAGGATCTGGAGTCTTCTATCAAATCAAACCCACGAAGTAATCAGCGGCTATTGCCTCCTGAATCCTGATGGAAGAAAAATTGTCAGAAAAGTAATTACCCGAGTTTGTTTCAAGGAGTTGTCCCCTGAAGAGATGGACGCTTTCGTGCTTACTGACAATTGGAAGGACAAAGCCGGTGGATATGAGATTCAAGGATTGAATGCTTTCTGGGTAAAAAAAATTCAAGGATCCTATACTAATGTTATGGGACTGCCCATCGCGGAAGTTATTGAAGATCTGAAAACACTTCATCCAACTTGGAATGCTTTTCCCTGGAAGGAGTAAAAATGAATTCCATAAAATTGAAAAGCAGACTTGGAAAAATCAAAGAGCAAATAATTGAAACTGCGAATTCCTGCGGACGCAATCCCAATCAAATAAAGCTGGTGGCTGTTTCCAAAAAACATCCGGAAACTAAAATCGAGGAAGCTTTTTATTTGGGTCATGCAATATTTGGAGAAAGTTACGGTCAGGAATTCAGAGACAAACATCAGTATTTTTCCCACCATGATTCCCTGACTAATGACCTCATCGAATGGCATTTTGTTGGTCCTCTTCAAAAAAACAAAGTTAAATATATCCTTGGCAAAGCCTCACTGATCCACTCTGTAGCTTCTGAAAAAATTTTAAATTACATGGACCAAAGAGCTCGACGAGATGGAATTCATCAAGATGTACTTGTTCAGATTAATTCGGGCATGGAAAATTCAAAACATGGACTTAGACCTGAAAATACTCTTGACTTTCTCAGGAAATTTGAATCATGTACCAATCTTTATTGTCAAGGCCTGATGACCCTTCCACCCTTTTTTGATGATCCTGAAGAGGTAAGAACTTATTTCAAAATAATGGCTGATCTGAAAAATGATTTGAATTCTGAAAACCTTAAAAATGTAAATTTGAAACATCTTTCCATGGGAATGAGCTCAGACTTTAAAGTTGCCATTGAAGAAGGGGCAACTATAATCAGAGTGGGCACAGCTATTTTCGGCCCACGTGATTAGTTCCCGTTTCAAAATGGGGCTTGTGTCTGAACCTTTCCAGATCCGAACTCGAGAGATAGAAAAATCAACTAAAATGAAAACTTTTTCCTTTCTTCATCAAATTGTATTTTTTTCAATATTGGTTGCATTGATAAGCAACTGTAGCTGTAATAAAAACTCTGAAAAGAATAACGAAAGCAAGTATCACCAAGATCTGACACAAACTGGTCTCCTTACTAAACAACATCAGAAAATGGTAATGGGACTCAACAATTATTCTCCCGCAAATTTTAAAATTGCCAAAAAACTACTCAGAGGCAAAAATCCTGTGGTTTCAAGGCTGGTACTTAAAAAAATTAGTTCCTGGTCTCTGCTCAACTCCAAGGAATTATTCCTGGAGACTGTAAGAAAGGGTAATTCTTTCAGTATCAGGGAAAATGCATTAGATTTAATTTGGAAATATCGCGACGGCTCCAAAACTCTTGATGAATCCCTTGAATCCCTTTTACTGGAACTGCTTTCTGAACCCAGTGAACCAGTTTATCTGAATGCCTATGCCAAATTTAAAACAATTCTTTCCAGAGAACACCACCCCAGGTTAAGAAAAATCATAGACAAAGCTGATGAAAAACGCCTCCCTTCTCTGTTCAAATTATTATGTGCCAATAATATTACCCGCCGTGATTCTATTCTGATAATAAAGAAAATCGATTCACTCAAAGATGCCAAAACTCAGTGCTTAAAAAAAGTTGAGTATGGCAGAAAAAAACTGTATCGATATTAAGAACCTAGTGTTCCATTGTATCACTTTCCATTAAATTTTTATGGGCATGGGGTTCCAGAGATTCGGGTCCGAGCAAATAGAAAAGAGTTTCTGAGGCAAAAGGTAAAGTGGCTTGATATAATCTATCCAGGTTTTCTTTTTCTGCCTTTATCTTTTTTATATCCTTGAGATTCATAACCTTTTTCATTCTATTCTCAAGCATTTCCTCTTCCTGAGCATCAGCCGCATTGACAAATGAACTTTTCAGAAACTCAACTGCCATTCTTCGCATTCCTTCTTTGGTCAACTGAGCTGCTGCCATGCTTTTGACATAACTCGGGGCATCGGGGCTTTTGGAGGCCTTTAAAAAATATCTTATTGCTTTTTGTCTGTATTCTTTTTCAAGTTCTTTGGAATCAGGTTTCAATTCATAGGCGTAATTGAAACCAAGAGATGAAAGCATTTCCCAATTATCCGGAAATTTTTTGATACCTTTTTCGTAAAAATAGTTGGATTGCATGATTGCTTCGCGATCGATAATGGCTCCACCGTAAATCATGGCAACCCCTGCCCAAGCATAAGCTTTTTCAAAATAAGGATCCAAAGCAACAACTGTACTCATGTAATCGAAAATCCAGGTTTGCCGTCTCCGCCCATTTATTTCCGTACCAAAATATACAAGTGATCTGACCCAGACAAGATCAGCCAACATTCTGTCATTCCCGAGAGAAGCGTAATGAAGAACTTTGGCAGAAGGCAAATAGTAGGAATCGACTCCTAAAGGTATGATGGAGCGTCGGTATTTGACTTCCTGCAAGATATGCATGGTAAATGGTATAGCAAACAACAGAAATGAAAATTTTACCAATATCCAGAATGACTTCTTGTAAATAATTTTAGCTGCAATCATGGGATCAATTTTAACAATTTGATTCTCAAGTGCCAAGTAAATCCTTTCTTTTTCCCTTACATTATCAGGCAAATTTTGATAAACAGATATGGAAAGACTGGATAAAATAATTTTATTTTCCATCCCCTGCTCTTCCAGAATTGATGAAAATTCAAACAGGTGAAGGAATTGAATCCAACAGCTTTTTCCATTTTTGAGGAATACAATGACTGACAAAAATAACAACAAAGATAACAATAAGAAATCAAGTAATCGGCAGAATAAAATAGAAGAGGATTTTTTTAACTCCGAACCAAAAACAGCAAATGATGAAATTAATATTGACCCCAGCGTTTTTAAATCATTTAAACCAAAATTCCGTAGAAATCCTTATGTTTCACTGCTGATAATTCCTGTTTCCATTTTCCTGGTCTATTTGTTTTATCAAGATTTCATCTATGGCGTAAAAGGAATTTTCTCCACCCAACCAGAAAAGCTGGGCAATATAGAAAGAGCATTGAAAGAAGGAAAATTAGAACCCAACAATTATGCCCAGGTTATAGGGAATCCTCTTATTCAGAGTCTCATCTCTGTTTCCAAAGATTCAGGCAAAGATGGCAAATTTTATCTCTACTATATTTTACAAGGCACCGAAAATAAATTTCTGGTAAAAAGACTGTCAGAACACGCTCAGTTTGTAGGCGAAATACCCAATACTCACACGGGAAGAATTCTTCGAATCAGCGATATCTCAGAAGGAAAAAGAATTAGAAATTACATAAAAAGTGATAAAACCAATCGTATTGATCACGATATTTTCTTCAGATATCCTCCTTCTGCAACCAAAAATAACAAAAAACTCGAAAAACTTTTTGCCCATAATTTAAAAGAACTTGATAAACCAAATCCACTGTTTATTTCTGATC
>JAQICJ010000217.1 GCA_027858615.1 Deltaproteobacteria bacterium
TTCGTTTTATGCAGGATTTGTTTGTTGTAAAACTTGTATTCTGTTAAATTTGTGGGACTTGGGGAACTATTTGATTCCCATTCTGAGATGGCAACTCTTTATTACTATTTACTGGAAAAGATATTATTTTTTGGTATTTTGCTGCTTTGGAAACTAAATAGTTCCCATTCCAGAAGTGGTGTTTTTGGCTGGATAAGAAGTTTGCCTCAGATGCGCCCAGTAACTTCGCAGACATAGTAGATTCTATTTCAAGAAGTTACGACAAAGAAGATGAGGTAAACTTGCAGAGGAAAATAATACAAAATAATTACGAGGTAATCATGGAAGAGAAAATCGGACTTGGAATAAATATAGGTTCTTCAAGTGTAAAAGTTGTAAAAACTGTAAACGGAGAGATTAGTCAATCATTTGTTGCTGCCCATGAGGGGAGTTTCAAGGATAGTCTTCTCAAAATACTGAAAAAAGTTAAGGGGATTTCCAAAGCTAAAGCCATTGTTACTGGTAATGAAGGTCGTAAACTTCTCAAAATTAATAATATTCAGGAATCCATCTGTATAGAAAGAGCTTTGCAAAATTATCCTTTCAAGGTTGATGCTGTGGTTTCCCTGGGTGGAGAAAATTTTACCACTTATGAACTCGATGAACAGGGCAAGGTGGTTAACAACTATTCGGGCAACAAATGTGCTTCGGGTACAGGAGAGTTTTTCCGGCAGCAACTGGGCAGAATGGATATGACCCTTGAGGATACAAAAGATATCCCGGAAGATGCCAAGGTCTACAAATTATCCTCCCGGTGCAGTGTTTTCATGAAATCCGATTGTACCCATAAACTCAATAAAGGGGAAGCCACCAAATATGATATCGTTTTGTCTCTGAGCAATGTCATGGCTGGCAAGGTCGTGGATTTTCTCAACAAGGCGCGTCTGGACAAAGGTAATGTCGCTTTGCTCGGTGGAGTTACCCGCAATCAGCATATGATAAAATTCCTCAAAGAAAAGATGAAAGAGGTCAATTTTATCGTCCCCGGCGAAGCGGTTTACTATGAAGCCTGGGGAGCCGCTTTACTGGCAGAAGAAACCGGATCTGACCTGCCTGAATTTTCGGAGCTTTTCAACAAGCAGGTGATTGATTACGGCCATGTATCCCCATTGAAAGAGGCTGAAAATCTGGTTACCTACGTCAAGCCCAGACGAGACAAGGCCAAGAAGGGCAGAGAATATATTCTGGGAATAGATGGTGGCTCCACTACTACCAAAGTGGTTTTGATCGATTATGAAACCGAAGAGATCGTTGCTTCCCATTATACCAGAGCCCATGGAGATCCGGTAAAATCTCTCAAGGAATGCATCCGGGAAGTCAAAAAGCAGATTGGAAATATCGACATCAACATAACTTTGGCAGCTACCACTGGTTCATCCCGGGAAATTTTGGGAATGTTCATGCAGACCACCGGTGTCTACAACGAAATCATTGCCCACAGCGTTGGAACTACCTATTTCGATGATGAAATCGATACTATTTTTGAGATAGGCGGCCAGGATGCCAAATATGTTTACTTGAAAAATGGAGTCCCCATCGATTATGCCATGAATGAAGCCTGCAGTGCAGGAACCGGATCCTTCCTGGAAGAATCGGCCTCAGGTGATCTTAATATCACCAATGTCAAACATATTGCCGGAATTGCCTCCAAGGGCAAAAAACCACTGAAATTTGGGGAACAATGTTCGGCTTTTATTAATTCAGATATTCGCAAGGCTATTCAACTCAGTGCATCCAGAGAGGATATCACTGCAGGATTGGTTACTTCCATTGTCTCTAATTACCTCAACCGGGTTGTGGGTAACAGAGCCATCGGACAATCCATTGCCCTTCAGGGTGGAGTTGCTTTGAATCATGCCATTCCTCTGGCTTTTGCCCTCTTGCTCAACAAAAAGATCATGGTTCCTCCCAATCCGGAACTGCTGGGCTGCTTTGGAGTTGGGATTCTGGCCAAGCAGAAATATCAGGAAGAGATCCAGAAAAAATCAACCTTTGTAATTGATGATATTCTGAAGACCCGGATTATCTATGAGCGGGAGTTTATCTGTAAAGCCTGTGACAACTATTGTCCTATTAAGGTTATGTCCGTCAATAACAGCAAGTACATGTTCGGAGGACGCTGCAACAAATATACTAATTTGCGTCGCAACACCCAGTTCGATGAAAAAGAAATTTTCAACTATGTTGATGTTCGCCATCAATTGCTGTTTGAAAAGCATGCTCCCGGGGAAACCATGGTTAATAAAGCCGCTCCCACTGTCGGGATTCCCAGAGCCCTTTCCGTATATTCACTTTACCCTCTGTATTCCTGGTTTTTTCATGAATTGGGAGTCAATATCCTGTTAAATGAAGAAATATCTGAATTTGGAATGAACCGCACCGAAAGTGCCTATTGTTATCCTGCTGAAATTGCTCACGGAGCGGTACAAAATATCATCAACATGGGGGTCGATTATATCTTTGTCCCCCATTTCAGGGATATGGAACCCCGGGAAAACGAAGAATTCTCCACCACCTGTCCCATAACCCAGTCTTTGCCCTATTACATCAAAAAGGCTTTTTCCGAGGTGGATCCTCAAAAATTTCTGCAACCTATAGTCAGTTTTGAATTGGGTCCCGATAAAGCTGAAGAAGAATTTATCCTGGTTGGAGAAAAACTCGGATTTGCCAAGCCCGAGATCAGACGAGCTTTCAGGCTGGCTTACCGCAAGCAGGAAGCATTTTTTGCTGATCTTAAAGCCACGGGAGAAAGGGCTCTGAAAGAAGCTCGTCAATCATCGCGTCCCGTAATTGCCATCCTCGGTCGTCCTTATAATGCTTTTACCCAAGATGCCAACATGGGAATTCCTCGTAAATTCACTTCGAGGGGTTATTCAGTGATTCCTTTTGATATGCTTCCCTTTGAAAATGCCGAGATCTTTGACAACATGTACTGGTATTACGGTATTCAGGATATGAAATCCACCGCCATTCTCAAGGATGAAGACAATATCTTTGTAACTTATATTTCCAACTTCTCCTGTGCTCCCGATTCTTTCATGCTTCACTATGTCAAATGGATGATGGGAACCAAACCCTTCCTGGTGCTCGAACTCGATTCTCACAGCGCAGATGCGGGAATAGATACCAGAGTTGAAGCTTTCACCGATATTATTGAAGGATACAGAGAAAAACTGAAGAAAAAAACTGAAGAAAAATTTGAATTTACATATGAATTCGTCAATGAAAAAGGCAAAAAAATTCACCTGCGTGACAGGAAAAATAAAAGAAGAATAGATATTTTCAAGAATGACAAGGTAAAAATGCTCCTTTCCAATATGGGAGACCTTTCTACCAGGATGATCGCCAAATCATTGGAAGGAGTGGATATAAATGCTGTTCCTTTGCCTGTACCCGATATATATACTCTGCAGTTGGCCAGAAACTACATGTCAGGCAAGGAATGTCTGCCAGCTCAACTGGTTCTGGGAAATATGCTGGCCTTCCTGAATTCAGAGAATTTCAAAAAAGATGAAATCTATCTCTTGTTTGTTCCTACGACCCGTGGTCCTTGTCGTACCGGTCAATATTATATCTTCTATGAAAATCTGTTTCGCGATCTCAAGTTGGACAATGTGGTTATTATTACTCTTGATTCTGATAATTCATACAATGAATTCGGTTCCACCTTTTCCAAGAGCGTGTGGTGGGGACTGGTACTTGCAGATTACATGAAAGATATAGAAACTACCCTGCGAGCCTGTGCCCGGGATCAAGAATCAGCTTTGCGTATCTACAGGAGACAGGTGGATAGAATTATCAATACCCATAAAAAACTTTCTGAATCCATGGGATTGCTCAAGGATATCAGTGATATTCTGGGTCAGATCCCTCTTAAAAGAGAGGTGTCCGAATGTTCTAAAGTTCTGATTGTGGGTGAAATTTACGTGAGGCGCGATGATTTTGCTGTGGATGAGTTGGTGGAAAGGTGCGCTGACAATGGAATTATCGCCAAAGTATCAGGAGTTACCGAATGGATTTATTATTGTGACCACTGTCGCAAATTAACCAATAAAAAGAAATTAAGTATTCAACCCTGGTTCAAGAAAGTATTTACTTCTGAAGCTGTTGATATGTTGATTTGGGGTGTTGAACAAGGGTTCAAGCGTTATGTCGATTCACGGGTCAAGTATATCTTGTCCAAAAGTGGTTTGATTCCGGAATCTCCCCACAACATGGACAAAATTATGGACAGAGCTTACCAGGAATTTGTTACTGATGAGCTCCATTCAGAAATTTCCATCAGCAGCGGAGCGGCAGCGGCAGCCATGAAAGCTGATTACAGTGGTATCATCAATATTTCCCCCTTTGCTTGTTTAATCGGCCGAGTTATTGAAGGGATCATCACCCCTTGGGCCAAAGAAAACAGGTTCCCTATTATCTCCATTGAAATAGATGGTAATGTGCTTCCCTCCAACCTGCTGACCCAACTGGAAATTTTCATGCTCAACGTCAAGCGTTTCCGCCACGACTTTGAAGTGGAACAGATGATAGATAAAATATAATTATTTTTTTGGCTGTTTCGGTCCTCACAGATTTAATTAAAATAAACAAGGGTTATGCCCCATCATGAGCAAAATTATCTGATAATTTACCTTGTCCCCGCTATTTTGCTTTAGCCAAATACAGTTTTTTTGTTGCTTCAGTTTTTTTTGAAAAAATTAAATTTGGAGAAGAGGGATTGTTTTTTATTTTTCTTTCTTTTGGCCATCAATCTTAGTTCACGGGCTGCTTCAATGTGATTTCGTTTGATTCTTAAAGCATTTTGAAAACGGTTTTTGGCACTGGCTAATTGGCCGCTGTCGAGCATGATTTTGCCCAGATAATATTGCAGATCGGCCTCTTTTTCAGTTTTCTTACAAGCTTCTTTCAAGGCTTCGAGAATGGAATGGCGTATGTTTTCTTTGTCATTTTCTGGATTGGTATAGGTGACCCAGGCCCACATTCCCATGTATATTCCTTCATCTGGTTGCAGCATCAAAGCTTTTTTGAAATGTTTTTCAGCCTCTTCATAGTCTCTTTTCTTGAAGTAAACCATTCCCTTTTGAAATTCCACCTCAGCTTTGAGAACCTTTTTAACCCTTTTGGTATTTTTTTTGGCTATTTTTTGGTTGAGATATTTTTCCCGCTCTTCTTTATCCTGCAATAAATTATATGTTTCGGTCAACTTTTGGAAATAACGGTCAACTTCTTCCCTCAGGACAGCCAGCCCTGTTTTCGAACAGATTCTATCAGGATGGAACATTT
>JAQICJ010000226.1 GCA_027858615.1 Deltaproteobacteria bacterium
GTTTTGACTTTTTTGATTTGAACAGCAATTGGCGAAGAGACGAAGCCGACCAGAACTCCTTTTGGCTTGTCATAAAGGTTGGTGCCTCCACTGAGATTGATTTTTATTTGAAAGGTATCAATAGTGCCTCGAAGCCAATATTTGCCTCTTTCAATTCTGACGGGCATCACAACACCGTTGTCTGTTTCTTGGAGATTGCCAATCTGGTGAATTTGAAAGGGTGGCTTGAAGTTGATTCTCTGGCCGTTTTCCAGTTGAAGGGAAACAACTTTTCTTTCCGGTTGAATAAGAGCGATGCTTTTCTTTTTGGTTGGGGTAAGAGCCCATTCCGGAAGTGGTGGCGGATCACCCTTTTTCAAAAGAGCATCTCCTTCGGGATCAGTGACTTCAGAAGTTTGTTGATCCTGATTATTTTTGCCCTTGTCGGGATTTTTAGGTGGCTCAGGTTGACAGCCCAAAGCTAGAGTAAATAATAGAGTAAACGTAAATAATATTTTGATTTTCATTGGTTATACCTCCTGTAATGAACAAAAATCATACTAGTATAGTCTTAATGCATTCTCAACTTTTTTTTTATTCACTATTGCAAAAAATGTTTTTTTCAGTTTTTATGGTTCAATATTAAAAATATTCCTGTTAAAAACATTTCTGTTAAAGTTTGTTCCCATATATAATAACCATGATTAGAAAGGACGCAACATGGCTACTATTCATCCTTTTAAAGCTTTAAGACCTAATCCCGAAGTTGTTTCAGAGGTTGCTTCGTTGCCTTATGATGTAATGAATTCTCATGAAGCGAGAGAAATGGCAAAAAATAATCATTTCAGTTTTTTGCATGTGGTGCGGCCTGAGATCAATCTCAGTGAGGGAGTTGATCTTTATTCAGAAGAAGTTTATCAAGCCGGGGCAAATGCCATGCGCAATCTGATAGCCAAAAAAGCCCTCATCCGGGAAAAAAATCCTTCACTCTACGTGTATCAACAAGAATGGCGGGGACACGTTCAGACAGGTCTGGTTGCTGGAACCAGTGCCCAGGAATACAATGAAAACAAAATAAAAAAACATGAATTCACCAGGGAAAAAAAAGAAAATGACAGGCTCAAACACGTCAGAACTTTAAATGCCAACACTGGTCCTGTTTTCCTGGCTTATCGTTCCAGACAAGAGGTTGATTTTCTTTTAATGAAGATCACCAAAGAAAAGCCGGTTTATGATTTTACCGGAGATGATGAAATCAGCCATCGTCTTTGGGTTGTTTCTGATGAAGAAATGATCAAAAAACTCCAGCAAGCCTTTAAAGATGTGCCGGCTCTCTATGTGGCTGATGGACATCATCGCAGTGCCTCTGGCGCCAAAGTAGCAGGAATCAGAGCACAAGCCAATCCTTGCCACACTGGAGATGAAGAGTACAATTATTTTCTTTCTGTTATTTTTCCCCACAATCAATTGAAAATTCTTGATTACAACCGGGTTGTCAAAGATCTGGGTTCCATGAATACAGATGCTTTTATTGCCAAGATCAAAGAAAAATTCAATATAAGCAGCACCGAAAATCCAAAGCCGGATAAACCCAAAAAAATTGGCATGTATACCGGAGGACGTTGGTATTATCTCGAGCCCAAAAAAGGTACATATCCTGAAAACGATCCCGTTGATTCCCTTGATGTTGCAATTTTGCAAAACAATCTTCTTTCAGAAATACTTGGTATTGAAGATCCTCGTAAAGATGAACGGATTGCTTTTGTTGGTGGGATTAGAGGTGTCAGAGAACTTGAGATGATGGTAGATAAGGGCTGGGCTGTTGCCTTTTCCATGTATCCAACCTCTATGAAGGAATTAATGGAAATTGCCGACTCTGGCAGAACCATGCCTCCCAAATCAACCTGGTTTGAACCTAAATTAAGATCTGGTTTGATTATCCATTCCCTTGATTGATCAATTTCCGTTTAAAAACGGGAAGTCATTGTCTTGACCCCGGTAAAAATTATCTAGTTCCCATCCCAGAATGGGGTTTTTGGATGGTGAAGAAGTTTGCCTCAGATGAGCGGAGTAACTTCGCAGACATAGTTGATACTATTTCAAGAAGTTACGACAAAGCAGATGAGGTAAAATTCCGTCGCCAGACAATTACATCCATTTTTGGGATGGGAACTATCTATCCAAGTCTGTTTTTCAACTCCGATTTTGGTTATTCTTGTGGAGTTGTTCTCCTGCAATGGGTAAACTTGAAATTAAAGATTATTCATCATGAAATTTGAAAAATCCTGTATGAAAGCAGCCGTAGTCATGGGGGGAACTTCCCTTGAGCATGATATATCAATGAAAAGTGGCAGCAATATTTCTCGAGCTGTTTTAAAGGGGAATCATCACGTTTTTCCTCTGGTGATCACCAGGGAAAATCTCTGGTCTTTTCCTGACAGGCTAATTACTTGCGAGGAAGAACTGGAAG
>JAQICJ010000230.1 GCA_027858615.1 Deltaproteobacteria bacterium
ATACAGATCAAAAAACAATAATTGTTTCCGTCATCATGGGCAACGCAACGGGAGCCTTCGGGACATTCTTCGTCTGCAATACAATCCATAACTCCACAATATCCACCTTTAAAATCAAGAAGACAAGATTGATCATTTTCAAGGTCGCATTCTTCATTGGTTGTACACTGAGCTCCTACTCCCAGTTTGTTAGCTTCGTTATCGTTGTCATCATCACATGAACTGAAAACAAAAATTAATGATAAAAAGATTTGGATAATAAGAATATTGGTTTTCATAAAATGTTACTTTCTTTGAAATTAGTATTTATAAATACAGTAATTAGTTTAGATGCATAATGTTTACAAGGGTAAATCGTTTTTGGGAGTTGGTGGTTTGGATTTGGGATTTATTTCTCGAGACAATTTTGGTTTTTGAAAAGCTATCATCAAGAAGTGGCTTAAAGACAAAACCTTCTTGTTTGGAATACCAGGCCCGGTTTAGTAGCCGAATCAATTCCTCGGTTTTACCGCTGAACATGGGCCGACAATCATTTCTATCCATCCTGTGCTAACTGGGGTTGAGTAAATCATGACAACATTTTAGCATAGATCATAAAATGGAGTAAAGGTTTTTAGTGAAAGTTTCATTTTATGTTTGATATATGTTTTAATAACATAATAATTTTACAACCTGTTAATATTACCTCCCAATTAAAGGCTTAGCAATGAAATCTGTTATTTTGGGAATGCTCATAATTATCTAATTTATCGTTTGTGATCCAATCAAGGATAAAACACAGCTTGATATTTGTGTGGATTCGTTCTTTTTTTGGAATCACCATTTGCCTTTTCCAGAATATTCTTTCCTATTCCAAACTCCCATCTTGATTTCCCTTCTGGAACGAACGGATGGGCACCCAGACGATTCAAGAATGCCGTCGAATCCTGGTACTTGCCCTGCTTCTCCATTAGGAAATCGAAAAGAGTCAATCCTTGATGCACAAGCCTGAATTAGTTTCTATATCAGCCGTGGAAAATCGGTATTGGCAGTTTTCTGGGTAGCCCATTGTTCCAGATGCAATGTTGTTATCCATTTCATTGCTCTAAACCTCATAGCTTGAAAATAAATTGTTAAAACATTTGGTTAAACGTAAAAAAATATTAACTGCATTTTTTTCATTTTGCAAATGTCTTTTCTCCCATCCATGCTCTTGTGCCCTGTTGTTTTTTTTCGAGTTTTTACAAATCTTCAGGTTTTAGAGTTTCTTCACAGCATTTTGGGAAACAAAATCGACTATCTGGATGCATCTCTCCAATTGGCATCGCTGTGCTGGTTTACCCCTGGGCGCTTTTGTGAGTCGGGTTAGTAGTACTCGTCAGAGTGCGGGATGATGGCGGCGAGCTTGTTGTTATGATGGGGTTTTATTCTTCTATGTGAAAGCCGAAAATTCTTACCCGGCGCAAGAGGATATCCAAGATAAAGAGAATCAAAAAGGGCCAGAGCAAAAATACCCAGCGATCGTTGTAGGCGACTTTTATAATGTGTCCGGGCTTGTAGAGTTTGCGTAGATTTTTATCGTTGAGCTTTTCTCCACCGGTTTGTCGGGAAAGTTCCATGAGAAGCTGCAAGCCTTGACACAGCTTTGGATTTTCAAGACATTTTTTGCCCGAAGGTTGAACTTTTTTAAGCTCCTCGGGATAAGAATAGGAAACACTGCCAAAACTCTTGCCTATGAGGGATTTACTTTCGCAGGGGCAAGCATCCGAAGGGCATTTTATTCCTGCTTTTTTTGCATATTCGGGCATGCAGAAGTGTTTGGAAGTCAACATGTAAGTGCCATGTTCAGGCAGTTCAAAACGCGCCTGATAGCGCCCGGGGGCTGTTTGGGGCAACTCAACATTAAAGGAATCGGAGCCGCCGAATCTGGTGACAGTAACTACGCTGTACATGGAGTTTCGCCATCTGGAAGCAGGACTGAGGGCATCTACCTTGACAATGACATCTCTCTCATCGCTAGCTACTTTCATCTGATATTCTTCGAGCTTTTTAACCCGCATGGAGTCGCGGAGCAAATTGACCCAGAAGCGTTTAAAGCCATTGGACCAACTTTCCAACCATTGTCTGGACCAGCGAGGTTTAATGTCTGAGGTAAAGGCGATGGCTCGACCCAAACCAAAATTCCAGCGGGCCAGAATCGGCTCTTTGTAAACATCGGAAACCAGAATCAATTCGGCTCGTTTTTTGGCTTTGGTGGGCACGTAACCAAGCAGGTAAGGAGCTGCTTCAATATTGACGCCTCTGAGAAAATCAACGGATTTGACAACTTTCACCTTTACCGGCTCATCAACCAGGGGAGGACGGGCGACTTTGGAAGCTTCCTTTGTGAACAGCCTGGGAAGATCATTGGGATCGGTTGTATAATAGGAACGACCGTTGCCTCTCTCCTTGATTAATTCCAGCATGCCCCGATCGATGGAAGAACCTACTCCGATAACACTGATGGAGATATTGCAATTGTTGGCCTGTTGCAAAACATCTTCCAGACGATCGCGCCCAGATTGACCATCAGAAAGCAAAATAACGTGTTTGACCTTGGCTCTGGCATCACACAGCATATTATTGGCCGCATCCAGAGCTGAGACAATATCGGTGCCGCCACTGGCTGTTATTTTTCGGATAAGCTGCTCTATGCGGCTGCGATTGGCAGCATAGGTAAGATCAACAACAGTGTTGGGACGATGATCAAAGGCTATAATTCCCACCAGATCTCTGGCTCCCAGCAAATTGGAAGTGGAAGCAGCTGCTTCTTTAGCCAACCTGATTTTCATTCCGGACATGGAGCCGCTGCGGTCTATTACAAGCACCATGGCCACTGAAGGCTGACGCCTGTTTTTTTCGAGATCAAAACGCACCGGCAGCAATTTTTCTATGGGAGTTTGATAGTAGCCTCCTGAACCAAAGGCATTTTCACCACCCACCATGATGTAACAACCGCCGGTTTTAACATAGCGGGTAAGAATCATCATTTTGTTGGTACTAACGTAATTGGCGGAAATATCGGATTGGATGATGCAGGAATAGCGTTTCATCTGGGTAATGGAAGCAGGAAATCCCCAGGGAGGACGTACTTCAACTTCAAGTCCGCCGGAACGAAGTGCCTGGACGAAATAGCGGCCTTTGGAAGGCTGTGATTCAAGATAGAGGACCCTGGGCTTGTCTTTGGCCATCAAAACCGCCCAGGCCGTATTATTTTTCTTGACGGTATCCCGTTTTTTCTCGGTGATTGTCATTGCCAAGCGGAAAGCCTGGATCCCAAGATCGTTGACAACCCCCTTGAAGGTAAACCTGTTGATACCTGGTTTCAGTTTGATTTTTCTGAATGATTCCAGTCCACCTTTGTACATTTCTTCAGGTGATTCTCCCTGGTACAAAGAAAGATTTGCCGAAGTTTCCACGTTGGAAACTATTGCAGCCGATAATTCGAAGGGACGTTTGATATCAACACTGGCTGGCATAGAGAACTCAGAAATAAAAACCTCGGGTTTTGAAGAGGCCAAAGGGAAGTAGTGGTAGATTGGAATTTTCTGTTTTTTCAGGGATGCAACCGTAGAAAGAGCGTTGCCTCTAGTTTCAAGTCCATCACTTATCAGAATAAAGCGAGCTGCGTGTCCCGGAGGAACAAGACTGGTGCCGAGACGTAAAGCTTCGCTGATATCAGTGTTTTCAACTATTTTATTACGAATTTTATTGAGGCTCTTTTTGCTTTTCAGATTTACCGAACGGGCATTTTTGTTGAATTTGACTAGACTGGCAGCCACATCGGAGCTTTTGCTTCTTTTGAGCAATTTGTCCAGAATACCTTTGGCTTCCTGCAATTGTTTATCATCCATCGAAGATGAAATATCGAGAAAATAGACATGGGAAAGACGGCGGTTTTGTTTTTTCGCTGCGGGCCAAGCCACTGCCAAAGCCAAAATAGTAAAGAGGGCAAAGCGAATCAAAAAGATAAGTGCCCGCTGAATCCGGGAAAGATCGGACATGGAGGGCAACAAAACCAGTACCGGAGGCAAAAAAACCAGCAAGAGAGCCGCAGGTCTTAGCAAATACCAGACTTCGTTGAAGAAGGGCACTTTGAAACTGAACCCGGTGTGGGGCTGGTAAACATAGAAAAAAGAAGCCAGCACCGCCTCAAGCATTAAGAAGATTACAGATTTTGACAGTATTTTTTTGATTCGTTTGTTCATACTGTAATCCTCCTGTTATAGGTGAACCACTCAAGTCCTAGAATGAGTAATACTGTAAGGACCAGTGCTGTCCATGGCTGCAGCCCGATAGTAAGCAACAAACTCAAACAGGCCAGAGCAATGCAAAGAATACCCAAAAATGCCATGATTGCTCCCCAAACTCCTCTGAGGTAGGTCATGATCAACATGCCCACTCCTGCCAGGAAAAGCATCAGCAGATATTTCCAGGGAATTGAAGTGGATTTTTTGGTAAAGCGAATCTGCGGAGTCCAGGCAGGAAC
>JAQICJ010000300.1 GCA_027858615.1 Deltaproteobacteria bacterium
TTCCGTCATCTTTAACCTTTCGATTACGGTTGAGATACAGATATTTAAGTTGTTTAAGATGACTCAGATTTTTGAGAGAAGCACTGTCAACCCTGGTTCTTGAAAGATCCAAACTAATGAGTTTGTTTTTGTTTTTAAGAGCACTGAGTCCCGGTCCGGATATTTTGGTGCGGGAAAGATCCAGGTATTTGAGATGCTTAAGGGGTCTCAAATAGGACATTCCTCCATCTGTAATTTTGGTGTTGCGGGCAATATTGAGATATTCAAGTTTGACAAGTTTTCCGATGGCACTGAGCCCCATATCGTTGAGTTTTGTGTTGTAAACATTGAGGTAGGTAAAATCTTTTATTTTGCTCAAACTGGAAAAACCCAAACCTACAATTTTTGAATTAGGCAAACTCAGTGATTTGAGATTTTTTACTTTTTTCAAATTCATCAAAGCAGAATCTTCAATTTTTCTGGAACGAATATAAATTTTCTTGAGTTTGTCAAGTTTGCGTAAAGAACGAAGCCCTACTCCTGAAACTTTATTACTCATTATTGTGAGATTCTGAAGATTTTTAAGGTGTCTCAGGTATTTTAAACCATGGTTGGAGATACGCCTGGAACTGAGATAAAGGGTTTTCAGGTTTTTGAATTCCCGCAGGCTAAACAGAACTGTATCTCGAAGGCGATTGGAATGGATATGCAATTCTTCAAGATTTTTGAGGGAAACCAGTTGGGCAAGACCTGTTCCCTTAACGTAAGTATTGTAGAGAAACAGTTTTTTAAGTTTTTTCATGCCTTCAAGGTACACAAGACCGGAGTCATTGATTCTGCAACGAGAAAGGGAAAGTGTTTCCAGATTTGCCAAATCTTTAAGATACATCAGACCGTTGTTTTTAATTTTTCTAGAATTGAGATAAAGCTCTTTCAGGGATTTCAATTGCGAAAAATAGCGAACTCCATCGTTGGAAATTTTGCGGGAAGAAATTTTAAGATATTGTAATTTCTGCAGATCGGAAAGATAGGCCAGACCTTCGTCTTTGATTTTACCCGCATCCAGATAAAGAAGTCTCAGATTGGATAAGCCTTTGAGATAAACCAAGCCTTCATCGGAAAGACGATTGGAATCGATCCATAATGATTTTAATTTTTTGAGATTTTTCAGAACTACCATCCCCTCATCGCTGATGCGAGAATCGTAGATTCGCAGGGAAGCGAGATTTTGCAGAGCCTGAATATGTTGAAAATCTTCATCTTTGATTCCCCTCAACTCGAGCCCGTGTATGTTTTTGAGATTGGCGATATTGGCAATACTGTCATCCTTCTGAGGTTCAGGAAGGCGCAGGTGGAGATCGAACGCTTTCAACTTTTCGAGGCAACTGATCTGACTGTTCTTAATGGTAGCATTGGCCAGAGACAGAAAAAGCAACCCGTCAGATAAAGAAGAATTGACAGCTTTCAACATTTTTTTGGAACAAAGCAGGTTAATTCCTACCGTCAACGCTCTGGTCTGGGGGAGGGATTTTTCAACCAGTTTAACTGCTTGCTTGGGAGGCATATTCAAAAGATTAAGCTGAGCCGGTTTGCCATCCAGTAAAACCAAACGTCCCCGGGTAGTCATTTTCATGGAATTCCTTCGATTCAGAGCTGCCAGGGAAACTGGAATGGAGTATCCATTCTTTCTGATCATTATCCAAGATTCAGCTTTGCTGAATTTTTTGCCTGCTTTTTTCTTGCTTTTCTTTTTTGTTTTTTTGGCTGTTTTTTCATCTTTTGTATCTTTATTTTCAACTTTTTCAGTTTTATCTTCACTGTTTTCTTCATCTTCTTCACCGCTATTGAAAATCAGTACCAGAGAAATTATGATGAGAGCCAGCAATCCACTGCCACCTCCGATAATTATTTTAATATCCTTGAACCAGGGAACCGGCTCATTACTTACAGGAAGTTGCCCGGTATTACCTGGAGGATTACCCAGAGGACCGGAGTTTAAAGGACCGGAAGTTTGAGGGAAGCCCCCCAGTGGTGGAGGATTTGCTCCCAGTGGTGGAGGATTTGCTCCCGGCGGTGGAGGATTTGCTCCTGGCGGTGGAGGATTAAAGGAAGACTGAGGATTGCCATCAGGTGGTGGAGGAAAATTTCCTGCCATGATTTCTCCTTTTGGAACTGAATTGAACTTTACCCGGAAAATGCTGTTGCAATAAATTTCCGATAAAAACCTAAGGGAAAATAAGTGAAGACGGATTACAAAAGTTGCTACCAGGATTTAAATGTTCAGAATCTGTTAAAGTGTTTTCATCATAATAATTGAGCTTACATCTTATCGGAATAATAAATTCTCTTCAAGAAAACAATATTGTAATTTTCTGTTTGATTCTCAAGGAAAGATGATTTGCTTTGCAGAATTATAAAATTTTAAGGGGAAATTGGCAGCTTTGAAAATCAGTATAAGTCTAAGGGGTGTAAGGGAAACAATGGACAAAAACATCGCCCGCTGGATCCCCATCCAATTCAAACAGATCTCCTTCGCTGTCCGCACACATACAAACAGTATTCTCATAAACAGCAATATCTTTTCCCTGATCATCCTGGGCACTGCCCCACTGTTCATGCCAATCAATTTCGAAGGGGTAATTTATTGATATGCCTGAGGTATCAGGGGGAAGAAGATGGGTAAGAATAAGATCTTTGCCTCCGTTGTTGACGCTTCCCAGATCACCTTCGCTGTAACCAGTGATATAAATATCATCTCCAATTTGAACAATTCCTTCTCCCCTGTCATCTTCTGATGTTCCCCACTGGGTTCTGGAAAACATGGAACCGTTTGCAACATTTATTTTGGCTGCAATCAGGTCGGTTCCTCCCAGATTGGTTGAAATAAAATTACCATTAGTATATCCGGTAATCAGAAACACACCTTCCTCTCTGTCATATACAGCACTTCTGATATAATCATTGCAACAACCTCTGAAATAAGGAGTACCGTAAACATGAGAAGAAACCGAGAGCCCGTTTTCATGAAATGACTTCATGAAAAAATTGTTGGCACATAAATTAGTATTCCCCATATTGTCCTCTGTATTGCCTAGAACATATATAAAACCATCATCATCCGCAAAAACTGAAACAGCACTTTCGTTGCTGTCAATGATGCCATATTGCTGCACCCAAACCAGATTGGCAGTTGCAACTTCAATTTTGGCCAGAAAAATATCGGTATAGTTGCTGACAGAAGCATTGGGGTTGTTGAAATCCCCCTTTGTATTTCCGGCAACATATAAATGACTTCCGTCCCTCGAAAGAGTGATTGCTTTGGCAATATCCAGCTGGTTTGTCTGCAGATATTTCCTCCAGGCCAATCCACCGGAAGGAGTTACTTTGATGAGAATTCCGTCAGTACCATAATAAGTGGATGCAGTACGGCCCACAAGATAGGAAATACCACTTGCATCCACAATCTGATCATAAACAAGATCATTATCATTGGATTGCCATTGAAAAGTGGATGCGAGAGAACCGTCATAGGTAAAACCGGCCTGAAAGATATCATTGAAACCGGTATAATTGTTGCCATAAAAACTGCCCTTGGTATTTCCGGCCAATTTAATATTGCCGTCTGTATCAAAATTAATGGAGGAAACCGATTCAGTTGTTCCTGAAAGCCCCAAAGAGGTATTATTGTAACACTGACTGTAATCAAGATCCTGACAATCACTCCCGCAAAGAATCTCTCCACCAAAATAACCGATTTCTCTGCAATAATGACCTTCCCAGGTAACAAGATCACAAACTTCACCATAATGCTCCTGGAGAGTACCATCTCCACACTTGCCGTGAAAAACACAATCACTCAAAGAAAACTCCTGGCAATTTGCTCCACACTCCAGTTCGCCTCCATAATAGCCTAATACTTCGCAGGAAAAGGAATTGAGATTAGTGCCGTCACACATTTCCTGGTAATCATTCTGGATAACACCGTCCCCACACCTTCCAAAAGTTTCACAATCATTGAAAATATAAGCACGACAATTAGAATTGCATTGGAGTTGACCTCCGTAATAACCCTGGGAAATACAGCTCTCATAATTCAAATTGGGGGAATCGCAGATTTCACTGTAATTGGTCTGAACGATTGAATCACCACACTTGCCTGTATTTTCACAATCTGAAAGATCAAGTTTGCACTCTGAATTGCATTCCAGGGTTCCGCCATAAAAATCAAAATCAAAACAACTTGATTCAAGATTCTCGGTTCCATCACATTCTTCGTCCTCAGATTCCTGAACAATTCCATCTCCACATTTTCCATATACCTGACAATCTGACAACTCATAACGACAATCTTCACCACAAGACAATTCACCACCATAATAACCCAGAGAAGCACAATCTTCGCCGGAACTCAAAGCTCCATCACATTCTTCCCCGGCTTCTTCCTGAACCAGGTTGTCTCCACATTGTTTTTGGCAGTTAGCGACGGATATTTGACAATCTGAACCGCATTCAAGCTCACCTTCGTAATAACCAAAAGTATTACAATCTTTACCCTCAAAATTACTGGTGTCACATTCTTCGTCTCCAGTAACAAAGCCGTCTCCGCAATAATTATCTATTTTCATGCATTGGGAAAAATCAAATCTACAGGTATCATTGCAACTGAGTTGACCTTCTCCCAGATTGAAATCTGCACAGGAGAGCCCTCCCAGATCTTCCTGATCACACTCTTCGTAATCATCTCGTGTTCCATTGCCGCAAGTGGTAAGAACTCCGCTGCAAAAAGAAAAATCATATTCGCACCTCGAAGAGCATTTCAGATATCCTCCTGAATAACCTGCTGTCAAGCAGGTGGTTTCTCCAAATTGATCTCCATCGCACTCTTCATCGGAATCAAGCTGGTTGTTCCCGCATAAATCGCTGTTTTCAACCTGCTCGTTATCATTTTCGCCACACCCTGAAATCAGAATTCCACTTAACATTAAACAAATAAAAATAGTTTTTTTTAACATTTTTTCTCCTCCTCAGTTCTTAACGCAAGCAACTGTTTCCCATCTGAAAGGAAGATAAGAAAAAATATCAGGCCTGAATCCGGTTGAAAAAACTGGCCGGCAAGGATCACCTGCAGGTTGCAAATACACTATGAACTGATTGGTTTCGGTTCAAATATTTATTTTAAAATTTTCCCCTTTTTTCAGTATTTAATTATTTTTTTCAACAATTTTTTTTCTTATTTTTTCAACTCAGGCATATGCCTGAATTTGCCTTAATCAGAATAATTAACAAAAAGTGGTTATCAAAATAAAAATAAAAAGCCGAATCACCCCTGGTTGTTTTTTTTCTTATAGTTTCAGAGACTTGGCTCATGCATTTATTTCTGGATAATTTTCGAGAATTCCCGATCACTTTTTAAAAAACATTAATTGCAGCAAAATCTGCCGAATTTTCAATTGGGCTGGTCTTTAAGTTTGTCTATTTCGAGTTGAGGGAACTCTGGTGATTGAGAATTGCTGAGGGTACTGTTCAACCAGGCGGGATCACCGGTTACATTTTTGATAATGTACTTGTCAAGAACAGTAGGGATCTCAAAATTAAAATCAAGGGAAGGAAGTTCGAGTTCCATTGTACAGAGACCGGAAAGATGACCGTGGTATCTGTCTACTTCATATTTGAGGCCGGCATTGCAAACAAAAAAATAACGAGTTTTACTGAGGGAATAATCTTGAGCGACCAGAAGCAAAATCTGGTAAAGCTGCCGGTTAATCGGATATTCCAACTCCTTTCTCTTGAGACCCAGTCCTTTTTTGGCATTAACTGTGAATTCTGCCGGACCCTTTTGATTGACAGTTTTTCGAATCCGGATCTCATGCTTCTGTCCCTTGATATAAGCCTGTTCAATTCGGATGAAATTTGGAAAATCAACCTCGGGGAAACCACTGAGCAGCCATTTGTATTCTATTTCGTCATGGGCTTTTTGAAAAGGTTCTCGAGTTGAATGGTTCGTCATTAACGCTCCCTGAATTTTTCCGGAGTAAGTTTACGGAGAAAATGACCAAAAACAAGGGTAGTGGAAGAAAGCAGCAGGATTTTGAGCCAGATCTGCCATCCCAGATATTTGGTCTGGAATAATTTTCCCCCAAACTGGGTGAGGGAGAACTGAATAATTACTATCAGTACCATAATCGAAAGGAATCCGGTGCTTTTATTCAACCTCAAAAAAGGACTCTGTTCAGGACTGAGGGAGCGGGCGTTAATTTCGTTGAAAATCTGCAAAAACACAAAAGATGTAAAAATAATGGACAGATGCTCCGGTGAATTGGGAGGAGC
>JAQICJ010000219.1 GCA_027858615.1 Deltaproteobacteria bacterium
AAATAACACATACCAAATTCCGTGCTCAGACTGCAACCCCACTTCTGGGATGGGAACTAACTAGTTCCCATCCCAAAAATGGATGTCATCGTCTGAAAGCGGAATCTCGCCTCATCTGCGTTGTCATAACTTCTTGAAATAGTAGTGGCTATATCTGCGAAGTTATTCCGCGCATCTGAGGCAAACTTCTCATTCAGCCAAAAACCCCACTTCTGGGACGGGAACTAACCCAAGTAAAAAAATCAGGTTGAATTTTAAAAATCGGGAATACTTTTTTTCAATTACCGTTATAATTTCTTGAATGGTGAAACCGGATGAATTTTATTGCAGGTTTCAATTCAACTTCAAAGCAGTTTAATTTTTTTGAATTTTATACTGTATAACCGAAATTCTGTACTTCCCCTTATAAGGAGGATAAATTGTTTGGCTGGCATAAAGACAAAACCGAAGAATTTTCAGATCTGGCTGTTCCCCTGATGGATGCTTTGTACGGTACTGCCTTGAAATTGTGTCGTGATGAACAGATAGCCCAGGATCTGGTTCAGGATACCTATCTCAAAGCTTACAAATATTTTCATTCCTTTAAAAAAGGAACCAACTTCAAAGCTTGGATTTTTAAGATACTTACCAGAAATTTTTACGATTCCTATAAAAGCAATAAAAAGCGGAACGCTGTTTTTTCTCCACTTGACGAAGGCAGGGCGGCTGATACTTCCGTCCAGATTTCAAAAGGAGAACAAAAACAATTGGCCAGAGATCTGGAAAAAGCTCTGGAACAGGTTCCTCCTGATTTCAGATTGCCCATAATTTTAAGTGATGTTCATGAGTTTTCCTACAAGGAAATTTCCGAAATCATTGACTGCCCCATTGGAACAGTCATGAGTCGTTTGTATAGAGGACGCAAAAGATTGAAAAATATAATTTTGCATATGGATTCGGAAGTAATCAATTCCCATCTCCAGGATGGAGTTATTATACCAATGAGGAGTGAATGATGAATTGTCACGAAGCTGAAAAATTGATCATTTTATATCTTGACGGAGAATTTTCAGATCAGGACAGAATAGATATTGAAGAACACCTGGCTGTATGTTCCCATTGTAAAGAAGAGCTACAAGAAGAGAAAGAGATAAAAAAAGCACTTCATGAGATCTCTTTAAAAAGAGCCCCAATAACACTGCGTCAGAATATAATCAGAGAATTGAATAATAAAAAGAAAAAGAATTTATATTTCAATTCTTTTAAAATAGCCGGAGCTCTGGGAGTGTTTGCCTTGGCAGTGTTTGTCACTTCTTTATTTACCAGAACCAGGGAAACCAAAGTGGAGTATCTGGATAGATGCAGCAAACTTGAAACCGAATCTTCTCCTTCCTTTCATAAAAACAAAAAATACAATGCCCCTAAAGTACAGTTAGCTCGCAAGCTGTATAGTTCAAAACAGCCTAAAAGAGACAGGATGCTTTTACACAAAAATCTAAAAGGTATTTCCAGAAAACTGATTACTCCTTCTTTGCTGGAAAACCTGGTAGTTGAACATGTAAGACCACTGAAGCAGAATTCATCAGGAAAAAGAGGAGTTCACCAAGTTGGTTTCAGTGGTAAACAAAAAAGAAATATTTCCATTAAACCTCCCCGCATTTACTTCCCCGGAGGCAGGAAGGTAGCTTCAGCCATCAGCAGATTTAACGGATTCAAGGCTTTGAAAAGGATATATAAAGTTGGAAACAAAAGAGTAACTTTATTTATTTTTGATGCAAAACTGATGCCTGATCTATCTTCTTTTAATGATTACAACCATTTTCGCAATACTTCTACTGATTCTTTCCTGATTAAAACTCCAGGAGGTCGCAATGTTGCCTTATTTGCCTACAAAGGTGTTGGTTATTCCCTGGTTTCAAGTCTTAATAAGAAAACAGTAGTCAAATTGGTAGATAATATAATCAGAAACCACTAATTTCCTTTCATAATTCATCTCAGTTCAACTTCAGTCTCAGTCAATAACTCCCATTCTGAAAAATTTAGTTCTGAAACTTGACTTATTGCTAACCATGTTTAGTTTAATTTGAGAAAATAAATACTCTGTAACTAGTTCCCATCCCAGAAGTGATATTGCTTGATGGGGAAGAAGTTTGCCTCAGATGCGCCCAATAACTTTGCAGATATAGCCACAACTATTTCAAGAAGTTATGACAAAGCAACTGAGGTAAAATTCCGTCGCCAGACGTTAACATCCATTTTTGGGATGGGAACTAAATATACTGGGTATTATATTGATAATTAAGAAGAATTATAAATTTTTCAGATTCTGCTTAAATTTGCAATCTGATTATTGAATAACGAGAAAAGTTCCAGTAGGAACAATATGGAGGATTTTTATGGGAAAAATTATTGGCATAGACTTGGGTACCACAAATTCCTGTGTTTCAGTAATGGAAGGTAAAGAACCAAAAGTAATTCCAAACGAAGAAGGGAACAGAACAACCCCTTCAGTAGTTTCTATTGACAGCAAAGGTGAAATACTGGTGGGTCAGATAGCCAAAAATCAGGCTATAACCAACCCCGAAAATACAGTTTTTTCAATCAAGCGTTTCATGGGTCTCAGATATGACGAGGTTGAGGCTCAGGAAGAAATAAAAAAAGTAACCTACAAGGTTGTCAAGACTTCCAATAATGGACTCAGAATAAAACTGCATGACAAGGAATATGCTGCTCCTGAGATCAGTGCTAGAATCTTGATGAAACTCAAAAAATCAGCTGAAGAATATCTGGGTGAAGAAGTAAAAGAAGCTGTTATTACAGTTCCAGCCTATTTTAATGATTCTCAGAGGCAGGCAACCAAAGATGCAGGTCAGATTGCCGGTCTTGAGGTAAAGAGAATAGTCAACGAGCCCACAGCGGCAGCTTTAGCCTACGGGCTTGACAAAAAAGATGAGCAGATAGTTGCTGTTTATGACTTTGGTGGAGGCACTTTCGATATTTCAATTCTTGAAATTGGCGAAAATGTGGTTGAAGTTATTTCTACAAATGGTGATACCCATCTTGGTGGTGACGATATAGATCGCAAGATCATTGAATTTCTTCTCGCAGAATTCAAAAAAGAAAAGGGTATTGATGTTTCTGAAGACAAGATGGTACTCCAGCGTCTGAAAGATGAAGCTGAAAAAGCCAAAAAAGAACTTTCAGTAAGAGAAGAAACAGAAATAAATCTTCCTTTCTTTACTCAGGGACCATCAGGCCCTGTTCATTTCAGAAAGAAACTCAGCAGAGCCAAATTGGAAAATCTGATTTCCGATCTGGTAGAAAGAACAATCAAACCCTGTAAAGTAGCTTTGAAAGATGCCAAAAAAACAATAGCAGATATCAGCCAGGTAATTCTGGTTGGTGGTTCAACCAGAATTCCACTGGTTCAGAAACAAGTTAAGGAATTTTTTGGCAAGGATCCAAGCAAGGGTGTAAATCCCGACGAGGTTGTAGCCAAAGGTGCAGCAGTGCAGGCTGGAGTTCTCTCTGGTGATGTCAAGGATATTCTGCTTCTGGATGTAACTCCGCTGAGTCTTGGAATTGAAACTCTTGGTGGTGTTATGACTACTTTGATTGAGAAAAATACTACAATTCCTGCCAAGAAAAGTCAGATTTTCAGTACTGCAGCCGACAATCAACCTTCGGTTGAAGTACATGTTCTTCAGGGTGAAAGACCTAAAGCCAAAGACAATCGAACCCTTGGCAAATTTCATCTTGATGGAATTCCACCGGCACCTAGAGGTGTTCCCCAAATCGAAGTTATCTTTGATATTGATGCCAACGGAATTTTGAATGTATCGGCTGTGGACAAAGCTACTAATCGTAAACAACATATTACTATTACAGCTTCTTCCGGACTTGATGAAAATGAAATTGAAAAAATGGTTGACGAAGCTGAAATGCACAAAGATGAAGATGAAAAATTGCGTGATTTGATTTCTGCCAGAAACGGTCTGGAAAATCTGATCTATTCACTTGAAAAATTGATCAAAGAAAATAGTGACAAACTTCCTGAAGATCAGAAAAAAACTGTTGAAGAAGAGCTTGAAAAAGCTCGCACTACCTTGAAAGAAGACAGTGAAGATCTGGAAAAACTCAAGGCGGCTCAGGAAAGCCTGAATAATAAGGCTCAGGAGATGTCCAAAGTAATGTATCAGGCAGCCGGAGCTGGAGCACCAGGAGCCGAAGGAGCACCAGGAGCTGAAGGAGCCCCCGGAGCTGGAGCAGGTCAATCAGGTTCTTCTGATGATGACGAAGTGATAGATGCCGAATTTGAAGAAGAATAAGCTTTTTATCTTTACGCAGTTCACTTAATTCCCACTCGACCAATCTATTCCAAATAATTACAAATAAACCAAAAAACAGGGGATCTGAAATAATAACTAGAAATTTATCAACTTACAGTTATACTAATGCAAAGTTCAAGTTATTAGCTTTTATTATCTGAATTCTTGATTTGCAGGTTTTATTGTCATAATCTCAATACAATTGCAATTTCAGGAAACTGTATATTGCTCAGGAGTGTGCAAAATGCGTAAAATATTTCTTCTTTCCATTGGAATATTATTTCTGTTTACCTTTTTGACTGCATGTGATGACAGCGGGGGAGACGGCTGGAACAGCAACAATGGCAACAATGTCAACAATGTCAACAATGCCACCAATAACCACACTAATGATCTTTGTATTGAAGTTACCAATGAAGACTGCAATCCTCTAGAAGACGAAGATAACGACGGTATTTCCAATGGACACGAGGGTTGCCAATGTAATCTGGACACCAATGGTAATGGAATGCCAAACTATATAGACACAGATTCAGATGGTGACGGTGTTCCCGACAGATATGAAGAGGGAGCCGGCATCAGGGACATCAATAATGAGCCCTTAGATACCGATGGAGATGGAATCCCCAATTTCATGGACAGAGATGCAGATAATGATGGTGTTTTTGACGGCGATGAAGACAGAAATGGCGATGGTCTTCTGGGTACATGCCAGGATAATCCTATTTCCTGCAGCGGCAGTTGTGAAGATGCCGAATCCGTTTGTCATCAAGTTCTTCATATTTGCGTTAATGCAGAATGTCTGGGTGGCGAGACCGATCCCCGTCTCAAAGATACAGACGGCGATGGAACCAATGACGGCAATGAATCAACTTTCATCTGCAACCAACCCACCGAGGACAATCCGGGTAGAAAAATGGTTCAATACAAAGACCATGCCATGGGACTTTTCAGAATAGCCATGGAAATGGATGCCAACTACTATCCCATGGATCCCCAAAATCCTGGTTCAGCAGAAGGAGCGGCAGGATTTGACATAACAGAATCCGAAGAAGCCTTTGCCGGTTTTGTTATTTCCCGAGAACCCGGCGATAATCAACTCTATACTGAAACATCCCAGTTAATATCTTCCTTGTCCAGTCTCGGTCAGGTAATTACCCTTTCCAGCGGTTCTTCAAATCTCAGTCATTCTGATAAACAGCAGATTGTCAATGTTATTGCCAAGATCGATCTGGCCAGTGGAACTAACCCCGGAATTTTGAGAAATAAAGTTATTGCAACTTTCCTCAACCGGGATCTTAATCAATTTCCAACCCCTATCAACAGTCCTTTTGGTAATGACTCTACTGAACATATTATTTCTTTTATGGTTCAGAAAACCTCAAATAACCAGAGTGTGATCATGGGTGCTGTAGCCACTTATTCTGACTGGCAGACCAGAGAAAAGGTTGCTTTTCATGTTGCCGATGCTGCCGGTGGTGCTTGTCTTGCAGGCATGGGGGACACAGCAGAAAATGAATGTGAACAATACATGGCTGAGGAGCCCACAGCTGATATTGTCTGGGTAGTCGATGATTCCGGTTCCATGGATGACGATCAGACCAAGCTGGCCAATGCTTCTCAAACCTTTTTGACAGTAGCTGTCAACCACGGTCTCAACTGGAGGATGTGTGTAGTCGATATGACCGAAGACAATGATGGTTCCTGCTGTACAGGAACTGGTCAATCCGGTGATCGCTGGCTTACCAAAGGCAATTCCGGCGATGAACAACTGTTCAGAGAATGTATACAAGATCCCGCTGGTGCTCAAGGAGCAGACGGTGGTGCCGAATTCGGCCTTACTCAGATGCAGGTGTCGGTGGATCGACATCTTCCTCCTCAGCAGGATTCCAATGATAAATTCCGTCCCAAAGCTGCTCGCATAGTATTTTTCCTTACAGACGAAGTTGCTAATGAGGTAGATCAGCACGATTTATGTCCCGATGTACCTGGTTCCAATGATTGTCACTTTTTTTCCGGTTGTATAGTTGATGATATGATGGCTTGCATGCAGGTAATGCAGGATGTTGCCCTCCAGATTGAGTGTCAGGGTTATTCGGATATGTGGAATTATCCCCAGTGTGAAGAAGTTTATTATTGCATGGGTGATCTCAGTGATGAAGCTTGGGATCCGGTATTGTGTGATCATCTGGTTCAACCTTATTATCAATATGCCGAAACCAACGATCTGATCGCTTATGGTCTGGCTATTTTGGCTTCTGATGATCCCAACGAATGTACTGACGAAGAAGGGTCGGGTACTACAGCTCCTCACGGTTACCAGGAAGTTATTGCTCACACCGGTGGTATTCTGGCTTCTTTATGTCAGGATGACCTTACAACTACCATGGAGCTTATTATCGAAGATATGGCAGGAGCTGCGTCTCCCATCTTTCTTGCACATACACCTATTCCTGTTTCTTTGGCCATGTCCATTGAAAGAAAAGATCCTCAAGATCCCGACAATTCAACCTTTGAGGTAATTGAACGTTCCAAAACCAGCGGTTTCAACTACAAAGCTTCTTCCAACCGCATTATCCTCACTGGACAACCCATGGATTATCCTCCCTACGAAGTTGTTGTTTCCTATACCAGATGGGTTACAACCATTGTTCCTCCTGATAAATAGAAACCAGATTTTCTTTTCTCACCTGATTTTTCATTTATAAAAGCAATCTTGCAGGGGTTTTAAATATGCAGGGATATTTAAAAACTATAATTTTAACTGAATGGGGGTTCTTCTTAATCCAACTTCTGTCCGCAGACGGTGACCACTCATTCTAAAATGAGAACTACAAGTTGATACTATTTCAAGAAGTTACGACAAAGCAGATGAGCTAAAATGACCTGTTCAGGCGATAACCTTCCTTTTGGGGATGGAATCTAGATAACGAATTTTTAATTATGGGTGGTTTTTACGGGGGGTGCTTTTTCGGGGTTGAATACTTGAATGGTGATTGAAAGAAAAGACCAGAGGAATAAACTGAAAAGAACAAGGCCGACAATTATTTTTACCAGTTTCTGGGTAGTACGAAATTCATTGGTTGAAGTTTCACTATGGTTTTCGTTGAGAGAATCACTGGAATATTGATTGGAGTTTTTGGTGTCAGTACTAGTGTTCATATCCATTGATAATACAAGTAAGTTTCAAAATCTCCAGAAAAAAATAAAAAAAACGTCTATTTTTGCAAAAAAAATTCGAAAATAAGAGTATGTCACCATTGATTTTATCTTTTTCTCTAATTTTGCTGCTCAATACTCTTTTTGCCCTGGGAGGGGCATATATTTTTACGGGAGCTATTTGTTTCGGAGGACACTTTCTTTTTTCAAGTTTTTATCTGAAGTTAACTTTCTATGGAGCAGCACTGATTTTTCTCGGATTTGGGGTTATCAACAGTTTCAAATCTCCCCAACCATCATTTTCAGTAGATAACAGGATTCGTATTCAGAAAAACTGGTGTAGTGGACAGGGAGATACTTGGCATCGAGGAATTTCCACATCGGGAAAACAGATTTATTTTAAAAGTCGCAAAGTGTGGAAAAAGGGAAGTTATCTGCTTGCAACTTCAGAACCAAGTCCTGTTCAACTCCCTCTGGATGCAACTGAGGAAAACGAAAGTATCCTCCCAAAAGAAGTTCCCCTGATTGAAGGAATGACTACCGGGGGCATGGTAAAAAGATCCGAAAAAGAGATATTCAATAATTCAGGTTTATCTCATCTTCTGGCTATTTCTGGATTACACATGTCGGTGGTAATTCTGCTGTCATTTTTTGCCGCTGCAGTTATTTTCAGGGTTTTACCTCAAAAGTATTATTTCAATAAAGAAAAATTGGAAATAGTGCTGTCTTTACTGGCGATTTGGTTTTACTGGAAAATTAACAGCAGTGCCATATCTGTGAGTAGAGCCGCATTGATGGCAATAATCTATCTCTTGTTTACACGCTGGCAGGGAAGGGGAAATATATACAATGTTGCAGGAATAGCTTTCAGCGCCTTCTTACTTGTTGATCCCCTGGTGATTTATGAACTCTCCTTTCAATTATCTTTTGCCGCCCTGGGGGGAATATTACTTCTGGGCAAAGTGGGAAAAAGCAAAATTTCCAGGTATCTTCTGATTACTTTAGGGGCTTCAGGAGCTACAGCACCATTGATTTTCCATTATTTTGGTCAAGTTAATCCATTTTCTCTTCTTCTCAATATAATTATCGTTCCCATTTTCAGTTTTTTTATCATTCCGGCAGGAATAGTTGTAAATGTGGTCGGCGGTTTGAATCAGACCTGGCGTCTTGCGGGATTCAAACTTTTAAAATTGCCGCTGCAAATGATTCTGAATTTGTTGGTGAAGATAAATCAACTGGTTCCCGCCTGGAATCCCCGAGATAGGTTCATCATTTATTGGATTTTCTGGCTTGTTTTGTTGGTGTTTGCTCTGGAGATTTCAAGAAAAATTAAGATTCTACTGGTGTTGTTTGGTTTGGTGCTTGTCAGTTTTTTCAGCAGTGGTGAAACAGGGACAAGGGGAATGGACATGTACTTTGTTTCAGCTAAAAAAGGGGAAAGTATACTGGTGAAATTTGAAACGGTTACAGGTCAGAAAAATATTCTGATTGATGCTGGAGCTTTTGAGGTTTTGACGTTATTGCAGAGTTTGAAGATAAAAACTATCCATGCTCTTTATCTAAGTCATTTTCACCGGGATCATCTGCAACATCTTGCCAAGATTTGCAGAAATTTTAGAGTTGATAATATTTATCACAACTCATCTCCTTTTCAGTTTCAGTTGCAAGAAATTTGTCCGAGGGTGAAATCAGTACTGGCTCCCCGAGAATTGGTTTTGGATAAGGTCAGGTTATTTGTTTTGCAGGGCAGAAAAGCTCCACCAGTTTTTTCTGAAAACAACAAGTCGTTGGTGCTTTTGCTCAAATACAGAAAGTTTTGCGTATTATTCCCGGGAGATCTGGAAAAAGAAGGTGAAAATCTCCTGTTGGGAAAAAAATACTTCAATAAGGATATAAAAGAAATTTGTACCGAGCGGTATTTGAAAGTTGCACATCACGGAAGCAACAATTCAACCTCGGAACAATTTATCAACTGGTTTCTTCCACATTCAGTTTATATTCTGGGGGGGAAGTCTGTTCCTCTCCTTATGGAGCGATTTGCCAGTAAGAAGATAAAATTTATGTGGGAATAGCCTGGACTG
>JAQICJ010000224.1 GCA_027858615.1 Deltaproteobacteria bacterium
TTACTATGTTATTACAAGTGGTTATAAAATCGGTAAAATCAGGTGAATTTTGGCAAGTCAATCAATTATTACAATTTTTCCCCTTTGAGGTATTTAATGGAGTCATCAATCAACAAAAAAAATGAACCGGGCATGCTCGAATATTTCCTTTCTTGGATTATCACTGGAGCAGTTGCCTTTGCTCTTTATTCTTTCCTGCTGGTTCCGCGAAATCTCACCATCACCAGAGCTTTCAACTGGGTCAGGGGAGCCCAGAACCAAAAAGCGGAAAAAGAAAATAAGCCGGAAAAGAAAAAAGCAACCGGTGCAACCAAACCAAAAGAGCCGGAAGCAAAAGACGAAGATGAAAACAAAAAAAGCTCAAAACAAGCCTCACCCTCCCCGGTCAAACAACCTGTCAAACAACCAAAACTACCCCCGCAAGATGACTGATAACTTTAACTTTTAGAAATAAAACCAATCTTTACTATCATCGTTTATCCATCCCGCAATATATTGGATGATTTTTCACCCTTTGAAATAATATCAACTATGTCTGCAAAGTTACTTGGGCGCATCTCACTCCAACATCTTACTCAACCAATAACCCCTATTCTGTGATGGGAACTACTAATGATAGTATCGAAGGTTAGGGAAAATGTATCCCGGGATCCTTGCTTACTCTTTAGGTTTAGATTATTCCTATCTTTTAGTTTGGAGATGGTTTGGGGTTAAAGATAATTATTTCTTTTTGTTGTGCAGCTTCATGTGGTTTGCTTGAATACCTTCCACGGCAATTGCTTTTATGGCACTGAAATTATTGGCTAAACCTGCGCAGGCAGCCATTGCATTCAAGCTGTCGCTTTTTTGTATATTTAAAAACTTGAAAAACTTGGAAATGAGGGGGTGAAAATTGGTCATTCCTCCGACACTTCCTAAAGCTAGAGGCAAGGAAAGTGTACCCTGTACTTTGTTTTTGCCAACTTTTTCCCAGACAGCCAGAGGAAGGCCCGAAGAGTTTGAAAAAGAGCGATAGTGAACAGCTGCAGAAGTTGCCCTGAAGTCGTTTCCACAGGCAAGAGCCACAGCACCGATTCCGTTGAGAATTCCTTTATTGTTGGTAAGAGCTCGCAGAGGATCATGGAGGGCCCAAGTATAAATTTCCATAAATAGTTCCTGGATCTGGTTGGCACTGAGTCCAGCTCGAGGTTTTAGAGTAAAAACAGCCCGAGCTCTAGTTGTTCTGCCGGGAAAAGCATTAGTGATGATTGCAGCCAATGGCTTTCCCGGGAACCTTCCCCTAACCAACTGCTTGAGTTTTTCTCCATAGGTGTTAACTGCATTTGCTCCCATGGCATCAAGGCAATCAACCATGAGATTGACAACCAGATGACCTTTCCAGTTCAAAGGCTGTCGCTCCAGTCCCAAAACACCTCCACCCAGACTTTCAAGTTGAGGATCTTCACCGGCCAGGGCCGCGAGTAATTCGTCCCTGTTTTGCATAATTTGTTTCCAGTAATTATCTGGATCGGAAGTTTTGATGAGAATTTGGGCAGTAGTCTGGGATTTTTCGCTTTTGACCGTGAATCCCCCATTTTTATAACTGCTTTTTGCCGCAGCGCTGGCAGCTGCAACTACGGAAGGCTCTTCCAGAACCATGGGAATAAGTTGATCCTGATTATTTATCTTAAAATTAACAGCCAGAGCAAGGGGGAGAGCATAGATTCCAATTACATTTTCCAGAATCCGATCGGCCTTGGGCAAAGCCAAGCCGCCTGATTCGAGCAGTGGTTTGAAATCAGCAAGCTGTTCTCCGAAAATAAGCTGCTGACGTTCTTTGATACTTTTTTTGTAAAAACCTTCAAGATAACTTTTCATTGTTTGATAAACTAGTTAGTTAGTTAGTTAGTTCGTTAGTTAGTTAGTTAGTTAGTTAGTTAGGATTATAATTGGGTGCTTGTTTTGTTATGATTACATCATGAACATGGCTTTCCTTGAGCCCTGAACTTGAGATCCGCACCATTTTGGCGTTTTTGCGCAAGGATTCTAGATTATCGGCTCCCAGATAACCCATTCCTGAACGCAAACCACCAACCAATTGCTGCAGAGTCTGTTTGACACTCCCTTTAAAGGGAACCCTACCTTCGATTCCTTCAGGGACAAGTTTGGAACTTTCCGATTGATCCTGGAAATAACGATCCGCACTTCCAGCCTTCATGGCTCCCAACGAACCCATCCCGCGATATTGTTTGTAACTTCGCCCCTGGTAAAGAACTACATCGCCGGGAGTTTCATCGGTACCGGCAAACATTGACCCCATCATCACGGTATCAGCCCCAATTGCCAGAGCCTTGACCACATCTCCGGAAAATTTAATGCCGCCGTCAGCTATTACCGGCACATCGTGTTTGCGAGCTATGTTGCAAACCCAATCCAGGGCTGTCAACTGGGGAACTCCCACTCCCGCCACCATTCTGGTGGTACAGATAGAACCGGGACCAATCCCTACCTTAAGTGCATCAACTCCCTTTTCGATCAGATAAACAGCCGCTTCCGCGGTTGCAATATTTCCAGCCACCACCTGCAGAGAAGAATATCTGCTTTTGATCCATTCCACCATCTGGCCGACTCCTTCAGAATGACCATGGGCCGTATCCACAACCAGCAGATCAACTCCTGCTTCCACCAGCTTTTCTGCTCGCACCTTTTCCTTGTCGCCAATCCCCACAGCTGCACCCACCAGCAATCTGCCCTTGTCATCCTTGGCAGCATCAGGATATTTTTGAGCATTCTGCAAATCCTTGAGGGTGATCAAACCGGCCATTTTCATGTCTTCCCGGAGTACAACCAGCTTTTCGATGCGGTTGCAATGGAGCAAGCCCTTGGCTTCCTGCATGGAAACACCCTGGCTGGCAGTAATCAAACCTGTAGTCATCAATGAGGAAACCTGTCTGGAGGAATCGGTTTCAAAACGAATATCCCTGATTGTAATAATCCCCACAGGAAATCCCTTATTATTGATAACCGGAAGCCCGGAGATAGAATGCTTTCTCATGAGTGCTCGAGCTCTGCTCACTTTATCATCAGGTGAAACTGTAATGGGATTTGAAATCATCCAGGTTTCATATTTTTTGACTTTTTTGACTTGTCCGGCTTGATGCTCCGGACTGAGATTCTTGTGGACAATTCCCATTCCTCCCATTCTGGCCATGGCCACCGCCATTTCCCATTCGGTGACTGTATCCATGGCAGCACTGATAAAAGGGATCTTCAACTTGAGTTTTTTTGTAATTCTGGTATCGGTTTTGGTTTGTGAAGGAAGAACCCGGCTGAAAGCTGGTAAAAGAAGAATATCATCAAAAGTAAGAGCATGGGTAAAATTGTTCTGGTTCATGGCAGGACCTCCATAGACTCTTTATAAATTGGTGATGAAAATAGTGCAAATAATTTCAGTTTCAATTTGAGGATTTTTTGGAAGAAAGAGCCAGTTGGCAGAGGGCATCATGTTTCTGGTACCATTTTCTGGTTTTATGGCTCATTAAAGATAAAACCTTTTTGGAAGATGGTGCCAGTGACCACATCCCTTTTTTTTGCTTTCTGGCTTTGAACTCAGCCCGACAATATTCACCTCTTTCTTTGGATGGATATTTGGTATAAGTAAATGCATTGCCGGTTGCTACCAGTTTTTTGTTGAGATTTTCGCCTTTATAATAGATGGTTATCAAAGATCGATTGTAGTATCCACTCTTACATTTTGAACTGTTAGAATGATGATCGCAATCTATTTCGACTTCTTTTCCCTGGATCAGATTATTGAGATAAAGCCATGATTTGTATCCGTAGGCTTCATCATCACCTTTGCAACGAGCACTTCTTTTGCCGTCCAGGGTTTTTACCTGGATTTTTTTACATTCGGGTGAATTTATTCCAGACAATCTGCCCTTGACTCTTACGCTGCCGTCATCAGAAAGCAGATAAACAGTGTCTGCATCAACCACATGGATAACTTTCAATTTCATCCTGGTACCGGGCTTGATATGTAATTTATCCCTGTGCTTTGACAATTTGAGGTTGGTTGTATCAGTTCTGCTTTCAGTTTCCTGTTTGCGGGTATTTTCTTTTTGCACAACCGCATTCTTTTTACAGGAGATATTTAACTTGATCACCAGCAGTAAAAGTGTAGTTATAATGAGTAGATATTTGGATTTCATTTTTACTTCCAATCTTAGTTAGTTCCCATCCCAGAATGGGGTTTTTGACTGTTTTCCGGATTATTACCGATTTTTACCTGGTGCCCAAAGGACCAAAGCATGAAAACTTACATAATTATAACCACATCATTATTTTTGACAGCATTTACAATTACATCCTGCAAAAGCAGCGAACAGGACAAAGCTTCCTCTGAGTTGAAGAAACCCGAAAAAAGCAGAGAAAGCATAAAAAAGAAAAAGCCTTCCTCAGCCAAGAATACTAAATCTGTACATAAACAAAAGATCAAAAAAAAGAAATCGGGTTCAACCAAGGGAATTCTTTACTTCAAGCTCAATCTGACAAAACTGATGCAACTGGATCTGGTCCAAAAAAACCTGCCGGCAATCAAAACAGCTGCCACCAAAAATTCCACTTTAAACAGCATAATGAGTTGTGGACTTGATTTTACCAAAGATCTAAATTCAATAGCCGGGACAATTTCAAGAAATTTCAAAAGAGACCGCCGGGGAGCTTTTTTACTGCAAGGTAAGATGAAGACGATGGAATTTGTTCCCTGTCTTGCCAAAAAGATGAATTGGAAAAATTTGCCCGACAAAAACAAAACAATGTTATATCAGGACGAACAGTCAATTCTTGAATTATCTCCTCATCCCGGAGGTCTGAAAATTAAAACAGGAAAATGGAACCATTCTCCCGAAAACTTTTTTAAAAAAAATTCTCCCTTGATTCAAGGAATTTTGGATAAGAGCTTTATTATCCTGGGAGGAAAAGAAATCCAGGTAAACTTGCCCAACTTGCCAACCTGGTTTATAGCAGGAGTTGAAAATCTTCAAGACGGAGTTTTTGTCAAAATTATCACTGAATTCAAGGATGAAAAGGGGGCTGAACTTTTTTCCCGCTTGCTGAAAATACAATTAGTTAAAAAAATCAAGGAATTGAGTAGCGCCAAAGCCAAAGATCAACTGATCCTTCTGAAAATACTCAAAAAAATCGGGATAAAACAGAAAAATGAACTTATTCTTGCCGCTAGCAAATTCAGCGACAAAGAACTCGAAGAGATGATTAAAATCTTTAAAGTAAAAGTTACAACAGGCATAAACCGCAATAATGCTGCCGCCTTTTGATTGGAGGATTACTTTACAATCAACTATGGGGGCTTGTTGCCCCTTGTTCAACAAATACCTGCTTGCTGTAAACCGGTTTTTAGGGTAAATAATCTAAACCTGTGGAAATTAGATTTAAAGGAATCAAGTTTCCACCTCAGCTTGTAAAACAGGAAAAAAAAACTATAATGCTTTAACTGACCTGAAATAAATAATTTTCAGGTATAAAATTTAATTTTTAAATTCTCAGGAAAGGATAAACATAAATGGCCAAGAAAAAACAAAAAAGACGCTCTATTTCAGTAAAGGGGCATATTTACGACAAGGTAAAAACATATTCCAAAGAACATAAAATAAGCATGAGTGCTTTTATTGAAGATAGAATTCAAAACTTTTTTGATGGTAAAGAAGATAAAGCCGAACCGGCAACTCAAAGCTCCGAACCCAAAAAAGCCAAGAAAAAAGCCAATCAAAAAGCTACTCCCGATATTGCAGCCCACGAAAAACAAGTAAATCCTCCACCCCGCAAAAGAAAAACTGAAAAACAGATCAACAATTTATCCGATCAAGAGTTCAAAAAAATCGTCAAACAGCATTTTACTTTTTAGCCCCCTTTTTCATTAACTGGGTAATGGAAACTCAGATACCTTCACATAAAATACTCATAACATCAGGTTTAATTATGAAATATCTGATTCCGATTTTATTTTTAGTTCTTTTGGTTCTATCATCGTGTAAAAATAATGATGATCCTTACAAAATAAATACCAGTAAATATCTGGATAAAAACGTAAAATGCACCCTGAAATCATTTGCCAAAGCTCAAAAAGAACTTGATGAAATAATAGCTCAATGCAAAGAGGCTTCCAAATCATTCCAGGGCGAACTGATGAAAAGCAATTGCCCCACAGCTGCCAATGACACCTGCATTCCGGAATTAGGCATCAACGCCATAGTCACTTATATTTCTTCCCCCTTCAAAGATGCCTTTGACAAAAAATACAAAAAAGGCAAGGTAGATAACCCTGACTCTGCAACTCTCAATGAATCCATTGAAGAATTGCAGAAACTCGGCAAGAAAATGAAGATTGAACAGAATATAGGAGAAACAGTAAAAGAAGAACCTACCGATACCATAAAACCAACCAAACTTGATGCTAAAGAACTTGGAATTGATCCCGATTCTTTGGCCAAAAGATCCGGATGCGGAGTTGAAATTACCAATAAAAACTGCACTTTCTCCAAACTTATTCCTGTTATTGCCAAAATATCCGTCCTCTCCGAAAAAGCCAGAAGAGCCGAAATCAAAATTAAAAGATTTCTTACCCACACCAAAGATTTTAAAGACCAGAACGAATCTGTCACTTCTTTGTTTAAAAACTTCAAAGCTGTTGAACACCAGTTGGACTATCTGGCCAAATTGGAAAACTCAGCAAAACAGACCCCTAAAAAGCAGTTAGAACAATTTAATCCGGCAAAAATAAAAGGGATTTTTATTGATCTTACCAAAGCAATTCCTCTGATCATGGCTGCAAGACTCAGCAAACTCAAACCTCTTTTGAAAGAACAGATTTCATCTTTTAAAGATAGAAAAGTCGAATTCACTTCAAAAGTTAAATCTACAATCACCAAAATGTCCAAAAATCGGCAATTTCGAGGCAACAACTGTCTTAAGCATGAAAGTTGCTGGAAGTTCAAAGGCTGCGTTCAAAGATACAAACTTCCCATCATCGACTTTCTCAAAGACTGATTATTTTTTCCAACTCCCCCTCATCCCTGCCAATTTTTTTGTTGCCACTGTCGGTCCAGTATGGTTAATTAAATCACTTTGTTATCCCTTAGCATCCGAAATTAAAAAGTGAGAAAAAGATGGAAAAGTGGAGAAAGCAACTGGTAGAAGACAATCTTAATCTGGTTAAAAGAATTGCCAATGACATCAAAAATCATCTGCCTGAAGAACTGGATATTGATGAGTTGATTTCCATGGGTACCTTAGGGTTGACTCAAGCTGCCGAAAACTACAAACCTGAACTGGGCTACCGTTTTTCAACCTATGCCTATTATCGCATTCAAGGCTCCATCTATGATGAACTCAGAAAAACAGTCTGGAGACCATATTTCAAGGCTTTGAAAGCAAGAGAAGCTGCCAATTCCTATCTGGCTGAAGAAACCAAAGCAAACACCAAAGTAAAAAACAAAAAGGAATCGTTCAAAGCTTTGGCCAACCAGTTATCAGGACTTTCAGCCATCTTCATCATGGCCAAAGAAGATGCAATTCCCAATTCTTCTTCCTTGGGGCAAGAGCCTGACAACGGATTTGAAAATTGTCGCAAACAGGAAATAGCTAAAGTAGTCCAAGCTTCTCTCTCCAAAATAAAACCCGTTTATCGCCTGATTATTGAAGAGTATTATTTTAAAAACAAATCTTTTCTTGAAATATCAGAAGAGAGGGGTCGATCCAAGTCATGGGCCTGGGGACTGCACAACAAAGCCATCAAGGATATGAAAAAATATCTGGGCAGTGCAACTTTCAACTTGGAAAATTTTATCTAAGGGGATAGGTTTTCAGGTGCAAACTTGAACCAAGGTTGGTAGAAAATAAGGATAGGATAAGCTGGATGTTACCGGGAGGATAGTAGGTGGTGGCAGAAGGGGCGGGTAAATTTAATAGTGGACACTGGCAGAAAAGCCTACGGTGCCCCAAAGTCCATAATAATCGTCGTAAGTAATATCTCCATAATTATCAATGGGGACATCTTTATCTTCGTAAAACACCTTATAAAGCCTGACAAAAAAGCCAAAAGACATATTGGGAGTAATATAATAGTCTCCACCGATGCCAAATCCTGTAACAGCACCTACCATAGGATCTTCGTCATAACCATCACCCCAGTCTTCTTGAAAACCTCCGACTCCAAGGAAAACACTGCCCCAAAAATCAAAAAGGTCAACAGGAAGATAAAGCCTGGCTTCTCCACCCAGCATAAAAGACTGTAATGCAGAAGCATAGTCGTTGTGTTCGGCATAGGATGAGCCAATATGAATACCATAGGCAAAGTTGACAGTTGGTCTGAACAAACCTGTATAATAAAAGCCCCCGCTGGCGCCATTATAGTCTGCCCCAGCTTCTCCGGTAAGAAAAGCAGCTGTTACTGCTCCTTCGTGAATAAAACCAACTCGATGGGGTTGCATGAGACCCGGACTTCCCGGACCTTCACCATACATCTGGGCTGCCGCAGTGGTGGTGAAAAGAAGAAAAAACAAACTGAAAATTGTTATTGAGAGATTTTTCATAATGATACTCCTTAAGTTATTAACAAGAAAATAAATCGATAATAAAATAAATCGATAAAATATTAGCTTTATTTATTAAAAGATCCCTGTCCGCAGGTTGAAATGAAAATTTTTTGTATACCTGAACTATGAATTTATAGCACCTTTTGCAGAATTTCCAATTAAATTTCTGTTTTAAACGAAGCCAGCCGAAATCAACTTCTGTTTTTTGCTTGTATGGCTGAGATCAGATCTTCCCTTGATTTGTAATATTGCTTAAAAAACGTAATATTTTTGAGTTCGGAAAGAACAAAGAAAAACACGGCAATTGCTGCAATAATATACATGCGGGGAATAATAAGCAAATTAAAAGCAAGGGCCTGAATCAGAGGAAGAAAAGCAAGAAGCACACCTGCAAAAGATAGCAGCCTCATGAACTTGTTTCTTCTCAGTCCGATCCCCAGAAGTTCATCCCCTTTTGCTTGAGAATCTTGAAAATAATCAGGTCCCTGCTGATATCCTTCCAAAATAGCGGCAAAGCTTTTAACTGCATAGTTATTATTGACTATTCTGCACAGTTTGAGTGCCCTGTCAACATTGTCGGCTTGAACCAATTTGACAAGTTGTGCAGTCAGGGCCGGAAAATTGATTTGTAGTGATGAAAAAAAATAGATATAGCGCAAAAAAACCATAATGGCTCCCACAACTCCGAGAATAGTAGAAATTGTGACTGCAGTAGAAGAAGAATAATCCATAATTACTCCTGGTTTACCGTAAATGATTGCCTGTAAATTTCATACATTACCAAAGAAGCGGCGACTGAAGCATTGAACGAACCGATTTCTTTGCCTGTCATGGGTATTTGCAAACCGAAATCGGACCTTTGGAGCAAACTGGGACGAATACCCCTGTGTTCCGAACCAACTACCAATGCAGTAGATTTATTGACAAAATCGGCAGCGGGCAATTCCACCTTTCCGGACATATCAAGAGCTGCCACCTGAAACCCAGCCTCTTTGACCTGATCAAGACTTTTGCCCATATTTATCACTCTGGCAATGGGAAGATAATTAGTTGCTCCAACCGAAGCTTTAACAGTACCCGAAGTTACACTGGCTGTTTTGTGCAAACTGATTATCAGGCCATCCATACCCAGCAGATAGGCGCTCCTTGCAACCGCTCCCAGATTATGAGGATCCATGATTCTATCCAGGAAAATCAGGTTTGAACTTCCCTTTTTTTGGCGACACGTTTCCAAGAGGAGATCAAAATCGGCATAGTCGTAGCCGTAGGCCAAAGCCACCAGACCTTGATGATTTCCAGATTTTACAAATTGATCAAGCTCTGAAAGATAGCGCTTTTCTACCTTGACCCCTTTGCCTTTTGCTTTTTTGATAATTTCATCTTCCTGATCAGAACTATAAAAAATAGTTTTTATCTGATCCTGTTCCAGAAGTTCCCGGATGGGATTTTTTCCATATACTATTCTTTCGGATTTTTTTTCTTTTTCAGAGGAGGAGTATTTTGGAGACATGCAAATATTGTCCTTGCTTGTTCCCCTTATAGATTGGCTCCAAGGGGAACTTTAATTCTAATTTAATTATTTGTGCAGCAATCTCAGGTTTAATTGAGAGCATAATTAATTTCTTCGAGTAGTTTACGGGCGGCAGCCCCAGGAGCTTCTGCCAGACTAACAGGTCTCCCCACTACCAGATAATCAGCACCGTTTTGCAAAGCCAACGCCGGAGTCACGGTGCGTTTTTGATCGAGCTGCTTATCATCGAAATGCCTGATTCCGGGAATTACATACTTGAGTTTACTGCCAAATTTTCGTCGTAGTTCTTTAACTTCAAGACCACTTGTAACCACTCCTTCGATTCCGGCTTCCTCAATCAATTTAACCCTTTTCATTACCACTTCGGAAATTTTTCCCTGAAGTCCGGTACCAACAGCATTTTTATCATCGATAGATGTCATCACTGTAACTCCAAGCAAAACAGGGGGATTTTCAAATTGTTCCGCAGCTTTGCGGGCTGCTGTCAACATTTCTTTGCCACCGGCAGTATGAACAGTAAGAAAAGCCAGGGGCAGATCCTGAAGAGACAAGATAGCATTATGAACAGTAGCAGGGATATCATGAAGTTTGAGGTCAAGAAAAATTGGATTACCAAAAGCTGCCACTTCCCTGACAATTTGTTTACCTTCTTTTAAGAAAAGTTGCAGTCCAATTTTAAAAACACCAACATAATCTTTGGTCATGTTAGCAAGCTGGACGGCGCTGGCTGTATCAGAGACATCAAGAGCAAGAATAAACTTTTCTCTACCATTTGAGCCGGGTTTATTTACTAACATTTTTCTTGTTTCCTTCCGTTTTTATTTTAGCTAAATCAGCATGTTCCATATCGTCAATTTCAAGTTTCCAGCGTTCTTTACTACGACAAAACCAGCGGGCTCGGCGATTATCAACCTTAAAAACACGCCTGGGGCGAGTAGATACATCAACATATCTCCATTTTAAATTCCCAATCTTGGATTTAAATGTTTTTCCAAACCTGATAATAGTGGTTTTACCTTTTTTATCAACAATTTTAAGATAATCAGCACTCTTCTCCAAACCTGGTTTATGTGTCAAACTTCCTGTTGACAAGACCCTGGAACTTAAAAAGCGACCTTTTTCCAACTTGCTTAAAAACTCCAGAATTCTGCTGCGGGCCACAACCAGATCCATATTTTTTTCTGTGACTTCAAACTTGTCTTTCCCGGTTGCTGTAAATTTTACCAGAAGACCATTACATTTGGCTTCTACTTCTTTTAGATTTTCCTTATCTATGACAAAAACCCTGGGATTGGTGATCTGTGCTTCACTGTCTACCAGAACCTTATCGATATAATGAGCAACAATCATGGGAAACCAGTCAAAATAACTGGTTTTTACACTTACATATTTTCCTTCTTTTTTACCAAAAGTCAGTTTTAGTTTTTCATTGTTGTGCAAAAGCAGGGCAATTGAACCCTGGGGTTTGGAAAAATATTTTGTTTCCATGCCCTTATTATTGTTTATGCGAGCTATCCTCAAGCGTAGCAGTTTAACCAGTTTTCTGGTTACCGCTGCCGGATAGAAATCCTCAGGGATTTTGCCGAAAACCGGAATTATTTTGCCGGTTTTTTTCTCTCTTTTGAAGGAAAAGAGTTTTTCTCCCGCCCCATTTAACCAGGTAATCTGTTTTATCTCTTTGGTTTTATGGGGAACAAGGTGGTTGTCCAACCACCCGATTACATCCTTTACAAAAAACTGACGCAAATGGCCACGGTAATTCCAGATGTTATTGCTGTTCACCTTGCGAACCAGAGTATATTTTCGAGATTTGCCCAGGTAAAAATCTGCAAGAATATTGTCGCCCTGCTTCAAGGTAACCCTCACTGCATCACGGGGAGTCAATTTGTATTTTTTGAAAAGAGCCGGATCGGAAGAGATGATTTCAGTAAATTTGCGTCCACCCAATTTAGCAACGAGAGTTTGCATAATCTTTTCATCCACCGGAGCTTTTTGAGGAAACTTCAGATTCCATTCAGTTCCGTCCTTGCTTTTATTGATGATAAACTTGCCGTGGATATTTTTGACTATCAGAGTATCCATGGCTTTCAAATGTTCCACTTTAACCGGCAACTCTCTATCAGATTCGACTTTTACAGAATCAATACGAGGGGGTTCTATTTGGTTGGGCCAAAGGAAATAGATCCCTCCTGTCAAAACAATTATTATTATGAGAGGCAAAAGTATTTTTTTAAATAAATGGGACATGAGTCATTT
>JAQICJ010000129.1 GCA_027858615.1 Deltaproteobacteria bacterium
TCTTTAAATTTGCAGGCTCAGCTTGATTTTGTTTTTATCTTGGATATTCTAACCTCCTGTTGGAAAAAATTTGAATTTAATTTTCAATTGAAACACTCAATTTCGGTTGTAAACCGGCTTTAATCATCTTGGGCAGAACAAACTCAGTTAATTCTTAACCCTGATGCGGTTTCCGATATAATTATCAACCAGGTTGTCTCCAACTATGAAAATCCGATTTTTAATTTCAGGAAAATACTATGTCAAAACAAAATAATAATAATCTGGATACATTGAGGCACAGCACAGCCCATGTCATGGCCGATGCTGTCAAACAACTCTTTCCCGAAGCCAAAGTAACCATTGGTCCCTCCATCGAAAATGGTTTCTATTATGATTTTGATGTTCCAGAGCCATTCAAAGAAGAAGATTTGCAAAAAATCGAAACCAAAATGAAAGAAATCATTAAAAATAGGGAAGAATTCAAGCGAAAGGTTGTAAGCCGGAAAGAGGCTGAAAAAATATTCCGAGAATTAGGAGAAACCTATAAACTGGAAATTCTCCAAGATATTCCGGAAGATGAAGAAGTTTCTCTTTATACTCACGGCAATTTTGTAGATTTGTGCCGAGGTCCCCATCTCGAATCCACCAGACAAATAGGTGCCTTCAAGCTTCTTCATACAGCCGGTGCTTACTGGAGAGGCAACGAAAAAAACAAGATGCTGCAAAGAATTTACGGAACAGCTTTCAGAAACCGCAAAGATCTGCGCATCCATCTTAAAAACCTTGAAGAAGCCAAAAAAAGAGATCATCGAAAACTGGGTAAAGAAATGGATCTTTTCTCCATTTCCGAAGAAATCGGTGGAGGTCTCATCCTCTGGCATCCCAAAGGTGGTCGAGTCAGAAAAATCATGGAAGATTTCTGGCGACAAAAGCATATGGAAAATGGCTATGAACTGGTTTTCACTCCCCATATTGCCCGGGAAAACCTCTGGAAGACCAGTGGTCATCTCGATTTTTACAAGGAATCGATGTTTCAAGGCATGGAAATAGACGGGGTTTCCTATCTGGCCAAACCCATGAATTGCCCTTACCATATTATGATTTACAACAACAATATGCATTCTTACCGGGATCTTCCCTATCGTTGGGCTGAATTGGGAACTGTCTACCGCAATGAAAAAAGTGGGGTTCTCCACGGTCTTTTCCGAGTCAGGGGCTTTACCCAGGACGATGCTCACCTTATCTTTGCCCGAGAACAACTTAAAGATGAGCTGCAAAGAGTGTTCAAATTTACTCTCTCCATGTTGCAGGCCTTTGGATTTGAAAACTTCATCTGTCGACTGGCTACCCGACCCGAAGGCAAGTGTACCGGTTCTGATGAAATTTGGAGAGAAGCCACTGATAAATTGAAAAAACTGCTGGAACAATGGGGAGGAGAATACGAAGTTGATGAAGGCGGCGGTGCTTTTTACGGTCCCAAAATCGATATTGCTCTCAAAGATTCTCTGGGAAGAGAGTGGCAATGCTCCACCATCCAACTCGATTTCAATCTGCCTGAAAGATTTGAGATGACTTTCATCAATTCAGATGGGGAAAAGGAACAACCCATTATGGTTCATAGAGCTCTTCTCGGTTCCATAGAACGCTTCTTCGGCATTCTGATCGAGCATTACAACGGCAAATTTCCCCTTTGGCTGGCTCCTGAACAGGTAAGAGTCCTGACTATAAGTGACCAGCAGCTGCAATGGGCTGCCGAAGTTACAGACAAATTAAAAGAAAACGGAATCAGAGCTTCCTTGGACAACCGCAATGAAAAGCTTGGTTACAAAGTCAGAGAAGCCCAGGTTCAAAAAGTACCCTATGCTCTTGTGATTGGAGACAGGGAAGTTTCAGAAAAAAGTGTTACCCCTCGTCCTCTAGGAAAAAAATCTAAAAAAATAATGCCATTTGAAACATTTTTAGGTAAAATACAGGATGAGGCTCAATGGCCTGATTTTAACAACAACTAGTTCCCATATCAGAATTGGGTTTATTGGCTGGGGCTGAAATTGGGTTGAGATGCGCGAAGTAACTTCGCAAACATAGTTGATACTATTTCAAAAAGTTACGACAAAGCAGATCAATTCGAATTCCAAGTTTCAGACAGCAACCTCCCTTCTTGGGACGGGAACTATTTAATTAAGGAGGTGCGATATTAAACGCAAAAGAGGCAAGCCATTCAAGCAAGAGAGATACAGAGTTAACAGCAAGATTCGAGTTCCCAAAGTAAGGGTAATCGATCCCCATGGAGAACAATTGGGTATAATGGACACCCAAAAAGCTCTGGATATTGCAAAAGGAAAAGATCTTGATCTTGTAGAAGTAAGTGCCAAAGCAAAACCACCTGTATGCAGAATTATGGACTATGGTCGCTTTAAATATCAAAAGGCAAAAAAAGAAAAAGCAAAAAGAAACAATGCTGCTAATGTTTCCATCAAGGAGATCAAGTTCAGACCTAAAACCGACACCCACGACATGAATTATAAAATTCGTCATATCAAGCGATTTCTGGAAAATGGAGATAAAGTCAGGGTGATTGTCCGCTTCCGGGGCAGAGAAATTGTTCATATCAATCTCGGATATGAATTACTCAACGACGTCCTCAAAGAACTGGGCGAAGTTGAACTGGAAAAGAAACCCGGTCAGGAAGGCAGAACTGTAACCATGATGGTCGCTCCCAGCCAATCCAAATAAATCACTTTTAAATAATACGAGGCTTTATGAGGCTATATAAAGAAAAAATCCCATCTATTGCATCGGAGATCATTCATACTCTGGTAAAAGAACAGGATATAATAGTTGATTCCAAAGAAGAAGCTCAACTGGATGTAGAATCCGTCCTGGAAGAATATATTCGTTCCCGCCGTGAGATTACCGAAGAAGCAAAACAGAAAATCAAATCAGCCAAACTACCCTATAGCAATCTTGGCAAAATTATGCATCGCATAGCTGAAAAACGCGGTTTCAGTTTTGGCGAAGACGGAGTCCGATATATCAGTAATCAAGTTTTGGAAGTCTTCATGCAATCCAATAATATTAACGAAGTATTTACTGATGACTACAATCTGCGCAAAAAAATAGAACCTATTTTGATTGCAAATATGACTCTCGATAAAACAATAGACGCCGAGGTCAGAAAAAGAATCAAAAATATTGAAGAAGGTTCTTCATCTTGGGACATTGAATATCGCAAAATGGAAGATAGAATCAAAACAAAGTATGGTCTCAAATAATCTCAAGGTTCCATCTTAACTTTTCTGATTTTCAGATGGAGCCTTACAAAGAGGGGAATCCCGTTTGGCCAATATTCTAGTTTATATTGAAACAGAGAACAACACAATCAGCCCGTCCAGCCTGAAAGCTCTTACTATTGGCAGAACCATTTCTTCTAAAATGGGGGCTACCCTTTACGCAGTAATTCCCCTCCAGCATATTTCCGATTCCAATCGCAATTTCCTTCAACAAATAGCAGCCTACAATGCCGATAAAATAGTTACTCTCATCTCTTCTTTTCTCAAAGGACCACCTCGACTTTCTACCGTTGGCAAGATGGTTCATGAAACTGCCATCAAATTTCCACCTGCAATTTTTTTGCTGGGCAACACCCCTTTCAGTTACGAATTAGGACCCTGGCTCAGTGGCAAAATCAACGGAATCTACTCAAAAAGCACAATTTTTGATAAAAACCAGGTGGCAAAACTATCCAGCGCCCATCTTGATTCGGGAACCAAACACTCCTATGACATCAAAGAGATTGAGCAACCTCTTGTTCTTACTGTAGAAGGCTTCACCGACTATATCCCGGAATCAATAAATGATATCGAGAATATAGCTGTAGAAGCAAAAGACAAAGATCTATCAACTAATTTTTTTGTCAACAAGTTGGATTATATCTATTCAGAAAATTACATTATTATTGCCGGCAGCAAAACCGGGAAAAAAATTGACCAATTGAAAAAACTGGCCCATGCTCAGGAATGGAGTCTTTGTTGTACAAAACAGTATCTTCTGCATCAACCCAAACAGGCAAATAACCACCCTGCTCTTCCTAAATTTTCTTCAATTGATGACTCCCGCGAAAAAACCAACTACATTCTTTATGGTTTTACCGCAACTGAATTTTCAACGGTCAACAAATTCTTTTCTCCTGAGAGTAATTGCTTGCTGATAGATTCAGAATTTTCCAAACAGGAACAATTTTTTAATACAGCTTATTTCAATGGTGACTCTGCAAAACTTTTGGAGAGTTTGACTCAGCGGGTATTGTAATGGAATTAAAAACCCTTGTTATTCTAGAAAAAAAACCTGCAGACCTCTCTGACAAAAATTGGATACTGGCCAATTTGCCCGTATTACAAACCGTAGATAACTTGGAAAACAACCCTTTTCCCTGTTCAATCTCTATCTTTTTTACTGGAAAAGGCCTTATTCCTGACAACTTAATCTCTGATAACAAATACCAACTTTACTCTCCTGATAAGAATCATGAAAACAAAATGACCGGGTTTGATCTGCTGAGTTTTTTAACCCAATTCTGCAAGCAACAAAAATTTGATCTGATTCTTTCAAGCGCCAAGGGTTCTTCTCATTTTTTTCCTTATCTCGGTGGAGCTCTGGCGGCAAAACTAGATTTGAATCATATTTCCTGTGTTAACAGCATCGAATATTCAGAAAACAGATCCTATCTCATCTCCAGAAATTCCTCCTCCGGAACTTTGACCCAAGCTATTGAGCTTCCTTTATCAATTTCAATCAGTGAACCTCCTCCGATTTCCAATAATTCGAAGCTTGATTTTGTGGAACCGAATAATACTTTAAACAGAATTTCACCAGAAGAACTTAAAATTGATGAAGATATCATAAAATTTCGTTACAAATTCGCCCCGCCAGCCGCGCCTTTGCCCAAATACTCTGTTGCAAAATTTAATTCAGTATCCAAGGTACTTAAATGGCTTCAGGACAATTAAATTCAGCAGCAGATGACCAGGGACAATTTTTTAAAACAAAAGTTTTCCTGACTTTTGCATTACTTTTGTTTCCACAAACTCTAATCAGTTGCAGCAAAAAAAAATCAAAAAATCTCCCAAGATATATCTCACAAAAAGCCAAACTGAAGGCGGCAAAAAAATATGTGACTAAAGCCAAGAAACTCAAAAAAACCAAAAAAACCAACTACTTAATTAGGGCTGCGCGCTTACAAATTGAAACAAAAAACCTTAAAGAAGCTAAAAAAACACTGAATTATCTTTTGAAAACCACTGCGGGTGATAAACGCAACCTGGCCAGAGCTCTTTATCTGCTCGCTCGCATTGCTCCCAAAAACCAAATACAAAAATATCTCAAGGTAATAAC
>JAQICJ010000193.1 GCA_027858615.1 Deltaproteobacteria bacterium
CTATATGATTGTGTATGGATTTATTTCCCGTTTTGTAAATATAGTTTCAGCCCCCATAGTAACCATGAACAGAAATGAAGAAAAAAAGAAGGAATATTTTCTAAATCTGAGCAAAAAAAGTCTTCGCCCATTTCAATACAGAAGATTCCAAACTAATTTCCAATGGAAACCCGAAAACCCTTATACCAGAATTGAAAATAATAAATCTCTGGTTATCCCCATCTTTCATACTACTTTTTAAAATTTCTTTAATACCAAAAACACAAAAGGGTAATCATTTTACTGGATTTATCCGCCTTTTATCCAGTTCATCTAACTCCTGAAATTTCTTCAGAAACATTTACATTGTGATCGCCTATCTTTTCAAGGCTGACTATCATGTTGATAAAAATCAATCCACCTTGAACCATACAAATATTGTTGGACATCCGCTCAATGTTCTTTTTGCGGAGATTCTTGGAAAGTTGGTTGATTTCATTTTCCATGGCATAAGATTTCTCAAGTATATCCGAGTGTTCAAGCAAGTGTTCTCTTGTATATATAACAAAATCCTCAACTTTTGAAATCAAATCGTCAAGTTCATCCTGAGCTTCTGCAGAAAATTTGTACTTCTTTTCATATTTTCTGCGCAATAATTTTGTCAATTGTTCACAGTGGTCGCCCATTCTTTCGTAATCAGATACTGTATGCATCATAGCAGCAATTTCATGTGAACTCTGGTAGGATAAGGAAGAATGGCTGATCTGAGTGAGATAATCCACAATTCCTGCTGCCATTTTGTCCGATTTTTCTTCCATTCGCAAAACTTTATTCACCAGATTGCCCTTGGGTTTTTTGGTGGATTTGCTTAATTTTCTTACATTTCTGATCATTTCAATAACCAGATCAGCCATCAATCCCAAATCCTGACGAGCAGCCAGCAGAGCAAGCTGTGGTGTTGGAATCAAGCCATAATCAATATATTGTAGATATTTCAACTCCTCTTTGGTGGCAATTTTGGCATCAGGCACCATTCTGGTGGCAATTTTGGCCAATGAACCCACAAAAGGAATAAAAATAATCGTATTGACAATATTGAAAGCGGTATGAAAAGCACTGAGATGAATTGGCAGATTTTCCGAAATCAAAGAAGACGAAGGAACCAAATAATCGACTGACTTTGTCCACAAGGACCAGGATAACATAACTATGACAACTCCCAGGAAATTGAAAACAAGATGCGCCCGGGCAGCTCTGATAGCTTCTTTTTTGGCACCCAATGCAGCCAAGTTGGCAGTTATGGTAGTTCCTATATTTTGCCCAAGAATCAGGGCTATTCCTGTTTCAAAATCTATAAGTCCTTGATAAGCAAGAATTAATGTCAAGGCCATTACTGCTGAAGAACTTTGAACAATTATAGTTGCCAGAGCACCTGCTCCAACTGCAATCAATCTGGTAAGCACACCTGTCGCATGAAGATTGGACAACCAGTATTTTACCAGAGCTAGATTTTCAGGGGTTTTAATCGCCCCTTTCATCATAGTCAAACCAAAAAATAACAAACCAAATCCCAGCAGAACTTCTCCCCAGGAATTTACCTTTTCTTTTTTACTGAATTTTGAGAAAAAACCCAAAGTGATTGCGGGAAGTGAGAAGTAGGCTATCTTGACTTTAAATCCCAGCAAGGAAACTATCCACCCGGTAACAGTTGTTCCTATGTTAGCACCAAGAATAACTCCAATGGACTGGGTAAGATTCATCAATCCGGCATTAACAAAAGAAACTAGCATTACAGTTGTGGCTGAACTGCTTTGAACTACAGCAGTTACCAGAAAACCGGTAAAAATGCCGACAAAACGATTTCCCGTCATAGCTGCCAGCAATGCTCGCATTTTTTGACCAGCTACCTTCTGAAGAGCATCACTCATTGTAATCATGCCCATCAGAAAAAAGGAAAGACCACCCAGCAAAGTAATAATCATATTAAAATTCGCCATATCTTTTCTTTCTTGGTTGGTATTACCATCTGTCAGTGACTCGTTTAACCAAAATCTAATAAATTGTCCACCTGATTTTAATAATTTTGGAGAAGGCCTAAAAGATCCCGAGACCTGCTGATACTTTTCCTTATGTCTTCATTGTTGAAAACTGATTTTCCTCAACTTCATGATGGCAACTGGTTTGAAAGAAAAACTATCAATTGTCCCCGAGGGCTTTTTCATGATATAAAAGCTTTTATGTTTTCGACTTTTTATTTGACTATGGGAAACCATTCATTAAAACCAGAAAAAGATCAATAATAATTACACTGGATCCAGTAATTTCCAGGTAGCATTATTCTATTCCAATGAAGATGAGGAAAATATGACTGATTGGAAAAAACACCTTGAACACGGCTGGAATGCATTAAAAAACAAAGAGTTTCAAAGTGCTTCCACTCATTTTATGGCAGCATACATTCAAAATCCCGATCATCCCCTGGCATGCTATGCCTATGGACGAGAACTGGCTCGATCAGGTCAATTTGCTGAGGCCGAACCTATTTTAAAAAAAGCCTGGGATACCAGTGACAATCTTGTCCAAGCTGCTTGTGAATGGGCAAGGGTTAAAGCCAGAATCACCTCCGACATTTCCTCAATCTTTGAATTTCTCAACAACCTCGAAACTGAATTCAACGATTCGGTAATTATCCCTTTAACCAGAATCGAACTTTTATTGCAACAGGGAAGAGTAAATGAAGCCGAAGAAGACTATACCAAAGCTCTTAATAATAATGCAGATCCTCAAAAGTTGCAGATTGCCAGAGCAAAAATTGAACAACTCAAAGGCCTCAAGCAAGTAAAAGAACAAAATTTTGCCAAAGCAAAACAACATTTCCAAAAGGCTCTGGAACTTGATCAGAACTGGGCTGGCCCGGTAGTCAACCTGGGAGCTGTTTACGAAAAAGAAAATAATATCAAAGAAGCTGAAAAGCTTTATCTGCAGGCACTTGATATAGAAAAAAATCATCCGGTAGCATTATACAATCTGGCCAAATTGCTTTTTGAACAGAAAAAAACTGTGGAAGCTGCAGGCTACGTTAAAAACCTTCTCCTGCATCACATTGATTATCCCGGTTCAGGTGAACTGGCCACCAGAATTCTGGAATAACAAAATGTCATCAGAATGCATAATAGAATACGGCAAAGTTATCAGCAGCCAGGATGCAGTGGCCGAAGTGCAGATAAATCGTCCCGAAGCTTGTGACAACTGCCCCGGCAAAAATGCCTGCCACACATTAAGCGGAGGGAAAATCCACAAAGCCAGAGTACATAATCTTTGTAACTGCCAACCGGGTGATCTGGTCAAAATAGAAATTCCCGCCGATCGTTTGCTTTTTTCTGCCTTTCTTGTTTATTTTTTCCCGGCAGTTTCCTTGCTGACAGGAGCTATAATCGGACATTTCAACTATGAAATCACCCCCTTTTCCCGTGATTTGGCTTCAGTGATATTTGGCATCTCAACTTTTGCCATCTCTGTTTTAATTGTTTTTCTTTTCAACCACTTCAAAAATGAAACAATTCTGCCCCGAGCAGTTGAAATAATAACTTCGGCCAAAATAAAACCCGATTCATCAGATGAAACTCCTTAAAAACCCAAATCTGTTAAAATATTCTTTCAAATTGATCGGAGTGGGAATCCTGGTGTATATTCTCCATCAAACAGGATGGGAAAAACCGTTGGAACTGGCTGCCAAAATATCTCCTTTCTGGCTGTTTTTGATCCTTGCTTTGAACCTGCCTCACATTATGATGAAAGCCCGGCGCTGGCAAATAATGCTGGCAAGAAATCAGTGCAGTTATTCTTTTTTACACAGCCTCAGAGCTTATTTTGGCGGGATCGCATTGGGAATTGTCACCCCCGGAAGAACAGGAGAATTCCTCAGGGCTATTTTCCCTGTAAAAACAGGCAAAATTTCCATGGAAGCGTCTTTTGCGTCCGTAATAGCCGATCGACTTTTTGATTTGAGTACCCTTGCTCTTCTGTCATTTCTGGCTTTATTTATCTATTTCAACTGGAAAATACCCGTCCTGATCCTGCTGGTTATTCTGGCAACATTTATCCTGATTATAAGCACAGGAAAAATCTGGAAAAGATTGCTGAAAAAAATCTGGAAATTACTGAAAATCAAACCTCAAAAACGACTCATCTTCAAACAGGCTTTTATGAAAGCTTTAAAAAACCCACCCCGGCTGATTCTGTTGACACTAGCTGGGTATCTGATTCTTAACCTGCAAGTGTATATTATGGCAAGGGAAATGGGAACGCCCGTTTCTTTTTTAAAACTGATGCTGCTTTTTTCCCTGGCCAATACCTTTGCACTGCTCCCTGTTTCCATTTCAGGTCTGGGAACGAGAGAAGCAGCTCTGGGCTATCTTTTTACCCTGGTGGGTTTCAATAAAGCCCAGGGAGTTACTGTAGCCCTTGGTTTCTTTTTTCTGGTATCTCTGCCTGTAATTCTTACGGGTTCTCTAACTTTGCTTTTTTCTTCACAGGCTTCGGCGGTGTATACTGGGGAGGATCCGAAGAATGGAGATAATCCATAATCAGATTGGCCATCACATGAACACCAACGGAAACAACTTCTTCATCCGGATCAAAATCTCCTGTTCCCCTTTTCCCAGCATAATTATTCTTTTTTGAACATCCCAGCAAAAACATGGCAGTGGGAAGTTGCTTATGGTAATGAACGAAATCCCCCGGATCAGCGAGAGGATCGGCGGGAACAACCCCTTTTCTGCCCAGAGATCTTGCCAGAGTTCGCAAAAACCAACTGGTTAACTCTTTATGACCTACATTTAATTGGGGACCTTTTTTGAAATCAAGTTTGACTTTGGTGCCGCTGGCTTTGGAGCTGCCTCTTACCTGTCTTCGAATCAACCGCATCATTCGGCGTCGGTCTGACGGAACAAGCCATTGAAAAGTTCCTTCCAGAGTAAAACTGGATGCCATCAGATGAGCCGATTCCCCTGCATTTATTTTGCCTACATTCAAAACAACCTGATGATCTGGACCAAATTTGCGAGAAGGAATGAGAAGCAGTTCCTGCACCAGATGGGTGCCGACTGCTATGGGATCGATACACTTCCAAGGTACATTGCCGGAGCATATTCTGTTTCTGGTTCCTCTGATTCTTATGGAAAAATGGGTAAGACCGCCATTGACAGCTCCCACGGGAACACCAACCTTGCCTACAACAATATTCGGATCAAGGGACAGGTGAAGCAAAATATTCAAACCCAGACGACTCAGGACTCCGGAACTTATAACCTGTGGAGCGCCCATTTTTTCTCCGGGCTGCACCTTGGTTGAAGCAGGTTGAAAAATAAAAACTATCTTGCCTTTGAGCTGTTTTCTCATTGAGGCCAGGATTTTTGCCGTTCCGATAAGAGTGGCCATTTCAACATCTTTGCCATAAGCATGACTTACTTTTACTTTTTTACCTAGCCAATATCCGTAAGAACGTGAAGAAAAAGGTTTTTTGTTTTTTTCTGATACTGGCAAACCATCCATTCCTGCCAATACTCCAACTGTGGGTCCAGGACCGTTGCCTTCAAGAACAAAAGAAACCCCGGTCAAACCAATAGTTTCGGATTTTTTTAATCCCAGTTCTTTCATAATTCTGATAAGATATCTGGCAGTTTTAACTTCGCGATGAGCCAATTCGGGATGAGAATGAAGATATCGTCGAATTGTAATGAATTCATCCTGGTGCCGTTGGATCTTTTTCCACATCTTTGTGGAGAACCGACTGGGTCTGGGTTTTAAATAACGGGGGATCTGTTCATCATTGTCTGATTTATCGGGCAAAGCCAAGGGGGGAGTCCAAGGCAGATCCGGAAGAGGATTTTCTTTTTTCTTCTTTACTCTGGTTCGCGAAACCTTATTCTTTTCATAAGGAGCTTCGCATCCGAGCAGGAGAATAATCATTGCTGCAAGCTTAAATCGTTTCATTACTTGGCAGGTTATAGCAAAATTGTTCGTGATGAGCAAACATGTAAAACCGATCTCTTGCGTCAATCAATCGATAATAGTATATTGTTTTCTGAGGTAATTTATGAAATCACTTTACATCTATAATATTTTTCCACGACTAGCTGGCAAAATGAGCAACTGGCCTGCCATTGCTCTTCATGCCCGCAAATTGGGATTTAATTCCATCTACTTGAACCCTTTCCATGAAACAGGACTGGGGGATTCTCTCTATGCAGTCAAAAATTATTTCAAAGTCGATTCTGCTTTTCATAGCCAAAAATCGGCTACAGGTCTTGAAGAATTACAGGAAATAATCCTCCAAATCAGACAAATGGGGATCAAGGTAATCATGGATCTGGTAATAAATCACACTGCAGTAAATAATCCACTCACCAAAACCCACCCTGAGTGGTATCGTCTCGACGATAATGGCAAAATCCTGCATCCTTCGGCCATAGATCCTGCAGATTCCCGCAAAATAACTGTCTGGGGGGATCTCTATGAAATAGACAACCTCACATCCAAAGCCGGTAGTGAATTGTGGAATTTCTGGAAAGGTGTGATAGAAACATATACTCTGCTTGGGTTCAGAGGATTCCGAGCTGATGCAGCCTACAAAGTACCTGCCCAGCTTTGGAAACTGCTGGTGGAACATGCACAAAAAATAGCTGGTGAAAAGGTATATTTTCTGGCTGAAACCCTGGGCTGCCGACTGGAAGAAGTGGAATCTCTCAAGGAAGCTGACTTTGATTATCTCTATAATTCCAGCAAATATTGGAACTTTGATCAAAACTGGGCCCTCCAGCAACATACTGAATTTCAGAAGATAGCTCCCTCCGTAAGTTTCCCTGAAAGTCACGATACTCTGAGACTGGCAAAAACTGCACAAAAACGAACCCAGGTTCAGAAACAACGTTATGCACTGGCTCTATTCTTTTCCAAAGCTGTGCAGATCACCATGGGCTTTGAATACGGCTGGACCAGAAAATGCAACGTTGTAAAAAGCAAAGTGACTTCCCTTGAACCAGAAACTATGGATATCACCTCTTTCATCAGCAGAGCAAACAAATTTGCCCAGGAAACACCCCTATTCAACGAAGAAGGCAGCCTGGAAGCACTCAGTCCTTTCAACCAAGCTGTTTTTATACTTAAAAAAAGTTCCAATTATGGTAAGAATCCACTTTATGCCTTTATCAACAAGGATTGGGATCAATCCCAAACCATTGAACTTGATAATCAATATAAGTTGATGCCCCTTTTCAGAAAACCCGAAGGCTGGCAACTTCATCCACAGGGCCAACTGCTTCTAGAACCGGCTGAAATAGTTTTTGGGAGAAAAATAAATGAATAAACAAATAATTATCCAGTTTTTTTTGATTCTGGCAACAAGCCTTGCATTGGCAAATTGCAGTTCCAATGAAGATTCGGCTAATCAAATCAAAGATGAAAAAAAAATTGATAACTTTAAAAATAAAAAACTTTGCCCCAAAATCATTGCCAAACTCAGAGAATGCTCCAGTAAAAACTCAATCAAGGTAAGATTCAACTTCACCAAATTAAAAAAATGGCTCTATGAAGACTGCCAGATAATGAGCAAAGAAAATCTTGTGAGGTACAAGAAATTTTACAGTTGTACACTGAAAGACTGTTCCAATATTAACTCCTGTCTGCGGCAACTTCAGAAATCAAGGAATAAAAACTAATGGCTCGTCGCTATAAACCAAAACCAGATTGTAAACTTCCCATTTTAAAATTGGGAGACATGGTTGGCGAATATAAAATTAGACATTATCTTGATTCAGGTGGCATGGGTGCAGTTTATGCCGGCATCCATCCAATCATCAAAAAGAAAGTTGCTATCAAACTGCTTCATCCCAGTGTTGCCAGAAACCCGGACAACATCATTCGCTTCAAACAGGAAGCCAGTGTAGTCAATGCAATTGGAGACCCCGGCATTGTTGACATCTTTACTTTTGGCGAACATACAGACGGACGTTATTATTTTGTCATGGAGTATCTCAGGGGGGAACGATTGCTTGAATTCATGCAAAGACAAGGCTCCCTCGGAGGTTTTGCTGCAGCACAGCTCCTCAGCATGATTGCTCTTTCCATGGCCGCAGCACACGACAAACAGGTAATCCATCGCGATCTGAAAGCTGAAAATATCTTTTTGTGCCCTTCAAGTGACAACCGCTGGCCTCCTCGATCCAAAATTCTTGATTTTGGACTGGCCAAACTCTCTTTGCCCATAAACGGAGAAAACCTTCCGGAAACAAAACAAGGGATTACCTTGGGAACCCCCTATTACATGTCACCGGAACAATGCAAAGGGAAAAAAATAGATCAACGTTCCGATATATACTCCCTTGGTGTACTGGCTTACGAAATGGTAACAGGAACCTTGCCTTTTTCCCACAAAGATCCCCTGGAAATCATGCATATGCACCTGCGGGAAAATGCCAATTTGCCTCCTTCACAGGAACGCAACAAATTATTTGACGAATTGATTCTGGGGTGTCTCGAAAAAAATCCCGACAACAGACCTCAGGATATGAGAGAAATAGTAACCACTTTGGAAACTATCTATCCTTCTCTCAATCCATCCTGGGATAATCAGGATGAAAACTATGAAAATCAGGATATCCAAGTAAACATAACAACTGATAATCTTCAGGTAAAAAACACTGACTCCCAAAACCAGAATAAAAATCATAATCCCGTTCCCCAACAAGATAGCCAGGCAGATAATCGGGAACAGGAAAAAACATCAATAATCAACAAAAACAATCAAAAAGAAATGAGCCGACCATCAATCTTCAGTATTCCGATTTTCATCAAAAAAAATAATAGCCGGATCATGATAGCTTTTTTTCTTTCAGGGTTTTTGCTGGGGTTGTTTTCGGGCATAGTTCTATTACTACTGATAAACTAGTTCTGAATAGTTCCCTGACTATTTCCTGAACTGAGAGAAAAAAAATTTTATGACAAAATTGATATTGAGAGCAATGGATTTAGACAGTTATTTAAACAAAGAAGACAAAGATTCCATCAAACTTCTTACCGATAAATACAATGATGCTCTGGAAATATTCAACCGCTATTCAACCACAAAAAAGAAAACTTCCAAAGAAGCATGTTTTCAGGAAATGGTCAAAATTTACTCAGAAATGGGTAAAATTATGAAAAACAATCTGGATCGGGAGAAAAACATTCATGTTTATTCCCTGGAAACTCCATCGTTTATTCACGGTGAAGTATCTCGCCTGATTGCTAAACTCAGAGATGGAAATACTCAGAGTCCGGAATTTGTTTATTATATTCAACGCGCCTATGAGCTGCTTTTCAACTTGGCTTTCGGGGGTGAACCAGATTCCAAGCACAATATAGTTGTCAAAACCCCTGTTTCTTTTCCGGTTGATAACTATGCCATCCATAATATTCCCAATATTGATCAAAAAACCGGAAATTCCGTGATGATTGTAATGTTAAGAGCAGCTCTCCTGCCATCAATGATCGTCTCCAAAGAAATTCAGGAATACAGTTCCAACAACTATGTCACCCCCTTTGCTCTCTTTAAAATCGGAAGGGATGATACAAAAAAAGAAATGAATATGTCTTATATTCTGGATTTGGAGAAATCATATTTCAATCTCGACTACCTCGACGGCAAAGACTGGTTTTTCGCCGATCCCATGAATGCCACCGGTGGTTCCATGATCACCGTGGTTAAATTTCTGCTGGATCAGGGTATCACCCCTAAAAGCATCAAATTTTTCAATGTTATTTCGGTAATGAAAGGTTCCTACAGAATAATCAGAGCAATAGACAACGCAGAAATATATACTCTGTGGATGGATCCTGCCCTCAACGAAAAAGCATATATTATGCCGGGAATTGGAGATGCCGGTGACCGCATCAATGGCCCTGACAATCCCAAGTATCCTCGCGATATTCTCCAATTGATGGCCGATTATGGCAGCCGCATAACTTCTCTTTATCGTTCTCAACTAAGATCCATAGAAAAAACTGTTTTATCAAACAACTAGTTCAACTAGAATGTAACCAGACAGGAGTCATTATGTCCAATCTGATCAGATGCAGCCTTTCAATTGAACCTGCTCTATTTGAAAAACTCAATAAACTGGTAGAAAAAGAAGGTTACGAAAATAGAAGTGAATTTATTCGCGACCTGATTAGAAACAGACTGGTTGAAGAAGAATGGCATGAAGACAAAGATACCCTGGGTACACTTACATTGGTTTATGATCATGAAACCAGAAACCTCAACCGCAATCTCACCAAATTACAACATTCCAACCACAAATTATTCATGGCCACAACTCACATGCATCTTGACGCCCACCTTTGTGCAGAAATGATTATGCTGCGGGGAAAAGCTTCTGAAATAAAAGAAGTTGCCAATGAACTGTCAAAACAGAAAGGTGTTCTTCATTCTTCCCTCAGCACCAGTTCTACAGGTAAAAATATCAAGTAATAACAGTTTATTATCTTTCAGTCCTTGCTAGGGCCAGAATCCCCTCCGAATATTGTTGCCACAATGGAAAAAACAGCAGGAAGAAGCACAATTATAAAACCGATTAAACCTGTTATTGCTACAGATAATTCATTTTGAAAAATAAATATGAACAAGGATGCAATAATCAGCATAAAACCCTGTTTTGCCATTGCTCTGTTAGTTTGTTTGCCGGGGTAATTAGTATTGGCTGCAAAAAAACTTTTAAGAATAACCCTTTTTTTTGACTCAATATATTTCAAAATAAGTTCACTTGCCAACTCCAAGATCCCCAGAACTAAATAAGCACAGGCCAGAATAAATTTGATTCCCATGAAAATAAGCTTAAAATTTGTAAAAAATAAGTACAATCAATAAAATCAAAAGCATGCTCAAACAAATCAGAATTGCAAACAGAATTGGAGTGGAACTTGGTCCAGTTCCTCCTTGAACATAGTTAACTCTGTTATCGGGGAAATCACCTGGTGGCGGTGGTGGAGGGAAAGAAGACTCTGGTGGTGGCGGAGGCCGTGAATCTGATTGTTCTTCAGTATTTTTTTGTTTGTATTTTTCAATAAGAGCAAGTTCCTGAGGAGAAAATTCAACTTTTTTGAAATAATCAGTTGGGGAACGTCGGTATTTATTAAAATTAGCTTCCAATTTCTCTCGATCTTCATTGTCCAATCTGGTTTCTTCTTCTGAAATAAGTTTTTCAGTTTCAACAACATCATCATCATCAATAACAATAGTTGATTCATCTTCGAGAACAGAATCTACTGTATCAGAAAAGGATTTATTGGAAAAAGACATATTCATTAGTCTTTCAATTCTTTTCTGCTGTGGTGTTTTTGGCAATTTGGCTTCGGCTCGAGCAGCTTTCTCTATCATTTTCTGGTCCAGTTTGAGATTTTGGGTGGCCAGAATATCGCCTTCATCTTTTTGGGGTTCTATATCAAACAGCTTCTGATTTTCAGGTTCTTTTTTACGGGTTGGAAGATTTGGTTTCCGACTTGGAAACTTGGAGGGGGAACTTGATTTAGATGATTTGTGCCGGGATAAGCTTTTTGTCTCGTCATTGGTCTTAACTTCAGATTTATTCTTTTTAACCGAGCTGGTAACAAGATTGACAGTCTCATCTTCCGGATAATCTTCGGGCTCTTTTTCCACCGAGCTGGAAACAAGATGATTGACAGTCTCATCTTCCGGATAATCTTCGGGCTCTTTATCTTGGGATTTGCTTTTGATATTTACTGTTTTATCTTCCTGCAAAGCGGAGTTTTTGCCACTGCCCTCAAGTTCTTTTTGTTGTTTTGCCGCCTTTTTTTCTTCGACTCTTTTAATGTAATCCGAAGGTTCAATCCCCGGATCAATGATGGTCATATCTTCTTCAAGATCCATCTCTTCTTCAGTTTCCTGTTTCTTTTTTTCAAGTTCTTCAAAGGAGAATTCTTTCTTTTTAACTCGATTGAAAAGTGCTAGAGATAAAGTCTGCAACATGCGGGAATTGGGACCTTCATAGTTGCGGAAGCTTTTATGGTAATTACTGATTTCAGTTTTAATCTGGCGACTGAACAGCTTTTTCATCAAACTGCTGAGGTTTTCCTGGGTAAAATCAGGATAGTTGGTCTCCAGTTGAATTTGAAGATATGTAGCTAGTTCATTGGTATCAACAAATCGTTTTTCCGATTCAACATCAAGAAGACGTTGAGTCAATTTAACCAGATAGGAAGGAATATTTGGAACGATTTTTTCGGGAGACTTGTATTTGGAATCGCGAATTCTATTCAGAACCTGCTTGGCGTTTTTATCGAGAAAAGCCGGATATCCTGTGAGCATTTCGTAAAGTATTGTGCCCAGAGAAAAAACATCGGTAGTATTGTCAACTTTGAATCGGTTTGCCTGTTCAGGAGAGAGATAACCCAGCCGACGAAAGGAATATTTGTCTATATCTCCTGACATGAGATTGATGGGAGGATCCCCGAAACCTGTTATGTTTACATCTCCAGTGTAGGAAATAAAAATATTGAAGGGGTTCAGACTCATATGATAGATGGGGTGGGGAGTCTGGGCGTGGGCATGAGCCAATCCCCGTGCAACTTCGGTAGTGATAAAAAGAGCCTGATGGGGAGCCATTATCTTTCTAATGTCACGCAATCGCCTGAACAGACTCAAGATGTTTTGTCCCCAGGGGTATTCATATACAAAATAATGATTTTCTTCTATTTTACCAAAGCTGGT
>JAQICJ010000241.1 GCA_027858615.1 Deltaproteobacteria bacterium
TTTTATTCTGGGAGTCAAAGAAATTAAAACAGCAATCAAAATGAATCCCGAAAACGAAGAGTGGAGAATTTTCAGTTCGGGCATGCAAAAATTGTTGAACGGCAAAGAAAACCTGGATATCGAACCGGATCAACTCTCTGGCGAACTAAGAGATATTCTTGAATATATTTATGAAATCAAAGACAAAATCATCCTTAATTCTTCTTCCCGGAAAACCAAACTTGACAGTCACAAAAAAATCAAACTGGTCAGGGAAGATGGAATTGATGACATAGATCAAGAAAAGCTGCAGGCCGATTTCCAAAAAATCTCAGACAAACAAAAGCAAGTTCAAGGCAAAACCAAAGAAAAATCCCCTCAAGCCGAATCTTTTCCGAAAAGCATAAGAACAACTCCGGAAAAACGACTTCCTTCTTCCTCAATCTTTGTTCAAAACCAAAATCCTCCCGTAGCTGCCAGTAAAGAAGATCCTGAAGAATTAAAAAAAATCTTCATCCAAAAAAATGATGTTGAAACCCAGATCAGTCTCAGTAATTTCGAAGAGATCTTTTATTCCCGTAATTATATCCTGCTTCCCCACAATCAAAAATACTATTTCAGAGAAAACCTTTTCTTGTGTTCCTTGATGGAATTCAAGTATTTTCAAGCCTTTCAGAGGTTTCGCGGTCATCGCACCGATACACCCATTATTGATTCCAAAACAGGAAAACTGCTCAGATGTACTAATGGAGGCAATATTGCCCTCAAACCGTTGGATGATCACATCTTTTTTGCCATCAAGGTAGACCATCAACCCTTATATATCGTCGAAAATCATATAGCCTCCTTCCATGGAGATTTAAAATGGGAAAACGGCTGGCTGCGTTCTGAAAACAAAAAAATTGCCATGATGAGTTTCCGGGGTGAAGGTACTGTTTTTATCCAGATCAAGAAAAGCATTTTCAATATTAAACTTCCCCCTGAAGATTTTGTGCTGATCCCTGTTGCCAAATTATTAGGCTGGCAAGGTAATATTGTAGCCCAGTGTCAATCCAGTTCATTTGTTCATGCAGCAGGAGATGGATGCATCTTTATCTCCTGATTATTTTCATTGTAATCCAGGTTTCTGCCCACAACGATATTTTTTGAATTTATTTTAACAAGGTAAAAATATAAGCTAAAATGACCAAAAAAAAACATAATTTGAAGGCGTTGAAAACTGTTCCCAAAATTCTGAAACTCAAATTTACCAAGCGAAAAAAATTGAAGGATTACAGAGGAGTTTCTTTTTCAGACGAAATAAGCTCGCTTCCCAATCTTATCACAGTTTCCCGACTGGTTTTGATCCCCCTGATTCTTTATTTTCTCCAGACAGGCACAGTCAGAGGACATTATTTTGCAGCTCTTTTTTTTCTTCTGGCAGGCATTTCAGATGGCGTTGACGGCTATCTGGCTCGAAAATTCAACCAAATAACTCTGCTGGGAAAATTTCTCGATCCTCTGGCAGACAAAATGACCACTCTTTCAATCATGGTCTATCTGGTACTCAGTCATCTCATTCCCCCCTGGTTGTTGGTTCTGGTTTTGTTCAGGGAACTGGCCATCACCGGATTACGTACTATCGCCATGGGAGAAGGTGTTGTTATTTCAGCCTCCCAAAGCGGTAAATCCAAAACCGCTTTTCAATTTGTCGGGCTTACCTTTTTATTGGCCCATTATCGTTATTATCTGCTGGGAACTTCTATTATTCTTGATTATCACCGCATGGGGCTGTATATTTTATATTTGAGTTTGATCATGTCTCTTTTTTCAGCTTTCGAATATGTTGCACTTTTTATCGAAGCTGTTGAACAGAAAAATCGCAAAAAAAGAATCAGAATCGAAAAAGCAGTCAGAGATGCCGGTATTCTTGATGAAAGTTCAGTTTCCAACCCAGATCTGCCTGTAATTGAAGAACACAACATGGAATTGGAAATTGACGAGTCTTGATTTATGGCAGCAAACAATGATAAAAGTCTGGAAAAACGACTGAAACTTATCGAAAAAAACATAGACAAACTCAGAGTTCTGTACGAACAGTATTTCATGGGAATTGAAAAAACCGAACCTGTTTCAATCCGCAAAAGATTGAACCGAGAATTGCGCACTCTCAAAGAAAATCCACCACGCAACACTGCCTTGAAATTTCTGCTGCAAAAAGTAACCACAAAATTTAAAACCTACGAACAATATTGGAACCGCATCCTCAGAAAAATAGAAGAAGGCACCTATATCAGACAAATAAAACGGATGAGGCGCAAAGTCAAAGAAGAAGGTCTTTCCGATGAACCCCTGAAAGGAGTTAAAACCAAAGCCGAATTGGAAAGGGCCCTGGAAAAACTCAATGCAATGAGGGAGAAAAAAGAAAAATCTGCCAAACCTTCTGCCAAACCTTCTCAAAAAACAAAAAAAGAAACTATTGATCCCAACATCAAAAAAACATACGAAAGCTTTGTCCGAGCCAGGCTCAAAACAGGCGAATCCTTGGAAGGAGTCACTCCAGAAAGATTTCAGGCAACCATTTCAAAACAGATCCCCCGCATTAAAAAGAAATACAATTGTGAAGAAATAGAGATAAGAATAAATATAAAAAACGGCAAAGCCGTTCTCAAGTTTTCTCCCCGCCCCAACAAATAAAACTATTTAGAACTATTTAGCCTTTGATGCGTGCAGGACCTGTACACCTTTGGGAGGCTTGAAGTTGAATTTTGAAGATTTTATTTTCTGGTTGAGTTTTATCTTGGAGAAATAAATGCGGTTTTTATTGCCGTTGTGGTCATAGACAATACTTTGTTTCACCGCACCATTTTTATCGAACACAAACAACACGCTGCGGTAATGATTTGATTTTTTGCGGGGCACCAGTTTTAAGACCCTGGTGTCGGGTGTGGCATATTTCGATTTTGGAATAAGTTTTACGTTGTATTCTCTGACCAGGTTTCCTTTGCCCCAGAGAAACTTGACTGGAGTGGGCAAGTTACTTTCTCCTAATTTTCTCCAGAGAACCTGTTTATTGGCTGGTTCATAGATCCAGACTTTTTTCCCGTCCACAATAAAAAATTTCTTTTCAGGTTTTTTGTATTCCCAAGCCATTTTCCCGGGTTTTTCAAGAAATAATTCTCCAGTTTCCGGTTTTTGAGGTCCATAAAACCTTTTATAGTAAACCTGTTTGAATTTTGATTTGAATGATTTGATGGAATTGTAATATTTCTGTATTTTCAAACAGGCCAGTTGAGCGTCAGGAAGATTGTATCCTCCCAGTTTGTTAGATTCTTTTTCTTTTGCAGCAGGAAGCAGATTCATTATTAAGAAAAGAGAAATGATAAATTTCATGATTTCACCCTTAATTGTAAAATATACCGGACACAAAGTGAGTGGAGATTAACATAAATTCTGTCTCACTGACCCAGCATGAATATTTTTGGAATTCTGAACTGAAATAAAAACCTGAGCGGATTACACAATATTTTACGATAACAAACAAATAAAATTCAATTTCAATATAAGCACTGAAAACAAAACCAGATTTAAAATATCTACATTCCCGGAAAAGAAACATTGTAAAAAATTATTCTGAAGAAGATGATTTTGATTTTTTAGATTTCTTTTTATAAGTTTTTAAAATATATGGTATTTCCTTGCCGTCTTTTTTTTCCGAACTGTATTTATACCAGTTATCTCCCACTAATTTCCATTTATCTTCGATTACCGTTTCATTAACTATGCCCACGTCTTTTTGATGCCAGGTAATTCTGAGGCGTACGATCGCTTTTTTTCCCTTTTCGGCCAGAGTGATGCGAATAATCTTGAAATCTGAAATTTTTAATTTTTTTGATGCTAAATCGATATTATCCAGAAAAGATGCTCTCTGAAGGGGATGGACATAGTTTTTGGCTATATTGCCTCTGAACCATTTGAGTTGGTTGTAAAACTGCAAAGAAGCAGGTTCCAAAGAAGCTATTTTTTCTTTTCTGTCCATGGAAGCACAACTGGAAAAAAGATATAAAAACAACAGGCAGGACAAAACCTTGTAATTTTTGATAAACAAAGGATAAAAAATTGAATTCATTTTGACACTTATTAAAAGGTTTCGCAGGAAGTAGCACTCTGGGTTACATCAAATTCGATGGGGATATTGATAATACCTGCTCCATTTTTGAAGGGAAAATCACCGCAATAAATTTCTGTTCCATCGGTAGTACCGGTGATTCTAACAATCAGATCACCTGCCGGCAAATCATTAATATCCTTTGAATCTATGCAGGAATCTTCATAATCAAAATCACTGAGATGATTTTGATCATTATCGTAAAATTGAAGATTCACTTGAGTTACCGAGGGATCTGCATTTTCACAACTTTTACCTCCCCAAAGAAAATCTGCATACAAGGTTCCGGTGTATTCATTCAAAAAATCGTCCAGATCAGATATTATTTCAATTTTGTTGCTCTGGGTGTTGGTAACCACATTAGTCATTGCCGATAAAGGATTGCTGATTGCAGTAGCATCAGAATTGAGAAAAACAATCTGAGCAGTGTAATTTCCGGATGGGAAGCGATCGCATTTATCATCATAAAGCAGAACTTCCATGGAATTACAAGAAACCTGCTCTTCATGATAAAACTCTTCGGGACCGGTAACCGCAACATTTACCCTGGTGGCTTCAACATCACCGCAATTGTCATAACTTGTTTCAGTACTGCCGTTTATCCTTTTCCCGTTGATAAACCACTTGATACTGATGGAGGTAGGAATAAAATTATTGGAATTGTTGCAGGTTTCACCACCACCTTCATCACAACCTGCAACAGAAGCAAATACAATAATTGACATAATAATAAGCACAAACTTTTTCATAAAAACTATCTCCATATTTATCTCAGAATAGGAACTTTTAGTTCCCGTCCCAAAAATGAATGCAATCGTCTGGCGACGGAATTTTATCTCTCCAACTGAACCATGACCAATTAACCACCATTGTGAAACGGGAATTGTGTAATCAGGCAAGCAGCAGGCTAAAAACCTAGAACATATTATCATCTTTCAGTTCTTTGGCACCCTCAATCTTTAAATTGTTTTTCAAATCATTTTCAGATTCTTCAAATTCTTCTTTAATTCCCAATTTCTTTTTCAAAATTGCCAACTTGGGATTGGCTCCTTTGATCTTGGAAGCTTTTTTTACCAACTCTACGGCTTTTTTGCGATGAAAAACAACTCTGTCCAATTGGGTTTGACTGAGACGATAATGAATTTCAGCCAAGCCCAGCAAAGCTGAAAAAATTTCTTTGTCATCAGATCTGGAGATTATTTTTTCATAAATTGAAGCTGCTTGTTTGAGCTTGCCTGCTTTTACCGTCAACTCCGCCAACTCTCCATATAAAGTGTTTTTCTTTTCCTCACCAACAAGATGAATGAATTTTTGTAAATAAATCGCCGCTTGAGAAAAATCTCCTGATTTATCATAAATATTTTTCAAAACAAGATAGGTTCTGGCGTTTAAAGGATTGAACTGCAAAGATCTGTGCAAATATTTTTCAGATTTTTCCAGATTACGGGATTGCCAGTGCAGATAACCCAATAAAAACAGTGCATCTGCATCTTTTTTGTCCAGAACCAAAACCCTTTTCAATGCAACTACAGCTTTGGCTCGTTCTCCCATCCGCATATGAATAACAGCTTTAATATAGTAAATTACTGGAACATGGGGATATTTAGCAATGACAAAATTCAAGCCTGACAAAATGTTAACCATTTCTTTTTTTTTGACGGCAAATTTGATTTTGCGAATTTCCTGCATGACCGGGACTGAAAAAAGCCTGCTTATTGATTTGGCTTTTTTGATGATTCTGATACCCTGCTTGATCTTATTGTGATTGATACCTTTTCTTACCAACTTTTGAAAAAGATCCGAGATTTTATCCAATTTACCCCAACCCAAATAACACCTGCCCAGATTGAGGATATATCGAGCATCCTGGTAATTGTCCAACCTGTTCGCCTGCTGGAGCAAAGTACAGCCATGGGTAAATCTTTCATCGAGATAATAAATCAAACCCAACCTATAAAGAATTTCGTCCTCCCTGGGAAATTTCTTGAGAACTTTTTTCAAAATAGCAACAGCCCTGGTTGTGGAAACTGTATACTGAATACTGAAAAGAGCTTGAGAATATTCCAACCAGGGGGAAGATACTTTAATTTGCAACCTTGGTTTTTTGCCGAGATAGTAATTGCATTTAACCCTCAGATTGATAAATCTGTACTTCTGTTTTTTGTCCAATCTGGCAAAATTGTCCTGGTTGATCCGTTCAAGGAACTGACATGATTTTTTGATCTTTTTATCTTCCCACTTTTTCTGTGCCTTATCCAAAGCAACAACAGGATTATAGGAAGCACAGGCCGATAGTAAAACCATAAAAATCAATAAAAAAGAAAAAGATAGTTTGTATTGGCAATAATTTGATCTCATTTTATTTTTGTGAATATGTAACAACGCTTGTCAACTCAGGTGTAATTGAAAATTAACGATCTTCAAAATTATTAAACGATAGCTTCAGGTTTCATCTATAACAGGTATGTCAACTACATACAAAGTTAATTTTAAAGATGGATGATTTTTATTATCTTTATGCTATAAAACATAACCAGTTCGTGTTTTAAAAAACAGGTTCTCTGTCTGGAACTTGGAATTTGAATTGTCCTGCTTTGTCGTAATCACTTGAAATAGTGTCAACTATGTCTGCAAAGTGACTTCGTGCATCTGAGACAACCATTTTTTCCAGTCAAGAACCCCCGTTTTGAAATGGGAAACTACTAGTTGTTGTTATTATTAACCAGTTTCAGATAAGAAAATTTGATAACAACAAGGTAAAGCTTGTGGCATGATTATTGCTCCATATATTTACCTGAAAAGATTAACGATTTTTATTTCTACCAAATTTTGGAGGTAAATTATGAAAAATAAACTTTTTATTTTAATGTCAACTCTCTTTGTTTTTGCTTTTGCTGGCTGTGATGATGACAGCCAACGTAATTCTTCTCACTGTGATGATTCTGGTTGTTATGGTTGCGAGGGCGACTACTGCTGGGAAATTGAAAATGAACCCTGCAACGATGAAAGCCCTTGTGCTGACAATGAAGTCTGCACCGACTTTGGTTGCGCACTTTTATGCGAACATGATTCCGATTGCAACCTCGGAGAAGAATGTCTCGACACTGGTTTCTGTTCCCCTAAAGAAGCTCCTCAGACCATATGTGAAAGTGATGCTGATTGTGGAAATGGAACAATCTGTGAACTGGATCCCGAAACAGGTAACATGATCTGCATTCCAGGATGCACCAGCGACGATGATTGCGCTGAAGATGAAGTCTGTGCTTCGTGCAACCGATGCGAACCAGAAGACAATCCTGTCTGCGGTGATTCCAAGGTTTTCTGTGAAAACAATGAAGACTGTGGTTCAAAAATTTGTTCTGAAGATCATAAATGTGCCCTCTCTTGTGAAACCTCTGATCCTCTCTGTCCCACAGGTCAAGTCTGCTCAACCGATGGCGTCTGCATTGATGATCCCGCACCTGAAAATCCTGAGTGTGTATTCAGTTCAGACTGTGGTTCCAGCTTCCTTTGTCTTAACACCTATTGTCACTCCACTTGCGAAATTGACGATGAATGCGGTTATGGTGAATTCTGCCATCTCGGAGTCTGCAAAGCTGACTACAGACCTGATTTTGAATAATCTCTCCCTTACTCTCCTTCCTGCTTGACCCGTCCCTGTTTTAATCCAAATCAAAACCTCATTTTCAAACTGATTAGTCAGTTTCCATCTCAAAAAGAGAACTATTTAGTTTCCATCTCAAAAAGGAAGGTTGCAGTCTGAACACGGAAGTTGGATTGTTCTGCTTTGTCGTAACTTCTTGAAATAGTGGCAACTATATCTGCGAAGTTTCTCCGTACATCTCAATCCAACTTCTTGCTCAGCCAATAACCCCATTCTGGGATGGAAACTATTTAAAAATTTAGGTGAAATTTTATCTGTTATATTGTAATAATTAAGATCTTGTGTATATTATTTCAGGTATTAAATTATGGAGGCTCCTGATGTATAAATTCATATTGGCAAGTTTAATCGTTTTTCTGCAAACACTTCCCGTTTCTGCAAATAAAAAGGTAAGTATACCTGGGTTTGAAGCAGATCCTGCTCTCATCAAAAAAGCAAAATTCTGTACGAACACCTTTAAAAGTTTTGCCAAGAGTCTCAAAATGACCTTGGTACCTTCATCTGAAATTGAAGAGATGAAAATGCTTTATTGCGATACAGAAAAAGATACCAAGGAAGAATGTCAGAAAAAAATGGCAAAAGAGGTAAATTCTGATGTTTTCATTACTGGGCGCGTCAGCAAACAGGGCTCCAACATGAAAATCAGCATCAGTTTTACCGAAAATAACAGTTCAAAATATCTTTATAAAGTTGTTTCCCTCAAAACATCTAAATCAAAGATCCGAGCAAGACTGAAGACTATCTGGAACAGTTATTTCAAAAAACCGGAAGGAAAAGTTGTAATTGATATCAACCAGGCAGGTGCTTCTGTTTTCATCGATGGTCAACTCATTTTCAAAACCGTTCCCGGAGATAATCTCATACCCAAGATAAAAACCGGATCACATACTCTGAAAATAGTCAGTAAAAATGGAAAAATCTGGAAAAAATCCTTCAAGGTTAGAAGCAATCAAACTGCCCGTTTCAATGTCAAGTTTGAGGGAAAACCCGATAAAACACCTGATCCTCAAACAAAAGATACTGGTGAAGACAAAAATAAAGATCAGGTAGATCTCACCGATCCTGTAGTAAAAACAAAAACTGAAGACAGCCCCACCAATTATTGGAAATATGCTTTCTGGGGCAGTGCCGGAGTTACTGCTGCTCTTTTTATTGCAGGCACTTACACCGGACTGCAGGTCCTGAAATATGAACAGGATAAAGATGATCTGCTTACAGATCCCACAAACCCGGCTCAAACAGGTTCAGATGTTTGCACTGGTGCTGAAGGAGAAATTAGTTCCGTTTGTAACAACGGCCAATCCATGGCCACCATGACCAACGCCCTCTTTATTTCCGGAGCTGTTATCGGCATCGCTTCTGCCTATTTCCTCTACAAGGGATATCTATCCTCTGAAACTGAAGTCAGTGGTTCCATAGAAGAACAAGATACCGGTACTCTCACCATAATGCCGGTCCTTTCTCCCTATGGTGGCGGTCTCTCCATTGGTACCACCTTTTAATCCCGTAAAATTGAAACTCCAGTTCTCGAAACTTTATCCAACTTCATCTGAAATTGAACACTTATCCCACCGAAATCTGTCAATTTTGGTTCAGGGTAAAAGTTTACTTTATTCTGTAAGTTCTCAAAAACTTTTTTTATTGAATTTTTCAAGAAATATCTTATTTTCAGGTTTAACTTGAATTATAAATTTAATTGATTTCCATTCCTAAGGTTTATATTAAATGCGCCTTGCCATTTTTAGTGATGTACATGCAAATTTTGAAGCATTAACTCGTGTACTTGATGCTTATAAAAATGAAAACATTGATAAATATATCTGCCTCGGGGATGTAGTTGGTTATGGAGCCAGTCCCAATCGATGCTGTGATCTGGTCCGCCCTCTGGTTGATTTTTCAATCATGGGCAATCATGATGCCGCTGTCTGCGGCAAGATGGACTACAACTATTACTATGAAGCCTGTCGTTTTGTTCTGGATCTGCATTCAAGTCAATTGAGCAAACAAAATCAAAAGTGGCTCCAACAAAACCCTTTCATCCATAACCAGAAAATTGATGATTTTGATATCTGTTTCAGTCATGGTGCTCCTTTAGAACCGAAAGCTTTCGATTATGTCTTTTCTCTGGAACAGGCCTACCGCCTGCTGCCGGAATTCTCTTCTCTGAATCAAATAAATTTTATTGGACATTCCCATCTTTGCAAAGCATTTGCTCTCGAAAAAAACGATGTTCACGAAATTGTAGCTCAAGAGTTTAAAATCAGATCAGGGATGAAATATATTATTGGTGTTGGCAGCGTCGGACAACCCAGAGATTATGACAATCGTGCCGCCTATACCATATTTGATACCAAAACCGGTAATTTCACCTATAAACGAATCGAATATGACATTGAACAAGCAGCCATGAAAATATTCAAAGCCAAAATTGACAGAAACTTTGCCAACAGATTATTTGTCGGCGTCTGAAACACAATTCTGCAGTAATTTATTCTGCAGTTGAACAACCCCCTTGTTCAAATTAAAAATGGGGGTTAATTTTTTCTCAATTTGTTCTTATAATTGTACTTGGTTCCCATCCCTGAATGGGGTTTTTAACTGGGGCTGAATTTGGATTGAGATGTGCGGAGTAACTTCGCAGACATAGTTGACACTATTTCAAGAAGTTACGACAAAGCAGATCAATTCAAAATCCGAGTTCCAGGCAAATGCCTCCTTTTTTGAGAAGGGAACTACCTACTGTGAAAGTTTTTTTAACTCTCGGTTGCTTCAAGTTTGCTCCTGGGTTTTTCCAGGCAGAAAATCAATAATTACTTTATTATTGCGCAGCAACTGCAGGATCTAATCTGTCTATTCTTTTCTGCGAGGTAAAATTTGCGCTGTCCAAGTTGTGGCAATGAATTGAGTCACAGAGATCTCAGAACAAAAAAATGTAAATCCTGTGGCTATTTTTTACCAGTGATAGCTACCGGGAAAAAGAATGTTGCAAATAAAAAGCGACCCTCAAAGCTTCCCCCTCCAAGCAGAAGACCACACTCTTTCGGCAATCTGAAAGCAAACTCCATGAGTCAGGCCGAAACATACAAAAGTGGTGAAGTCCATACTAACGATAATTATGAAGAAATTTATGTATCTGGGGAACCAAGTATTGCTACTGACGATGAATCGGGTGTAATTTTTCCTGATAATTCACAGGTTCCAAAAACTCCCCCTGGAAACAAACCTCGATCTTCCATGCCAGCAGGCCATAAAAAAAAGGGAGAAATTCTTCCTCCTCCGCCTGATTCCGATAAACTGAAGGGTCCTGCCTCAAGACGTTATGGGATCCCCGGTCTGGGAGCAAATAATGAAAAAACAATAAGGGTGCAAGTTCTGCCCCCTCCCCAACAGAACGAAACCTCAGGGGAAAGTATTCTCAAAGATCTTATCCTGATTGTGGGAATAATTCTTTTTATCCTTTCTTTAACCTTTTTAGTAATAACCATGATAAAATAAAATGAAACTACCTGTAGCTATCTGTGGAGCGACCGGTTCCGTCGGTCAATACTTCATTTCTCTTCTTGCCAACCATCCCTATTTTAAAACTGTCCTGCTTACTGCTTCTCGTGACTATGAATCAAATTACACCATGCACTGGCGGGCTTCCCTTAAACCACCTGCTAAATTGCATTCTTTGCCGATAGTTAAAACCACTGTCGCCAACATCAAAAAATCAGGTGCTCGCATTGTGTTTTCGGCCCTCCCTTCAGGAGTTGCTCTCAACTTCGAAAAAGAACTGGTAGAGGCTGGGATTGCTGTATTTTCCAACGCTTCGGCCTACAGAATGGATAAGAATATTCCTATTCTTATCCCCGAGATCAACAGCAATCATTTGAATCTGATTCCAAAGGGTACAACTCCCCATATCACTAATTCCAATTGTACAACTTCTGGACTGGCTCTCACTTTATCCGCTCTCAAACCTTTGGGGATCAAGCAGGTATATCTTTCAACCTATCAAGCACTTTCCGGAGCCGGTTATCCTGGAGTGGCTTCCATGGATATCCTTGGCAATGTCATTCCTCATATAGCTGGAGAAGAAGGCAAAATCAGAGAGGAAACCCTCAAAATTCTGGGTGATTATAAAAAAGGAACCATTACCCCGGCTTCCTTTGAGGTAATGGCTCAAGCCCTTAGAGTTGCCGTCAAAAACGGCCACCTTGAAACAGTTTTTGTTCAAGTGGAAAACCGACCCAAACTACCTCAGATAAAAAACCTGTTTACCAACTATCAGGTTGATGCAGCCGTTGCTTCTCTGCCCTCGACTCCCAAAAAGACTTTTTATTTTTTCGACAATCCTGAGCGACCTCAGCCTGTTCTTGATGTTCACAACGGTGAAGGCATGGGAGTATCTATCGGTTCTTTGCGAATTCAAAACAACACTGTAGCTTATAAACTTCTGGTCAACAACGTCATCAGGGGAGCAGCCGGCGGCTCCATTCAAAATGCCGAATATGCCTTTTACAAGGGATTGATTCATTGATGAAACAAAATATCGTTGTCATGAAATTTGGAGGAAGTTCCCTCAGTGATCCCAAGAAGATAAAAAATGTCGCCTCCCTGGTTGCCAAAAGAGCCGAAGATGGGAAAAAAGTAGTTGTAGTGGTAAGCGCCCAGGGAAAAACCACCCTCAACCTCATGAAATCAGCCCGTGAAATCAGCCCCAATCTCCACAAACGCGAATTGGACATGGTACTCACTGCAGGTGAAAGAGTCTCCATGGCACTTCTGGCAATGGCCATAAACGATCTGGGACTCGAATCGATTTCTTTTACCGGTTCCCAATGTGGAATCATCACCACCGATGAACATTCCAACGCCAGAATTATCGACGTCAGACCCTTTCGAGTTCAAGACGAACTCAACCGCAACAAAATCGTCATAGTGGCAGGATTCCAGGGAGTTTCCTACAAAAGGGAAATAACCACCCTTGGACGTGGTGGTTCAGATACAACCGCAGTTGCACTAACTGCAGCTCTTGACGCCGAGTATTGTGAAATTTTTTCTGACGTCGATGGCATCTATTCCGGAGATCCCAGAGAAGTAGATCCCTTCAAACTAACCTCCCTTTCCTATGATGAAATGCTGGAACTAGCCTTCAGAGGAGCAAAAGTACTCAATCACAGAGCTGTTGCCTATGCCAAAGACAAAAAAATTGCCATCTATGCCCGTTCCAGCCTCAAAGAAGGTTCCACTACCATCAGGAAATTCAAACCGGAGTATCAAAATGCCATCTACGCTGTTACTCGACATCCATCTCTGGTAATGGTTACAGCCCCATCTGCCGAGGCTTTTCTGGAGTTAATGGAGAAAGTACAAAACAACGATCTCACCATCAAATATCTGGTAGCTGCCGAAAACTTGTTCAAGATATTCATCAGTTATCAATTTCTGCCTGAACTGAAAAATATTAAAATAATTTTTTCCCACAACCTTGAAGTTGAATCCATCTCTTTGCTGGGCAATTCGATATCTGAATCCACAAATATAATTCTCAAAGCTGAAAAAATACTCCTTAAAAATGATATAAAAGTGCATGCCATGGAGTTTTCCCATTCCCATCTCACTTATTACATTTCCGGTTCTGAAGGGAAAAATCTGGAAAAACTTTTTCACCGACAATTTATCAAACCCCATCAGAATCCTGTTTAGTTCCCGTCCCAGAATGGGGGTTATTGGCTGAGTAAGAAGTTTGCTTCAGATGCAACCTGCATTTTTAATTATCTCATCAATTCAACGATCAAGTTATAATTCCATGAATGATATTTCCTCCAAATCCAAAGATCTGAGAGATCCCGACAAGAGAAAAGAATTCCTCACTTCTCTTCCTCATCAGCCCGGGGTTTATATTATGAAAGGAGAAGATGAAAAGGTCATCTATGTAGGCAAAGCCATCGATCTCAACAATCGCCTGAAATCATATTTTTCAACTTCCGGTGATGATCGCTTTTTTGTAGAAAAACTGCCGGCAGAACTGGTGATAATCGAGATTATTCTGGTAAACAACGAAAGAGAGGCATTGCTTCTTGAAAGCAGCCTCATCAAGGAATTCCAGCCAAAATACAATGTTTTTCTCAAGGATGACAAGTCCTACTACTCCATCAAAATAGATCACTCACTGGATTACCCCAGACTGGAACTTGTCCGTGGACTTAAAAAAACAAAACCTCATATATCCTATTATGGACCATATCATTCCTCTCGTTCCATCAAAGCTGTCCTCTCCTTTTTGCTGAAATACTTCAAATTCAGAACTTGCGGCGAACACAAATTCAAAACAAGAAAACGCCCCTGTCTGCGCTATCACATGTCAAGATGCCTCGCTCCCTGTATGTCCAAAGTTTCCCAAACGGAATACAAAAAACAGATGGAACAGGCTCAAATGTACCTTCAGGGAAAACAAAAAAAGCTGTTGCGGGAACTGCAGCAAAGAATGAATAAAGCAGCCAGAAATTTAAATTTTGAGAAGGCTGCCTATTATCGTGATATCCTCTTTGCCCTCGAAGAAATCGATCAACCTCAAAATGTTGTTAATCGTGATTTTACTCCTCTTGATATTGTCGGCTATGCCAGAGAAGATGCCAATGTTGCCTTGATCATTCTGGAAATGCGCAGGGGTGAAATCAAAAAACACCGTCAGTTAATTCTCAATGAGCAGAGTTTTCCGGATCAGGAAATAATTTCTTCTTTTTTGACTCAACATTATCTCAATCGGGAAAAAGATATGAACTTGCCGGACAGGATAATCCTGCCCTTTGAGTTTCTGTACAGAAATGCTCTTGAAGAACTGCTGGCTGAAAAATTTTCCAAAAAGATAGAACTGGAAATTCCTCAAGATGATTCTCTGAAAAGATTGTCCAGTCTGGCTGCGGCAACTGCCCGAGGCAATCTCAAATTAGATGGTGAATTTACCATGGAATCTCAATTGCAAAAACTTGCAATCCACCTTAAAATGAAAAAATTTCCAAAACATATTGAATGTTATGACATTTCCCATCTCCAGGGAAAATGGTCTGTTGGTTCCATGGCTGTATTTATTGATGGCAAGCCGGAATCTGCAAAATATCGTCGCTTCAATATCAAAACCGCAAAGCCCGGAGATGATTTCGGAGCCCTCAAAGAAGTGCTTTCCCGCAGAACTGCCAAAGGGGAAGAAGCCGGGTGGGAATTTCCGGATCTGGTGGTAATCGACGGAGGCAAAGGGCAGTTGAATTCAGTGTTTTCAGTCGTAAAACCCTATATTTTCCCCATAAACAGCAAAGGTTTTCATTTGATCAGCCTGGCCAAGGAAAGAGCTCCTGACGGACCTCCGGATCGTTTTTTTCTGCCTGGAGTCAAAAATCCAGTTTCCTTGAAAAGTGGCGGCAGAGAACTTTATATCCTGTCCCGGATCAGGGATGAAGCCCACCGTTTTGCCATTGAAGGACATCGCAAAAAAAGAATTAATCAGAAGATCAGATCAGAATTGGGAAAAATTCCTGAGATTGGAGAAGTTCTGCAAAAACGATTAATTGTCCATTTTGGGTCTGTCAAAAGAATAAAAAAAGCTTCAACTGAGGAAATTGCTCTGGTTGATGGTATTGGTCCCAAAACAGCTCAACTTGTTTACAAATATTTTCATCCGGATGAATCCGGAAATAAAGGTCAATAAACTATGGAAAAAATTTATCTTGTTGATTCTACTGCCTATATTTTCAGAGCTTATCACGGGATTCGCTATCTCTCCAATCGTAAAGGAGTCCCCACCAATGCGGTTTTCGGGTATGCCAAAATGCTGCTGAGCTTTATTGAAGAGAAACAACCCACTAATATAGTAGCTGTTTTCGACGCCAAGGGTAAATCTTTTCGCAGTGAGCTTTACGAACAATACAAGGAAAACAGACCCGAGGCACCAGAAGATCTGAAAATTCAAATACCCCTGTGTATAAATTTCACTAAATATCTGGGGATTCCGGTTCTAATCAAAGAAAATGTCGAAGCCGACGACACCATCGCTTCTCTTGCTCGAGAGTGTCGCAAACTCAGTTGTGAAACTGTTATTCTCAGTGCTGATAAAGACCTGATGCAACTTGTGGATGAAAACACCTGGCTTTATGATGCCATGCGGGATCAAAAATATGACCAGGAAGGTGTTTTGAAAAAATATGGAGTAACTCCGGCTCAAATTGGAGATTTTCTGGCTTTGATGGGAGACAGTTCCGATAATATTCCCGGCGTAAAAGGAATAGGCAAAAAAACAGCAGCCAAATTACTGAAAAAATATGAAAACCTGGATAATATTTTTGAAAATCTGGACAATATAGGGGGCAGAGCTGGTAAAAACCTGAGTAAAAATATCCAGACAGCAAAACTCTCCCGTCAACTGGTGGCTCTGAAGGAAAATCTTGAATTCGATGAAGATATCAAAACTCTATCCCAATTAAATCCTCCCCAAACTGAAAAATTACACGAATTGATCAACTCTTTGCAACTTAATTCCATCCGCAACAAAATCACCGAACTTTTCCAAATTGATTTCCAAAAAATTTCCCTGGCGGACAAAAAGATCAAAAAATTAAATACAGAGGTTATTAAAACCCGAACTGAACTCAAACAAATAAAATTTCCAGAATCCGCAACTTTGAGATTCAAGTTTGACAGTTCCGACAAAATGGAGTGCAGACCAGAATCTGTCTGTATTTTTGATAACGAGGAAAATCTCTGGCTCATTCTTTTTGCAAGTGGATTGTTAAACGAAGGAATTACAGAAACTGAATTTTTAGAAGAAACAAAAGAGTATTTTGCATCTCCTTTTCATAAAAAAATCGCCTTTAACCATAAAAAAATACTGATCTATCTGATCCGAAACAAGATAGAACCGGCGGGAATATCCGATGATCCGCGTCTGGCCGCCTACCAGCTTCATCCTTCCGAACCTGCCTATGACCTGGCCGGTCTTTATGAACAAGAGGGCCTGGAAGAAGGTTTTGAAATACAAAATACTGATCTTCTGAATGAACAAAATCTTGATATTTGTCGTGAAACAGCCAGAACAACCGAGTTATCTGTTTATTACCGCCAGCAGTTGAAAGAATTTCCTGAACTTGAAAATTTGTATCTGGATACAGAACTACCTTTGACAGATGTACTAGCGAAGGTTGAAGTTGCCGGCCTTTATCTGGACAAAAATATCCTGCACCAGATCAATGAAGAGGTCAGCGGGGAAATGATGAAGATTGAAGAACATATTCAGGAGCTGGCCGGCTGGCCGGTTAACATTAATTCCACCAAACAACTGCAAAAACTTCTTTTTGAGGAAATGGGACTTCCGGTAATTAAAAAAACCAAAACCGGTTATTCCACAAATTCCTATGTTCTGGAACAATTGGCCCATGATTATCCCATAGCTGAAACAATTAAACGCTATCGAATTCTGGCAAAGTTGAAAAACAGTTACCTCGATACTCTGCCTGCTTTGATTAATTCAAAAACCAACCGAATCCATACCAACTTCAACCAGGTGGTAGCTGCCACTGGCAGATTGAGTTCTTCGGAACCAAATCTACAGCAAATCCCCATCCGAACAGATATTGGCAGAAAAATAAGAAATGCCTTTAAAGCTCCGGATGGATATCTTCTTGCCAGTTTCGACTACAGCCAGATCGAACTCAGAGTTCTGGCTCACCTCAGTGAAGATAAAAAATTAATGGAAGCCTACGCCCAGGACAAAGACATTCATGCTCTGACTGCTTCTGAAATTTTTAATATTGAACTTGATCAAGTAAACCGCTCCCAAAGATCTGTTGCCAAACAAGTAAATTTTGGAGTTCTTTACGGGCAAACAGGCTATGGACTGTCAAAATCCATTGGTATTTCTCAAAAAGAAGCCAGGGAATATATCAATAAATATTTTGAAAAATATCCCGGAGTTAAAAATTATCTCGACAGAATTATCAAAGAAACCAGGGAAAACGGATATATCAGCACCATGTTTGGACGTCGTCGCTATTTCAATTTCTCTTCAAAAAATTCAGGAGCAGTGGAAAGAATGGTCAAAAATACTCCAATCCAAGGCAGTGCTGCAGACATCATTAAAATCGCCATGGTGGATGCCTATCGGGAAATGGTTGCAAACTATTCTGAAACCTGCATGGTTCTTACCATCCATGATGAACTTGTTTTTGAAGTACCTGAAAATAAAATCGAAAAATTCAGTAAAAAAATAAAAGAGATTATGGAAAATGCGGTAGAATTAAAAGTTCCCCTTAAGGTTAATTACAACTTCGGAAAAACCTGGAATGAAGCCCATTAATTTTATAAACGATAACTAGTTCCCATCTCAAAAAGGAAGGTCATCGCCTGGAACTCGGAATTTGAATTGATCTGCTTTGTCATAACTTCTTGAAATAGTGGCAACTATGTCGTCGCAGTTTCTCCGCGCATCTGAGGCAAACTTCTTCACCATCCAAAAACCCCACGTCTGGGATGGGAACTAAATATATTGAATTTTTATCAATTTTATTATATTGTTCAGTCGTTATTATTGGTAGCAGAAACTTTTTTTTGTCTTTCTGTCTTCAATAATCCCTTCATCCCTATACAGGAGATATTAAATTGCTGACTATCTGCCCTTCTTGCCTTTCCCTTCAAGGTGGTAACCTTTGTTCCAAATGTGGAAATGATCTTCAAGACACCAATAAAAAACCCATGTTTTACCTCAAAATTGGCTGGTCGCGCTCTCGGGATTTTGAAACAATCCTCGAAATGATGCAAAAAGAAGAAGGATACAAATATTATGAAATAGGGGAAGAAGTTTCCCATGCTATTCCCATCCACAACCTTAATGAATCAGGCAAAATTCTTGATAAATATGAAAAAGCCCTCAACTGGAAAGAAACTGTTCTACAAACTCCGGAAGGCAAAATTCTTGATCCAGAAGATCCTGTGGTAAGTTGCTTCATCAAAATGATCCGTGAAGGCACTGCCCCCTGCAAAGACGAACAACGCTGCCCCTATACCAATATTCCCCTGCTCAAACTGGTGGAACATCCTGAACTGCTGCAAGATTATATTTTCATGAAAACCATCCAGGCCAGAAAAACCAACACCCATGGCGAAAACCACTATGTGGATAGCGCAGGTAACAAGCACGAAGCTCCTCTTGATCAAGAAGAGGAGATGAAACTTGAAGAAGAAAAACAAGCGTCAATCAAAACCCTGGTTCGTCTTTTTCTTTCCGATCTTCTTAATCAACCTGAACTTTTTCCCTGCCCATTCTTTCGTACCATGATTTCCCTTCTTACCCAGAATGCCCTTCCCAAGCTTGCAGATTACTGGCCCTTCCTGGTTGAAGATGTAGAAAAAGCACTTGAAACAGGCTCCCTGATCATTGGCAGAGATGGCAATTATCTTCCCATGAAAGAAGTCACTCCCGATATCATATACGAGTTCTTTGAAACCACTCACATACCTGCAGAAGCAAAATGGGGTGCCGCCAGTCAGGATCTTCAATTTGCCAATATTGACGATCGCATTTACATTGTGCCGGAAAAACAAAAAATCGCAGAATGGCCGGAAATTTCTTCCATCAAGGAAACAACTGATGATCGCCTGGTTCTTATTCCTCCCACCAAATTGCGCGATGCAGTCAATTTCATTGTAATCAACAAAAAGCAGGATGCCATGTTTAAAATTGGTCCTTTTCCTCATCCCTGGAATGTTGATTCTCGCTTGAAAAACTTCGCTTTTCTGGAAGAAGATTTTGACGGACAAAAAATATATACCGGGCAATTTGTCTGGAACAGTTTCACTCCATCCATGATGGTGGATACCGAAGTAGAAATTGACGGTTTGGTATCTCAAATCAAAATCGAAGAAAATTCACTGGCTGCAATTCTCGACAAACACGAGCTTTTTGTAAAAATGGGCAGAAACAAAGAAAGATATTCCCTCCATCACATTAATACTTTCCATTTTCTCAATAAATATCTGATTGTTGTACTTTGGGGCAATGGACGCAAAATTTCTTTTATCTCCCGCAACGGAGAAAGAAAAGATTACTACCTTCTCCTAAAAGCCAAACAAATTCAAAGCACCATTGAGGGCAATGTTATTCTGGTTTTTTCACATCGGATCATGGAAATGTCACCCCAGGGCGAAATTCTCGATTACAAGCACGATTACAATAACCAATATCATGCCACCGCTCAAGGTTATCTGCGCAAAGAAAAAGAAAAAACTTGGTGGCATTATCTTGATCGAACCAAAATTCGCGATATTCTTCCAGAGCAAAAATTTGAAGATATTCAAATCAACTACCTCCCCAAATCACTTTCCCGAATCAATGTTAAAAACACCGAATTAATGGCGGAATTATTGATTTTACTTAATAATTATTGCGAAGAAGAAGAATACCTCTCCAAAATTGAACAACTTTGGGAAGAAGCTCCTGAACCTGTCAAAAAACAATTGGATGAAATGGCAAGCAGTTTTGACTGGCTTCAGGATTTCAGAAACAAAAAAGGTTCCTGGCCCGTCAAGAGCGAATATCTTGAAGAAAAACATTATGACAACCAAAGTGATGATTCCTTCTGGTATAACTCCTGATTATTATTTTCATGACAAATACAATAGATCCCAGATTGATTGAGAAAGGTCTCAAGCTTAAAAATTCTGATTTTTTCAACAGAATAGATACACAAATCCTTCTGGAAATTGCTACCTTGGGCGAGGAAATTTATATTCAAAAAGATGAATTTCTTTTTAAAGAGGGCGATCCAGGAGACGGCCTCTTTTTTATTCTCAATGGCAGTTTGGATATAATCATTGGTAAAAAAGTTGTAAATACCCTCAATGAAGGTGATGTTCTCGGAGAAATCGCCCTGATTGATTCCAAACCTAGAACAGCTTCTGTAAAAGCTTTGGAACTCACCTCACTTTTAAGGTTTTCCCCCTCGCTTTTTGATGAAATCCTGGAAGAATATCCCGCCATTGCCAAAAGGGTCATTCAAACCCTCATCAATCACATCCGCACCCTCACTGTTTCTATTTAGTTCCCGTCCCAAAAATGGATGTAATCGTCTGAACACGGAATTTTGCCTCATCTGCTTTGTCATAACTTCTTGAAATAGTATCAACTATGTCGGCGAAGTTACTAGGCGCATCTGAGTCAAACTTCTTCACTAGCCAAAAACCCCATTCTGGGACGGGAACTAGTTAAGATCAGTTCTTTCAACCGGGCAATGTTTTCAACAAGATAATCAGGATTCTCTCGGGCCAACTCTTTTCTGCTACGATAACCCCATAGAACTCCGCATGTTTTGACTCCGGCATTTTTGCCGGTTTGCAGATCAATCTCACTATCACCAATAAATAAAGTATCTTGCGGATCTATTTTCAAAGTTCTCATAATTTTCAAAGTTACTGCAGGGTCAGGTTTAGGGGGATTATTTTCATCAATCCCCTGATAAAGATCAAAATAATCCTTTCCTTGCAAAATATGCAGAGTTTTTTTCAGATGGGGAGTTGATTTGTTGGTAACAATCGCTTTGTTGAAAGTATTCAGGCTTTTCAACAATGCTTTCATGCCTGGAAAAAAATCAGAATCTTCAATCAAGTTTTCCTGGTAGACACGGCTGAAGGTTTTCTTGGCTTTTTCCTGATCTTCCGGTTCAAGTTGCCGGTGAATACACTTTAAAATCAATTGTCCGGGTCCATATCCAACCCGGGAGATTATCTCTTCAAAACCACATCGGGGAAAACCTAACTTGTCCAGGGTGAGGTTGACAGCTCTGACAATGTCTTTTCTGGTATCGATCAAGGTTCCATCAAGATCAAAAATAAGTAATTTATCGTTTTTCACAAAAGACTCCTGTCAAAATACCCCATTCTGTATGGAAAACTAAAGTTCCAGATTTTTATAAATCTGTAGGGTGGCCTGAGAACGGTTCAAAGTATAAAAATGGATTCCGTCCACCTGATTCCGAAGCAGATTTTCCACCTGAGCCGTGGACCAGTCTATTCCGGCTGACTGTACTTCCTGTTGATTTTTACATTGGGAAATTATTCTTTGCAATTTTCCCGGAATGTGAGTTCCCAAAGCTACTTTGGACATTTTTTTCATCATTTTAATGGAAGTAAGTGGCATTAATCCGGCAATCAGAGGGATTTTTATCCCTGCCAGTCTGATCCTCTCCTGGAAATCAAAAAAATTATGGTTATCATAAAAAAGTTGAGTACAGATAAAATCAGCTCCCTGATCAACCTTGTGTTTAAGATAATCCATCTCCTGCAGGCGATTTGGTGTTTCAGGATGTCCGTTGGGATAACCTGCTACTCCTATTCCCATCTCGGGAAAATTCTTCTTGATATACCTGACCAATTGGGAAGCATAGTCAAAATCACCTGCTGTTTTTCCATCAGTGGACTTAATATCTCCCCTGAGAGTCATGATATTTTTAATTGATTTGGTGCGATAGGAATTCACCATCTGCTTCAATTCACTTTTACGATGACCAATACAGGTAAGATGGGGGATTACTGTCAGTTGCTCTTCTTTATTCAATTTAAGAACAAGATCATGAGTCAACTCTCTGGTTGAACCTCCCGCACCATAAGTAATACTGATAAAAGAAGGAGCAAGGGGAGTCAGTCTGGTAATGTTCTCATAGAGAATTTCTGCCTGACTCCGAGTCTGAGGAGGAAAGAATTCAAAACTGAAAGTGGGTTTGTCTTTGAGAAAGATTTGATTAATATGCATAAGGGTATATTCTGATATAAAATCATCCAGATCAGATGTCTGGGAAAAGAACCAGCTTCCGGTTGCAGGCCTGCTATTGTATGTACAGCAAAAATATTTTCTTGCAACATCAAAAATTTTACCTCGGAAGTTTTGTTTTCAAGTCAACCTGACCTTGATTTCCAGGAGTTGAAGTGAAAATCCATATTGAAAAACCTGCAGTTTATGAAGCTTTTCCGGCCAGAAAAAAATTCTACTATCGAGCCGGTTACAAGGCAAAACAAATAAACAATCTCGAGTTGGCTGCAAAATTCACTGCAGTGTACAAAACAGGTGCCAGACTAATACAACCTGTTATCTGCTGGTCTACCATACCAACTGACCAGGCAGTTAATCTGCTTCCCGAATCTTTCAAGGGAGTACAACAAGTAACTTTGTTTATCTCTACCATCGGCAAGGAGATCGATGGGGAAATTTCCAGGCTGTACCAATTTAAAAATCCCCTTGATGCCATGCTGCTTGATGCTTGGGGGAGTGAATCCGTGGAAGAATTAAACCAAAATTTTGATCAGAAACTGCGCCGGAAAAAGGGAAGCGGAACCCGTCGCTTTTCTCCCGGATATCAGGATCTTCCCCTTGCTGCCAATAACCGGATTCTGGAGTTTCTCGATTTCTCTCTGGTGGAAGCCAGCAAAAAAGGTATATTAACTCCTGCCAAATCTACAATATGCATGATTGGATGGTATGATGAACAGAAATGAATTCAACAAATTGCTGCAAAAAAGGATCCTGGTTCTGGATGGAGCTTATGGAACTGAATTTTTTAAAATGGGCTACGGTGATCAACCCGGAGTCCTGCTGAATCTCAAACATCCTGAAGTTGTCGAAAAACTGCAAAAACAATACGTTGCAGCCGGCAGCAATTTTATTCTCACTAATACCTTCAGTGCCAATCGTCCCAAATTGAAAGCTCTGAGAGCTGAAACCAAGTTCAAAAAAATAAATACTGAAGCAGTAAAAATTGCCAAAAGAGCAGCCGGCAACAAAGCTCTGGTTCTGGGAGATATCTCCTCAACCGGTGAATTTCCCGAGCCCATGGGATCATTTTCCATGGGAAAAGCAGTGGATGCCTTTGCCGAACAAGCTCAGGTTCTTCATGAAGCCGGAGTGGACGGCTTTATTGTTGAAACCATATCCGACCTCAAAGAATGTAAAGCTGCAGTACTGGGAATCAGAAAGGTAACAACCAGCCTTCCACTGATCGTTCAAATGACCTTTGCCGAAAATATGCGCTCCGTCACCGGAAGTTCAGTTGCGATTTTTGCATCCTGGCTCAATGACCTAGATGTGGATTGTGTGGGAGTAAACTGCAGTCTGGGTCCTGAAGAAACACTCAAGGTTGTCAAAGAATTGGCTGTTTACACCAATAAATTCATTTCGGTTGAACCCAATGCCGGAACTCCCAAATACAAAGATAAAAACCTGTATTACGATCTTTCTCCGGCTGATTTTGCTCCTTATGTGGAAGAATTCATTGCCGCCGGTGCCAATATTGTGGGAGGTTGCTGTGGAACCGATCCTGAACATATAAAAGTCATTTCCCATTTTGCCCGCAAGCATAAACCTCTTTCTGCGTCCGATAAAATATTGACTCCAACCCTTTCTTCCCGCACTCATCTGCAAAATTTTCTCCCTTTCACCCGCATCGGCGAAAAAATTAATCCTGCCTCCAGCAAGAAATTTCAGCAGGAAATCCGGAATTTTCAATTTGATAGAATTACCAGCTTAGCCTCTGTGCAAAAAAAAGCCGGATGTGAAATTCTGGACCTGAATCTGGGTATTGAAAAACTCCTTACCGCCCAACATTTTGTCAACCTGATCAACGAACTGGACAGATACAGCTCCCTTCCCCTTTCCCTCGATATTCAAAGTTATGAATTTCTTGAAAAAGCTCTATTTGAATATACAGGTCGTCCTTTGATCAATTCTGCCCGCTGTTTTGCCGAAGATCTAGATTTTAAAGGCAAGCTGCTCAAAACTCATGGTGGAATGTTGATTTTGCTGGCCATGGGCAAAAAAATTCCCAAAACCGCCGAAGCCAGAGTTAAAAAAATCCTGGAAGGATTGGATTATCTGGAAAAAATGGGAATTTCCTCTGATCGAGTTCTGGCAGATCCTCTGGTTATGGCTTTTGGAGCGGGTAAAGATCCCGGGATCACCCTCAAGGTAATCCGTCAGTTGAACAACAGGGGCATAAAAACAACCATGGGTCTGTCAAATCTCAGTTTTGGCATGAAAAACCGGGATCATCTCAACGGTGTATTTCTGGCACAAGCCGTAGAAAACGGCTTGACTTCAACTATTGTTGATCCAACAGCACAATTTACCGCCAACAGTTTGCAAGCTGCTCTTACCTTGCGGGGCAACAATCCCCAAAAAGCGCAGGATCTGCCAACTGAGAATACATTGGTAAATCTGATTCTCAGCGGAGACAGCGCAAAATTCAACCAAGCAATTGAAACTGAATTGGAAAATGCAACTCCTCTTGAGGTCAGTCAGAATATTCTCGGTAAAGCCATGCATAAAATAGGGGTTCTTTACAGCAAAAACAGAATTTTCCTGCCTGATCTCATGCTCGCTGCCCAAACTGCAATTCCCGTATTTGACAAATTAAACAGTATTCTAGGTGAAAACCATGAAAGTAAAGGCCGTATTCTTCTGGCCACTGTCAAGGGCGATGTCCATGATATCGGCAAAAAAATAGTGGGAACCGTCCTGCAAACCAGTGGTTATGAAATAATTGATCTGGGCAAGGATGTTGAAGCAGACCGGATCTATCAGGCAATTAAGCAACACCGACCACATCTTCTGGGATTGTCGGCTATGATGTCAACTACCGTAGGAGAAGCGGCTGAGGTGGTTTCTTATTTGCGCTCCAAAGGATGCCGGCTTCCGGTAATTGCGGGAGGAGCTTCCATGAACGAGGAAATCGCAATCGAATCAGGTTGTGCCGGCTATGCCAAAGATGCCTCTAAAGCTGTAACCTTATGTCATCAAATCATAACCAGGTAATTTTCGCCGATTCAACCCGAAGGGAGAAAGCCATATGGATAAAAAACAGATAGACCTTTTCAACCAGGAAGAAAAAAAAGCAAGTGAGGATGAAGTAAAAGAATTTCAGGAGCAAGCAGAAAACAAGGTCAAAGATGAATTTGAAGATCTTCTGGAAAAAAGAATCAATCCCCTGCTGGAACTTGCAGATATTCTTAATTCAGAGGTGGATTTCATGGTAGATGATTTTAATGATCTAGCTCTTTCCTTCAAAAAACAACTTGATAACAAAAAAATTTCCTATACCAGGAAAAAGCCTAATGGGAAAAAAACCACAAAACAGATAAAACCTGAACACCCCGAAATTAAGCATCTGCTGCTGCTCGAATACATGCGCAGGTTGACCCTGGAAAAAGTTGACAAAAGTTTTGACCGAATTATTAAGATTTATCATAATAACAACAACTTATAATCTTGATTTTCTGAACAAAACCAGTGGAGCAGCTCGAATTACTGGATAGCATTATTTTATTATAAACATTTAATTTTGGAAAAGTCGAATAGGGTGTGCTAAACTGAGTGAAAGGAAATATTTAAATCATTTTTAGTTCCTCTACTCATATTGGTGATCACCTATGTTCAAATCTGTTTATATTGTTTTTATTGCATTTTTTCTTTCACTTGCGGCCTGTGACGACGATTCTTCTTTGTGTGGAAACGAACAAATTGATGAAGGAGAAGAATGTGATGGCTCTAATTTTGGCGGTGATTCCTGTTATGCCAGAGGCTTGAAAGGGGGAACCCTCAAGTGCACCAACTCTTGCCAGATAGACAGTTCAGATTGTTCCGAGCAAACTGAATGTGGAAATGGTCTGCTTGAATACGAAGAAGAATGTGAAGGGGAAAACCTCAGAGGTCAAAGTTGTGAATCTTTGGGAATGGAAGGAGGAACCCTGAGTTGCAAAGATAATTGTTCTTTTGATTTAAGTGTTTGCGACTACGGCAATTGGAAAGATCGGTTTATTGCAGAACGTCTCAAAGCCTACGAAGATACTGTTTGTTATACCGACAATGAAGGTCAATCCTGGTGCTGGGGAAAAAACAACAGCAACAATGTGGGAAAAGTTCCAATCAAAAGACTTGCCCCCCAACCCATTTTTCACCAACTTGATTTTGTCCAGATGTCCATGGGATTTTTCAGGACCTGTGGATTAACCTCTCAGGGCAAGGCATATTGTTGGGGCTCAAACAATGAAAATGGCCTTGGTCCTCATGATACTTTTTTCAGCGATTTCTATACTCCTTATCCCGTGGAAATTGAACTGGAAGAATCAGTCCAACAAATCCAAATCAGATATGCTCCTGGTACCTGTCTGGTTGAATATCCCTATGGATGCGCTCTTTTGGAAACAGGAAAAATCAAGTGCTGGGGAAGCAATTATTCGGCTGACCTTGGAGATGATGATTCTCTCACTGCTTCGGGCACTGCCATCGAAATTGATCACGATACACCTTTTGTATCCTTTTCCGCAGGTGGCAACCATGTCTGTGGAATCAATGAAAACACCGAAACCTGGTGTTGGGAATGGAACAGTTTACCGAGCAAAGTGCCAGGTGATCACCAATTTGTTCAAGTTTCAGCCGGGGGAGACAACCACACCTGTGCACTTGATGAAACCGGCAAGGCCTGGTGCTGGGGAAATAACATCTATGGAGAATCAGGTGTTCTTCCCGATGAAACAGATTGGAGCGCCACTCCTGTTGCTGTTTCAGGAGATCATACCTTCAAATTTATTGATACCGGGTTGAGTTTTACCTGCGGTATAGACAGCAATGACAAAGTACTGTGCTGGGGTCTGAACCACCATAACAAACTGGGAAGAGGTGATCTTGGGATAGAATCAACCCATATTCCCGAAGAGATTACTTTCGACGGAACAGCCGTAAAACTTTCAGTAGCTAACGAGGGTGCCTGTTTAATTGATACAACTCAACAATTGTGGTGCTGGGGAAATACCAACCCTTACCTCGAAGAAGATCAAGAAAATCTACCAACCCTGGTTCTTGCTGATCAGAATGATGTATTTTCAGGTTTCATGCATTCGTGCAGTATCTCAACAACGGGAGAAATCTATTGTTGGGGAGATAATTCTTTTGCTGCTGCCGGACAATTAGTTAATGAAAGTGTTTTTTACATGTCTCCGATTACAACCGGCGCTAATGCAAATCTCACAGATTTCAGTCTCAATGATGATGCCGCCCTTGCTGTGGATTCCAATCATCAAGCCTGGTATTGGGGTTCAAGTGATCTTGAGGGCATTGACTCTGATACTGCCACTCCTGTTAAAATACTGGAATCTTCTTCCCTGAAATCCCTCCGTTTTAATAACGCAAACACCTTGAAAGGTATTGATTCCCAGGGCCGAATCATTATCACAAGCTCTGCTGTTTCCAGTACTCCCCAATTTCCCTTTGAGGCCGATGATCCTCCTTTTATTCAAATTACTTCGGATAGAGCTCTCAACGTGTATGGAGAGGTGGCTTCTGTCGGCAGTGATTACCTTTCTCCCGAGGGCACCTATGTTAACTATCCCCATACAATCAAATATCTGGGTAGAAGGACAGAAGTTGATATTCTGGGAAGATTATGGGGTAGTTGTTCTTTGCCTGAACCACCCTTTTCCACCGAATTCATGCTTGACGACCACAATTACCTGCAATCCGATTGTGGCCGGGAATTGTGCTGTGCTGTCGACGATAACCACAAACTCCATTGCTGGGATCGGGAAGAATGCCAAGTTTACGATTTTGCTCCTGAATATAACGCCAGGCAAATCAGTTGCGGTGACCAATTCTGCTGCATGCTCACCACAGACGAAGAGATCTATTGCTGGGGTTTCAATTACTATGGTCAATTGGGAAATGGAACCATCAGAACAAGCGAAACTCCTGTAGCCCCTCTTACCTATCAACAATGGTATTCAACTTTGGATTAATTTACTGATTCCAATCAAGCTCAAATTTGCCAAATATCTTCTCCCCTAATAAGAATATTTCGCAAAAAACAATTTTTAAATTGAAAATCAAATCTATTTCAAAAATTTACGATTGTTATCTAATCCTTTCATATCAACTATTAAACCTCCTGTTTTACTGAATAATTAAGAAATTTTAAAAAATAATTAGAGATTGGGGCCTTGGATTTCGAAAATATAGGCAAAATTTAGTTTTATTCCAAACTGAAATATTTTTAACAATCCAAGGAGAACAAAATGACCCAACTCACAAAAAACATTCAACAAACAAATTCAAACAACCAGGAAATAAAAGCAGCAGAGGATCAAAATTATCAAGCAGCTTTCGAATACCACCAGCAAAGGGCAGCCAAATCCCATCCTGAATCAGTTTATCATTTGGCAAAACACTATGAAGAAGGAGCCGGGGTTGAACAAAATTATTCAAAAGCTTTCCGCTACTACCACAAAGCAGCTCAATTGGGATTTACCCAAGCACTTGTGGATCTTGGTTATTACTATATATATGGAATAGGAGTAAAAAAAGATTCGAAAAAAGCAAAGCGATTTTTTAAAAGAGCCGCGAAAAAAGGGGATGATTACGGTTATTTGAATTTGGGAATTATTTTTCAAAACGGCGTGGATTGCAAAAAAAATATCTTCAAATCTGTTTACTATTTGAAAAAAGCTGCAAAAATGGGCAATACACAGGCTCTCTACCTGACAGGACTTGCCTACATTCAACATCAAGAATTCAACTCCAGAAAAAAGAGAATGGGATTCCAATTTGTCAAAAAAGCAGCCCGCAAAGAACATCCGCCGGCACTTTGTTATCTTGGCTGTCTTTATTACTATGGACAACTGGTAAAACAAAATCCTGAAAAAGCAGCAAATTTCTGGGAAAAAGCAGCGCAATATGAACATCCCGATGCTCTTTACAATCTGGGTCTTATTTATGAAGAAGGAGTTGTTCTCGAAAAGGATTTGGACAAAGCCCTTGGTCTGTGGAAAAAAGCTGCTGAATATATGCAGACTGAGGCCATGCTTAAATTGGCTGATTATCTGCTGGAAGGAAAATTTGTCGAGCAGGATGTGGATAAAGCTGTGGAATATTATGAAAAAGCCGGTCATCTTGGCTATCCCCAAGCTTTTTCCAAACTTGGCGCCTGTTATCTCATGGGTTTTGCCGTAAAAAAAGATGAGAAAAAGGCCAACGAATATCTAAATCTGGCAGCCAAGCTCGGTGACTCCACTGCTTTGTCCCTGAAAGGAAAATTAATGGTGGAAAACTCAGAAAAACCCGAAGAAATTATCCAAGGAATAAAAATTTTGGAAAAGGTGAGCAATAAAAATGTTCAATTTGCAGCTGCTACTTTAGCCAACAATTATCTTTCAGGAGAAAAAACTGAAAAAGATCTGGAAAAAGGCATGAAATATATGGGAATGGTCAATGATGAACATGCCCAAAGCTTGGTTCAATATTATGAAGATAACAAAGAAAAATTTAAAAATGGCAAAATTCAACATTTTAGCATAAATCTCGAAAATCTGGTTTCCGGGTAAAATTGGCTTTTATCCGGTTGTGGATCAAAATCCCATTTCTTTTACAATTCTGGCTGACATATCTCCTATAACCCGGCGGGCTTCAGAAAGGGAGGCAGATTTTCTCAGCAGAATCACCAGATAGTAACGATCAAAAAGGGTGTGGATGATAATTTTCTGGCGATCGGTTTCAATGATAATTTCTCGGGAACTTTTGAGATAGGGATGTTTTGCCTGGTATTTTATCATTCGCCACAATAAACCCCACTGGGCTGCATTGATTCTAAGTTCGTCGGCTTTGAGATGACCAAAATATTCAATGGTTTCCCCCTCCCAATCCTGAATTATTGCTCCAAGAGAATTGGGTAAAAGACCGATGATCTCAGCCAGAAATTCAGTAAAAGGTGATGCTGACACTGTTAAGCCTTTATTTAGTTCCCATCCCAAAAAGGAAGGTCATTATCTGGAAACGGAAATTGGATTAATCTGCTTTGTCATAACTTCTTGATATAGTGGCAACTATATCTTAGCAGTTATTCCTCGCATCTCAATCCAATTTCTTCACCAGCCAAAAAACCCCATTCTGGGATGGGAACTATTTAGAGGAAGGTTGATAATAAATTTTTATATCATATTTTGATCTGAGTTGGTGGAGCCATTTTGCAAAATTTTCTGATTGAATTCCTGTAGCCAGTTTTGCCCGCAATTTATCTTTTACCTCTGCAAAACTCTTATTTTTGGCCGGAATTATCTTTTCAAGAAATACCAGATGGATTGCCTGCTTGGTTTCAAATACTTCGGAAATATCACTTTCGTTTTTAATTTCAAAAATTTTATCAATATAAACCTGATTGAAATTGAGTCTGGTTCTGAAGAAGTTTTCTTTCCAATTTGCCGAAAGGGGTAAAACTTTTTCAAATCTAACCGGATAAAACGAATTCTGAATTACCCAGGCACTGCTGCGGAATTCTTCGACGGTGTCAACTTTTCTGGCAAGCAACCAGGATCTAACCAGTCTGAACATGGATAAAACTGAAGCCAGGGAATCTTTATTGGCCAGAGTATTCTTTTTTATCACCAATTGAACCGTCTGGCGCCATTGCTGATGTTTGAAATAAAATTTTAAATGTCTGAAGCGACGGGAATGATTGTAACTTTGGATTTCATCATAAACTTTTTTTACTTGCTCATCGCTGATGCTGTTGGTTTCATCATTTTTCAGAAATTTTTCCCTGATAAAATTATACACCGTTACAGATTTATAAATCCGACTTAATTGATCCGGGGTGGAATTGTGCAAAAATTCATTATGGAGGAGTGCCTGATCGATCAACTCTCTGAGAGCTTCAGATTTGGACAGTTTATTATCCTTTGCATATTCATGAAGTTGCTTTTGGGTTACGGGATATCCATCAACCTCAGCAATTATTTTATCAGATTTAACCGATTTTGAAGTAACGGGAACATATTTCCAGGGATTTTCTTCATTTTTTGTTTGGGGGGATGAACTCTCCGACGAACAGGATAAATTACCTGAAATTACCAGAATAAAAGATATGATTACAAAAAAGATCTGCATGGCTTATCGATTTTCTGCTGCAAAGAAGAGGATTAATAGTAAAGAATATTACGTTGTTGCACTTGCCTGAGCCAATTCAATCAACTTTTCCTGAAGGACACCAGTTCAGCAGCCTGCATTTTCCACAAAGAGGATTTCTGGCTTTGCAAATATTGCGGCCATGATAAATCAATCTGTGAGAAATTACCAGCCACTGTCTGCGAGGAATCACCCTTTTGAGATCTTTTTCAATTTTAACTGGGTTCTTTTTGGTTTCAGAAGTAAGCCTTAACCTGATCGCCAATCTACCTACATGAGTATCAACTACAATTCCCTCGGCAATGTTGAAACTGTCCTGGAGAACACAATTTGCAGTTTTTCGAGCCACCCCGGGTAAAGAAGTCAACTCTTTCATGGTTTTGGGAACCTGACCATCAAACTTTTCCATGATCATCCCCGAAGCGGCGATGATATTTTTGGTCTTATTGCGGTAAAGACCGGTGGATCTGACTATATCTTCCACCTTGGAGGGAGAAGCTAAAGCCAGAGAACGGGGATCAGGAAAAATATCAAACAATTCCCGGGTTATTTTGTTTACCTGTTTGTCAGTGCTTTGGGCACTTAAAATAGTGGCTATCAGTCTTTGAAAGGGATTGTCCACAATCAGAGCCGATTGGGGATGGGGGTAGAGATCGAAAAGAACCTGCAATATTTTTTTAATTCTTGTTTTTTGAGCAGATTTATTTTCAGCCGTCATATTGTGCCTGTGCCATTCGAGGCAAACCTGCCAGATCTTCCACTGCTTTTACTTTGATATATCCTCTTTTTTCAAGTTGCTGCAGTACAAACTCTTTTTGATTTTCACCAAATTCCAGTAGCAATTTCCCCCCCGGGTGTAAATGAGCGGGAGCCTGTTCAATAATAATTTTCAGATATTTCAGGCCGTTATCCCCAGTAACCAGAGCGGTTTGAGGTTCATGTTTCAACTCAGGCTGCAAGGTTGCATCCGGTGGAATATAAGGAGGATTGGAAATGATCAGATTATATTTTTTACCACCAACCGGTTGGAACATATCCCCCAGATAAAAATCAACCTCAAGCCCTTGAGCTTTGGTGTTTTGCTGGGCTATAGCCAAAGCTTCAGGTGAAATATCGGAAGCTCCAAGTTGCAGTCCGGCAAAATTACAGCCCACAGCTGTAATAATAGCACCACTTCCTGTCCCCAGATCGAGAACACTGTCTCCGGTTTCAAGAATTTGCAAGGCCGTTTCCACCAAGATCTCTGTATCAGGCCGGGGAACAAGTACAGCCGGGGAAACTTTGAATTCCAGACCGTAAAACTCTTTCTTGCCCAGTAGATATGCCACCGGCACCCTGTTCAATCTTTTTCTCACTATTATCCGCAATTTTTTGCGTTCTTCAGGGATGAGAGGACGATTGTAATCAAGATAAACCCCGACTCTGTCTCTGCCGATAACTTTGGCAATGAGCAACTCGGCATCAAGTCGGGGAGAATCGATATTGACCTCTTTGAACTTGGCAGTTGTCCAACGGAGAACTTCTTTTACCGTCCATGTTTTTTGATTTTCAGTCATTTTTTATTGGAAAAACCTTGTTGGTACAGATTGTCGGATGGGAACTGATTGCTGGGAATACCTGGTCGGGATTATCTGGTTCCAAGCCCGTCAAAGGTATCCTGTGAAAAAGAAGTCCATTCATCTGCAAAATCAAAGGCATCTGAACCGTTGGGATCGCCGGAGGTTATGCCGGCATTGCGGCGTTCGGTTGTATCTTTACCGAAATCAGCACTACTGCCAATTTGACCGATAACATCCATGGTAACTCCATTACAGACCAATTCCACGACGTCATTTCCATTGAAATTGATTTGATACTCAAGTTGATTGCAATAGGGTGAGAGAGAAGCATTTGCGGAAGAGTTGCAGACAACCCAGAGATCACCGCTGGAAAGACTGGTGCTGTCGAGGGTAATAACAGTAAATGTAGCATCTCCGTTGGAATATTTATTGATTTCACAATCGGAAAGGTCCAAAACTCCACTGGCGTCATGGATATAAATCTCCAGCGCCTTGTTGTTGGAAGATCCTTCAACATATTCACTGAAGTAGGCCACCAGGCTGCCACCTTCTGCACAATCGGGATCGGCAGCATCAACCAGGCCGTCACCATCGTTGTCAAAACTATCGGAACAATTGCTTTCGTAGCCATACTCACAGGTACCGCCGTCGCCGGCCAGACCATCGCAATCACCATCGAGGCAATCGGTCAGAGTGTCCGAATCGTTGTCAACTCCATCAGCACAATCGGTTTCAGGTAGAATAATTTCACAGACATCGTTGGCCGATCCGGGAGTACCCATAAGCAGATTGGTGGCATCATAAACAGTGGTAGCCGCACACCAGTAGGCAGGATCATCATTAAGAATCATAGTTTGGGTAGCATCGGAGGAAAATTGCAGGGAAGCGCCGGTTGTCATGAAATCCCAGCCGCTCATGGCGTCGTAATTGACATAATCAATAATGACGGGGGTGGCACTTTCGTGATTGCGCATCAGGGTAACTCCGTCACTGGAATTGCTGAGCATAATAGCAGCATCATATTCGATGACGTATGAGGTTCCGGGAACATTTTCAGATTTGTAACCGAATAAGGCATAGTTTCCTGAACCCAAACCCATGGATCCCCCGTGAGTCAAGAAGAAACAATGCTGATTATAGGAAGAATCACAAAGAACCAATCCGTTCAATTCCATCATATGGATGGAGGAATTATAAATTTCAATCCATTCATATTGACTGTCCGGAGTTCCAATTCCCGGGTCTGCCATAATTTCGGTAATGATGAGATCACCAATGTCCGGTACATTATAACTGGTACAATTAGCATCGTAGGCACAAGCGAAATCCTCGCAATCAATTAGACCATTACCGTCATTGTCTGTTGTATCACTGCAATTGGTTTCTTTGATGCAGGAAGGATTGGCTACTCCCGGAGTTCCGTAATCCGAAGCATTATATCTTTTAACAACATAACACCAGTTGGCACTGTCGTCATTATCAATTGGATTGAGATAATCGCGATCGAGGGAGAGGGACATTCCGCTCATGTCATGATAATCTATTTCATCATAAGCAACTTCATCAAGTACGGTTCCGTCGACAGTTCTGATGCCCAGATTATCACCACCGTTGGAAAGATTTATGGATGAATATTCATAGAGGACTGAAATTCCGCCATTGGTAGCTAGATCAGCATTGACGCTCAAAACTGCATATTCTCCGGAAGGAATAATCACTGCACTGGAAGCTGTAATCAGATGGGTGGCATCATTGCCGCCGGAAGTCTGGGAATAAATAACCAGGCCCCGCAGATCGATATCAGCAGCAGAAGTGTTATGCAACTCAAACCATTCTCCGCTGCTGTCGCTAACTTGGTTGGGATCTTTCAATAATTCAGTAATAACCAGATCTCCGTCACTCAAGCAGGCAATAGTGCAGTCCGAATCATCGCAGTCCACATCGCCATCGCCGTCGTTGTCATAACCATCGGAGCAACTACTCTCGGTCAATTCACAAATTTGACCGTCAGGACCAGTTTCGCCGTCACATTCTGCATCAGCACAATCAGTGTCGCCGTCGCTATCATTGTCGCTTCCATCTGTGCAGTCACTTTCTCCGACAATACAGGCTGAATCAGCAGCACAATCAGTATCATCACAGTCAACATCGCTGTCACCATCGTTGTCATAACCATCGTTGCAAAGGCTCTCGGTCAATTCACAAGTCTGACCATCAGGACCGATTTGACCATCACAATCGGCGTCAGCACAATCTATATCGCCGTCACTATCATTGTCGTCGCCATCTGTGCAGTCTTCAACTGGAGTCATACAGGCTGGATCGTCGACACAATCATCGTCGGCACAATCCACATCGCCATCAAGGTCGTTATCAACTTCGTCTTCACAGTTGGTTTCGGTTTCTTCTTCACTGCAGGCTGGATCGTCGACACAATCATCGTCGGCACAATCCACATCACCATCACTGTCGTTATCAACTTCGTCTTCACAGTTGGTTTCGGTGTCTTCTTCACTGCAGTCTGGAGAATCAACACAATTGGCATCATCACAATCAACATCACCGTTGGCATCATTGTCGAAGCCGTCATCACAATGACTTTCACTGGATTGGCAAATCTGATCACCGTTAGGTGAACCCACATGACCCCAGCACTGTAAATCAGCACAATCTATCAAGTCATCTCCATCATCATCTTCGTTATTGTTGCAGATTTCTTTATTTTCAGATTCTTCAGGTTCACACCCCAAGAATGCCAGAGAAAATAAAAAAGGTATAAGCAAAGCAAAAATTGAGTTTTTGAACATTTTAGTCTCCTGAATAAAATTATGAGTTTAAATTTGGAAACCGATTTTGGATAAATTGCAATTCTTCGTGGAGTCGACAACTTTCCAAGCTGGTTTTCAAAAATTATTGTAAACTTACAAAGGCCAAGTTTCATCTGAAAAAAATTATAGATGCAAACTTATATACTTTAGCAAGAATAAATTTGTATTCAACTATTATAACCACCACGTCCCATTCTGGGATGGGAACTATTAAAACCTTTTAACTACGTGATAACCATATTTACTGGTGATAATGCCACTTTCCCCAACCTTCAATCTGACTGCCAGACGATGGATTTTGACAAAAGATGACATATTCTGCATGTTTTTCTTGTTTTTATGATCAGGATCATGATCGTGGTGCCCATCTTTTTTGTCGAGAGGGGAAAAACCATGTTTATGTTTTTTATTGGACGGCAAAGGAACAGAATATTGATTATAAAGAGAATCAAAATTATGATTGTCCTGTAATTTTTTCAAAATCTGTTTGGCCAGATTAGCCGCTTCCTGTTGAGAACGACTAATTTCGTCAGGAAATTTTTCACCATAATTGACTTTTAAAAACCTCCAGGGAATATTAATAACCTTGAAACTGATCTTGCTTTTAGAGGGAGCTCTTTTCAAAATTTCTACACTGTCGGGACTTTTTACTTTGGGGGGATTTTTGATTCTTTTTATAATCAAATATTCTTTTGAATTTTTTACCACCCCAATTTCACCCGGTTTCAGACGCAAAGCCAATCTTCTCATCACACTGGAACTATCTTGCAAAGTCACTCTTTTGATGAAATCATGTTTCCAGGATTTGGGATTATCTGAGTATTTTTCCATCGATTTTTCAAAATCAACCCCATCTTCAACCTGTTTCAATATTTTTTTTACCAGATTTTCAGTTTCCACAACGGATCTGATTTTGACATCTTTTCGTTTGTCACGATCAATTTTTTGGGCAAACCTGGGAGATTTTTTGTTAAAAACCAGCATTATGGTTTTAACATAGGCAATGGAGTTTGCTTTTTCTCTCTGCAAAATTTCTGTTGATACCAGATCATCTGTATCTTTGTTGATTTTTTTCTCAAGAACAGGTTTGGTAATTTTTTCTTTCTTCTTTTCGGATTTACACGAAAATAAAACCATGTTGAAACTTAGACATAAAGAGACTAGAACAATTTTTTTTACCATGTTTCTCCTAACACCCAGATACATCTGACAGAAACAAAAACCTGAGTATAGAAATTCTGTTCATTAAACTCGCGGTTGAAATAATATTGAGAAGTGGATAGAGCAAGCCCTAACTTGATTTTGCGCGAATAGAGATAATCAACAGCTATTCCGGCTTGCACAAACCAGGATGTATCAATTTCGGTCCAGGCAGTTCCTTTGCCCCCTCCTCCGCCCCCACCAATAAAAACAGAGGGAATATAAGAAAGGAAATCTATAGTATAGATAGCTCGACCAGTCAAATAACCAGCAGCAAGCTGTTGATCAGAACTATTGAGTCCCAGCAGGGAAACTCCGGTGGCTATGGAAAAAGAATCATTGAATAGATATCTGTACCTTGCTTGGAGATTAGCTCCCAGAGGAAAAGAAGTACCACCGGCTGCCAGTACAAACCTGTCTTTTGATTGAGCTGAAGCTTCACTGGCCAAAACCAGTGTTCCCATTAGACCCAGAAAAAAAAAGATACTTTTAACCATAAGTGATAACAAACCTGTAAAATTCCCGTTTTAAAAATAAGGTCACCTTCTGCAACTCATAATTCTGAAGTGGAAACTGATTTACCTGAAAATGCCAATTCAGAAATCTGAAAACCAGGACAAATACTTTGATAGCTCAAAATAAATGATCATGCAATGCAAATTCCTCAGTTTAAGAATGGGGGTCATTGGCTGAGGAAGAAGTTGGATTGAGTTGAATGTGTTTTATCCTCTTCTGATGAATTTTAAGGTTGCAACTAATTTTTCCAAGGGATAACAATTATTCAGAAACTGATTCAATGCCAAATCAAACATAATCAACTTCAATCCTCTGAAACTTATCAACATTTCCCACAGGAATCCCATATCATGAACAATCCTGGTGACAAGTATCCCGAATTTATTCCTGTAATCAACTACAAAGGCTCCGTAAATTCCTTTATTATTCCTTATCTTCATCTCATCTCCAAAGGCGCCTTGATTTCCTACCCTTTTCTGGCACAGTTGAAAAACAATGAAAACAATAACAATCAGCACCAAATAAACAAGTTCTGCGAGAAAATCGCTGTTCCTCTGTGGATAGATTCGGGTTCCTACGGCTATATCAAATATGGTGGTACCATTATTTCAAATGAATATTTTTCAACTCTGGAATTGAATTTCAAAGATGAAAAACTAAAGGTGGATCCACGTGATTTACTTGATCTTCAGGAAAAATTTGCCCAATATGCTTTTACTCTGGATTTTCCGGTAATTCCCGAACATTCAGAAAACACGATGGAAAAACATCTGCGACTATCCATAAAAAATGCTGTTTATGCAGTTCAGAATAAAAGAAAGAAAAATCTTAAACTATATGCTTCTGTTCCTGTTGTGGACAATCTCAATCTTTTTTCCCAAGAGTTGACAACCCTCACTTCTTTTCCTTTCGACGGAATCGCACTAGGCAGCCTGGTACCGAGAAAGAAGGATTTTTCCTTTGTTTTGGAAGCAGTAAAAATTGCCAGAAAGATTTTTCCGGATCTTCCCCTTCATCTTTTTGGATTTGGCAAACCCGAAATCATGAGTCAACTAAAGGTTGACAGTGTTGATTCCAGCACTTATATAAGACTGGCTCTTTCAGGAAAGGATATCCGGGGCAATAAAATAATCAAGCAACCTTCTCATCTGGAACAGGCTCATCTCGCTCTGTTGAATCTTGCTTCCCTTACTGATCACAAACTACCTCTGGCCTTAAACACCAGCCTTATCAGGTTTTCACAAAATAACAGCAAACTCTGAATTTTTGTGAAAATTTGGCTAAAAGGAAATAAAATGGAAATAAACAAAACAATTGAATCTCTGGCCGGCAACTCCGGAAACGGAATTATCCACCACAACAACCATACTTATTTCGTTCCCGCCACAGTTCCCGGAGATCAGGTTATGTTCGAAGATACTCTGCCTTCCTCAAATAAAAGATGGCATGAAACAACGGCAAAATCTCTGGTTGAACCTTCTCCGGAAAGAATAAAATCACCATGTTCTCTTTATCCCGATGATCCTTCCTCAATGAATAATCGTTGTGGCGGTTGTCCCTGGATGTGTGTTTCCACTAAAATTGAAACCCAATCCAAACTGGAAATTTGGGAGCGGGCATTGAGACAGACTGAATTTGACTGGGAAAAAACCGGATCTATCATCTCAATTCCCTCGGCTTTGGGTTACAGAACCAGAAATCGTCTCGCTTTTGCCAATAAGAAATGTGGATACCGACAAAGCAGTTCAAACAGATTGGTTTATCCAGAAAAATGCCCCATATTGAAATACAGCAATAATTTTAAAACCATTAATGAGTTTCTTCCTGCTCAGGGACACGGAGAAATTAAAGCTGTCTGGAATGAAAAAGGAGAGTTTATTCTTTCTATCCAGGGAAAATGCTCAGAAAACCAATCAGAACTGCAAACTCGCTTTGCTGAACTGGAAAACAAAAACCTCCTGGGAATTAAATGGGGCAGATATCAATTCGGTTCTCCCTGGTTGAAACTCTGTGATTCACCGGATCTTCCCCCGCTTTATCTCAATGCTGACAGTTTTTACCAACCGGGAATAGACGCAAATCTTCAATTATTGAAAGTTCTTGGCAATTATCTGGATAAAATAGCGAAACTCGATTCCATTGTGGAATTTCATGCCGGAGCAGGAAATTTTACCAGATTGCTGGCACAAAAAGCCGAAGTAGTTGCTGTTGAATCCCAGGCTCAAGCAGTTGAAGCTTTCAGGAAGAATTTTGCCCAGACAGTTAAAGTCATTCAAATCAAAGACAAAAAATTTAAATTCTTCAAAGAAACTGATCTTATTGTTCTGGATCCACCCCGAACCGGGTTGAGCAAACAGATGATCTCAAAAATAGGTTCTGAAAAAGTAAAAAACCTTATTTTGTTTTCCTGTGATCCCATGGCAGGAAAAAGGGATCTGGACCGGTTGTCAAAACAGTCCTACCAAATCAAAGACATAACCCTGGTTAACACAATGCCCAAGACCCCTCATTTTGAAATTGTTTCCCGATTGGAATTTATTGATTGAGCTGTTTGGACAGGCGAGCAAAGATATTGCTCATAACATTCAATTTTTTGTCTATTTTTCGCATGGAACCGTATAGAGCCTTGTTGTTGTTTTTGAGGATTTTGATCTGATCCTTCAATATCAAGATTTCAGTTTTCAGATCATTTATTGTTTCTTCACTGGATCTGTATTCTTCAATTTCTGTTTCTGTTTCATCATCTTCAGAATCAAGTGTTTCTCTGTTGAAAATTCCAGATACGGGGCTCCTGAACATCCCGGAAGTTTTGGTGGAATTTTTTGCATTGCTGCTGATGGTTCTGCCTATTCTGGGTTCAATGGGAGGGGAAGAGATAATTTCTTCATCATCAGGTGGTTCAGCCTCTATTTCAAACTCTTGACTGGTTTCTTCATCGAAGTCTGCAGGTTCAACTTCAAGTTCCATCTCCTGAAGTTTTTGAACTTCCCCAACCGGGTTGCCCTTAACTGCAGATTCCGAACCTCCCCCAACCGGGTTGCCCTTAACTGCAGATTCCGAACCTCCCCCAACCGGGTTGCTCCCAACTGCAGATTCCGAACCTCCCCCAACCGGGTTGCTCTTAACTGACGGTTCCGGGGTGCACTCGGCTGCTTTTTCTTCGATTTTATGTTTACTGGATTCCCCTTGAATAAGATTTTTCTCTTCCACAGAACTTTTTGTCTCCATTTCAATTTCTTGTTGTTGCTTTTCCGATTTTGAAAAAGATTCAACCTGCTCGGAAGTTATAACAGGTTTTGGAGTTGTTTCTTCCTTATCTTTTTCTTCTTCTGTTTCCGAATCAGAAGAATTTACATCTGAATCCCCAGCAAATTCAACTTGCAACCCAAGGGAAGCCTTGGCATTTTTTTCTTCTCCGGAAGGCTCGGGTATTTCCAGTTTTTCAATTTTTTTGCTATTCTCATCGCTGTTTTCAGTTTCATTTATTTCGCGAATCAAATCTTCATCGTTGATTATATCCTGAAGCAAACTGTCCCCATCAAGTGGCATATCAGAACTTTTGAGTTGATTAATGCGTTCAGGGTCGAGATATTTCTGGATCTTTTTCAAAGCCAGTCTGGTAATAAGACGTAAAGTTTCACTGACTCCTTTACCTTTGAAAGCAATTGCTTCCGTAAATGGAATATGTTCACTGTTTAAAAGCAGGGCCATCTCCCTTGTGGACATGGTTTCAGGCAGATCTTTCTTGTTGCATTGGATAACCAGGGGAAGATCTTCCAAGTTTATATTCAATAGTGAAAGATTTTCCCTTAAATTGTTAAAACTGTATATATTCTGTTCCGAAGCAGCTTTTTGGGAATCGGCTACAAAAACTACGCCGTCCACCCCTCGCAAAACCTGTCTTCTGGTTTTGTTATATCTTATTTGACCCGGCACAGTGTATAATTGTATTTTGATGTCAAAGCCCCTGATTTTACCCAATTTTACCGGAACCCAGTCGAAAAAGAGGGTGCGATCCCCTTTGGTGTCCAAGGACATCATTTCACCAACTCTGTCTTTGGACAGAGCCTTTTTCAATTGTTTCAAATTGGTGGTTTTGCCGGAAAGACCTGGACCATAATAAACAATTTTAACCTGAATCGACCGTGAAGCCGTGTTAATCTGTGGCATTGATACTCCTTGCAAAAAGTCGGCGGACTGTCTTGAAACGAGGACTTGGTTTCCCTCTTAAAACAGGAGCTAAATAATAACCCTTTTATTTGCTGATGTAAACCGCCATTTCCCCTGCACCTGCTTTTGTTCAACTGTAGTTAGTTCTCGTCCCAGAACAGGAGTTATTGAATGAAAAAGAAGTTGGATTGAGATACACGAAGCAATTTCTTAGACATAGTGAATACTATTTCAAATAGTTAAGACAATGCAGATGAGGTGAGATTCCGTCCTTGGGTAAAACATTTTTTGTTACTACCATAAAACCTTTTTCTAAAAACTAAAAACCAAAGTAATTGATATCTTTGTTGAATTTTTCAACATATTTATTCTGATCCTCACCATAGGAAGCAAGTAATTTTTTTGTGTCAACGGAGAAAACAAAAGAAGAGTGCTTGCCATAAGTACGATTAAAAGCCATTATTTTCTTTTTACCATCTTCGTTAACCATGAACAATGCACTATGAGAAGGGTTGTCTTCTATTGTAAGACTCTGTTTGCAATGGGGACAGATAAATTCAACTTCGGCTCCCTCTTCCAAAAATACACCTTCCGGAAATGCTCCTCCATATTTGCCCGGAGTAGCGGGAATATCAATATTCACAATTACTGAAAACTTATCAGATTTCAGTTTTCCCTTTAATTTGACTACCGAATTATCATCGCTGGAAACTCTGGCTGAACACAGGGGACAATAAAAACCTTCTTTTTGCATATCTTTGCTCCTTTATTAGTTCCTGTCCCAGAATGTGGTTTTTTGACTTGGACTAAAGTTGAATTGAGATGCGCCCAGTAACTTCGCAGACATAGTTGATACTATTTCAAGAAGTTATGACGAAGTAAATCAAATCAAATTCCGAGTTCCAGGTGATAACCTTACCTTTTGGGACGGGAACTACTTAGTTCCTGCTTGGAACTTATTATAAGCCGGATAATCCGTTCTCCACACTGTAATATTAGCTGCAGGTAAAAAAAACAACTATCCACTTGAAGAACAAAGAACGATTGTTTTGCACTTTCATTGTTGTTCCCGGACAAGAACCAGTCAATTAACTGAATTTTCCGACTTGACTGCATCATTGTAACGGAAAAAGGGTTTATTTTAAACAATAAAATCTGCCATTGGCTGTACCAATGTATATATTGCCTCTGTCAACCAGAGGTGAAGAAATAATTCGACCCTTGAGATTTATTCTGGAAATCATTTGACCAGAAGTTGAATTCAACAAATAAAGATAACCATCATAAGAGCCGAAAATTACTTTTTGGTCCACTACTGCCGGTGAACTCCACACAGGCCGGGTAGTCTTGAAACTCCATTTTTCTTTTCCCTTGTGTGCATCCAGACAATAAAGCCGACCGTGATGCCCTCCAATATAGATACAACCATTGCTGTAAGCCGGTGTAGACCAGAAACCGCCGGTTTTCCATCCTCCCCACTTCCAGATCAATTTTCCGGTTGCAATATCAAAAGCAAAAATATAAGGGCTTTTTTCTTCAGCCGCTACAAATACTTTTCCAGCTGCCACAACTGGAGAAACATCTGTGTCATCACCGGTTGAATTTTTCCAGATAATGCTGCCGTCATTTATATTTAAAGCAAAGATATCACCTTGATAATTGGTAGTAAAAACCATTTTTCCATATACTGCCGGGGTACTTTCAATTCCGTCCGAACCCTTTTTTCCACTTTTACCCTTCAAAAAAGTTCGCCAAACCAGGGAACCTGTAGTTGGTTCGAAACAATTGAGCCAACCACTTTCTCCACCGATAAACAATCGACCCTTGGCAATAACCGCTGAAGAATCCACATCCGAACCTGTATCATATTTCCATAATAACTTGCCCTTGTCTGAACTGAGGCAGTAAATGCAATTATCTACATTACCAATGAAAACTCTGTTCAGATAAAGGGCAGGTGAACTTTTAAACATGGCTTTTGCCTTGAAACTCCATTTTTGGTAGCCTGTTGTTTTGTAAAAACAATAAAGATTGGAATCCAGTGAACCTACATAGACAAAATTTTCGTCAGCCACTGCGGTTCCTGTCCACCCTGTTCCACTCCAGATTTTATTTTTTCCTTCAGCCTTGAATTTGCCCAGTTGTTTTTTCCAGACAACTTTGGGTAGGGACGAAACGGGTCCTGTTCCATAAAAAGTGTGGGTGGGATTTCCCCTGAACATGCCTGGGGAGGAACCCGGAGCAGCCGACCCCAGTGAAGGTTTTAAGGCAATCAAAGTAGTCGCGCCGGCAAACTTTAAAAAGTCCCTGCGCCTGACTCCCAAGGAATTGGTAGGTTTATAACTCATAGTATTTTCACAATCGATGCAAAGAATATTCTTGGTTTTATTGTTGAATAGTCCAAATCATTACTATATTATGGAAAAAATTCCAATCAAGTTATTTGGCTGTGGCTAAAGTTGGAGTCTGTTTAGCAAGCAATACTTTATTTTTAATAAAAACGTTGATAAACTTTAAATATATCTTATTCAACCATAAAAGGTTATAGCTTTTGTGTCTTTTTCGCAAAAAAACAGAGGTTTTTTCAGTATTCTCCAGCCTGTATTACCAAAGGTGAAAGATGACAAAACTATCCAAAGGTCTTATAATAAAAAAGAAATTCAAAATTATTGGTTTTCTGGAAAAAGATTTTCTGGGCTCCAAATACAAAGCTGTTTATCTTCCCAACCAGAGACTTGCTGTTATCAGACTCATTCCCCCGGAATATCATGATATTGCTAAAAATATAATCGAAAATTATAAGCAGTTGGAAGGTTTTATTCACAAAATCATGGTTGAATCATTGGGGGGTGGATATATCGACCCGGAAAAAAAGGTTCCCTATGTTGCCTCTGTTTTTGTAGAAGGAGACAAGCTTTCAGATATTATCAAAAAACAATATCCCCTGGGAGCTCCCCTTAAGTTTGCAAAACTTGTTGTTTTTCATATCTCCAAACTATTCGAAGATGTTCATTCCCATTTTGAACATGGGTTTCTCACGCCCAGTTCAATTATCATCTCAACAGTCGGACGTATCAAAGTGGCTGACTTCGGGTTTTCTGGTTTTATAAACACCATGGAATTATTGGACAATTACAGTTCTGCTTTCATAGCTCCGGAGATAAAAAACAAAAAATCGCCTGATTACCGCAGTGACATATACTCTTTAGCCGTAATCTGCAATTATATTATCAGTGGCAGAAAACCTGACGGAGAAGGTAATCCCGATCTCAAGAAAGATACTCCCCAGGGCATCTTTGAAACTTTGAAAAACGCACTCTCTGAACTGCCTCAGGAACGTCATCCCGACACAATCAGTTTTTATCAAGATTTTGAACAGAGTTTCAAAATGAAGAAGAAGGTTAAAAACAGTGTGATCATGGTTGATCTTCTGGAAAGTTTCCAAGAGGAGAGTGAAGAAGAAAAAAAATATATGGTTCAAAAAGGGAGACTTGACTATGGTCCTTATTGTGCCCGCGAAATCAGGGAAAAAGCACTTGATCAGGAAATAATGCCCAATCACATCATAGTCAATATAGATACAGGCTCTCGCAAGCAGTTGGAAAAACATCCAGATTTTGATGGTTTCATGGAAGAATTTCTGCGCAGAATGGAATTGAACCGTAGAGAAGAAGTAGAAAAAGAAACAGTCATTCAGGAAAAGCGTCAATCTAGAACTTTCAAACTTTCTTTTATTTTGGGAATTGCAATTGTGGTTGCAGTGGTGTTGCCAATTGTTCTTTATCAGACAGTGGTTTCTTCCGATAAATCCAGTCGCAAAACAACCAGTTCCCAAATTGACGACAACATTAACGTCATCTCAAAAAGTGGCGATAAAAACAAAAAGAAACAGCGTTCAAAGCGAAGGCGGCACAGAAGAAGACGTCGTAAATCCAATAGTTCAAGTTCAGAAGAATACTCCGGAAGCTCCGGCAAAAAGCTAGAAGTTTACGCCCTCGACAGTGTCAATTTATCCAGAACTCAGATTAATTCAGTAGTTCACAAGGGCATTATCAACAAAATTGCCCGCAAATGCATTCCATCCAAAGGTTCAATAAAAATAAATTATCAAATAGGCGGTCGACAGGGCAAAATCAGATACACCTCAGCCAGACTCAACGGCAAACCCAACAAAAAAATTGCCAGATGTGCCCACGGAGTTCTTAGAAAGCTTAGATTTCCCAAGAAAAACACAGACATAAGTGGTTTCGGCGGCATCAGATTCTGATTTTTCTTGCAAATACTGCAATATTCAGGATATTACTTTAACTCAACTAAAACATTGTTAGTTCCCATTTCAGAATAGTATTTATCAACTGAAACTGAAGTTGGATTGAGATGCGCGGAGTAACCTCGCAAATATAATTGATATTATTTACTAATTTACAACAGCGCAAAACAATTCAAATTGCATGTTCCAGACGATGATCTTCCTTTTTGAGATAGGAATTGGTTACTCTCTGTCTTTACTTTCTTTACTCTAATTTTTCTGCAAAGGAGAATATCTTTATGACAGTAAAAAATCCCAGTTATGATTATGGTTCAACAGATTATCCTATGATGTACCTCACCATAGGGGAAATGCTCGAACAAACCGCCAATAAACACCCCGATAATGAAGCTTTGATCAGCAAAGAACAAAACATCCGTTTTACATATAAAAAGTTCAACCGGGTTGTTAGTGATCTGGCAAAAGGCATGTTGAGTATCGGAATCAAAAGAGGTGACAGAGTCGGCCTTTGGGCTACAAACCGCTGGGAATGGACAGCAGTTCAATTTGCCACTGCAAAAATTGGTGCAATTTGTGTAAATATTAATCCGGCTTATCGTACCCATGAATTAAAATATGCCTTGGACCAATCGGAAACCCAGTCCATAGTTCTGATGGATGCTTTTAAAAAATCAAAATACAAAGAAATGTTGCTCGAAATCTGCCCGGAAATCCATGATTCCAAACCCGGCGAACTGGAAGCAGCTCAATTACCCCACCTTAAAAATGTAATTCTGATGGATGATGAAGGAGTACAAGCCAGAGGGGGAATGTATTCTTTCGGCAAGTTGATAGAAGACGGCACCAACATTTCCAACGAGCAATTGGCCAAAGTTATGAGATCCCTTGATCCGGATGACGATATTAACATCCAGTACACTTCCGGCACAACCGGGTTCCCCAAAGGAGTCACCCTCACCCATTTCAATATCCTCAATAATGGATATCATGTTGCCAAAGTTATGAACTTCACAGATCAAGACAGATTGTGTATTCCGGTACCTTTTTATCATTGTTTTGGAATGGTTATGTCAAATCTTGCATGTGCAACCCACGGAGCAACCATGGTTATTCCAGGACCAATATTCAAACCTGAAACTACTTTGAAAGCCGTTTCAGAAGAAAAATGTACCGCCCTCCATGGAGTACCCACAATGTTCATCGCCGAGCTCAACTGCCCTGAATCCAAAAATTCAGACTTCTCTTCTCTAAGAACCGGGATCATGGCTGGAGCTCCCTGCCCCACGGAAACAATGAAAGAAGTAATTGAAAAGATGAACATGAAAGAAGTTGTCATTGCTTACGGACAAACAGAAAGTTCACCTGTTACCACAATGACCAGGATTTCCGACACCATTGAACAAAGAACTTCCACTGTGGGCAAAGTCATGCCTCGCCAGGAATTAAAAATTGTTGAACCCGCAACCGGTGACACAGTAAGTAGAGGAGCCCAGGGAGAGATTTGTTTCCGAGGCTACAATGTAATGAGCCGTTATTTCAATAATCCCGAAGCAACAGATGGAGCTATAGACTCATCTAATTGGCTTCATTCAGGAGATTTGGGTGTAATGGACGATGAAGGCTACGTCAAAATTACCGGACGCATCAAAGAAATGGTAATCAGAGGTGGGGAAAACCTCTATCCAAGAGAAATAGAAGAATTCCTGCATACAAATCCCGATATCATAGATGTATACGTAATCGGAGTTCCCGATAAAAAATATGGCGAAGAATTAATGGCCTGGTTATTGCCCAAAGAAGGCTCAGACCTTGACGCTGAAAAAGCAAAAGCTTTCTGTAAAGGCAAAATTGCCCATTTTAAAGTCCCAAGATACTGGAAATT
>JAQICJ010000287.1 GCA_027858615.1 Deltaproteobacteria bacterium
CAACTCCCAAGCAGACCACCAAGGCAAAGAAGACCGCCAAGGCAAAGAAGACTACCAAATCCAAGCAGACCAGCAAGGCAAAAAAATCTGCCAAGTCCAAGAGTGCCAGTTCCAAAACTGTAAAATCTGCAAGTTCAAAGGCTAAAACAGAAAAACTAGAAGTTGCAGCTGCTAAAAGCAAAAAAACTGAACAGGAAGTTTCCCCAAAAGATGTGAATGGAGAAGCTGGAGAAGACAGAAAATTATTGGCTGATGTGAGTGATCTTTTTTTCAAGGGCAAGGAAAAAGGATTTGTTACCTACGATGAACTTAATAATCTGATTGAAGACGAATTTACAGAAAAGCAGCTCGATGAGATCTACAACATTTTCATGGAAGCTAAAATTTCAATCATCAATGACGAGGAAGATCTTGATGAAATCACCATTGATACAAAATCAAAATTCAGCACTCCTTCCAGCAATGATCCCGTAAGAATGTATCTTCACAAAATGGGTGAAGTTGCGTTGCTTACCAGGGAGGGTGAAGTTCATATTGCCAAGAGAATTGAAGAAGGAGAAAAAAGGGTTCTGGAGAGAATTCTCAATTCACAGATAGCAGTCAATCAGACAATTGAAATTGGCAAAATGCTTAAAAACAGCAAAATGAAAGTAAAAGAAGTTACTTCTTATTTTGATAACCTTGAAGAAGATATTGAAAATGATAAACAGGTGAAACACCTGTTGAAATGGATAGATAAAGTTCGCAAAGCCAATAATCGCCTGCTTAAATCAAGACAGACCTATACCTCTCCCGAAATATCCTTTAGTATTGGTGAAAAATACAATAAAAGGCAATTTAAAAGTTACAATAAAGACAGATATGAAGTATTTCACAATCTTCTCGCCATAGAATTTACCAAAAAACGAATTGACTTTTTTGTCAGTATTCTGAAAAGAAAATTAAACAAAATTAATCGACTTGAAGATAATATAAAGCGTTTTGAAAATCGTTATCAAACTACCGCAGAAACTATTCGGAAACATGCCAAGCAAAGAAAAGGATTGCAGACCAAAAAAACTTTTCTCAACAGTTCCAGATTAACTGAAATTGATCGCCGTCTGCGTGAATTCAAGAGAAGAATTGAAAAAATTGAAAAGGAATCAGGCGATTCCCGTGAAAGTTTGAAAACTCTTTTTAAAGAAATTACCAAGCACAAACTTGAAGCTGAAAATGCCAAGAGTGAACTGGTTGAAGCCAATTTGCGCCTGGTGGTATCCATTGCAAAGAAATATACAAATAGAGGGTTGCAATTCCTTGATCTGATACAGGAAGGCAATATCGGTCTCATGAAGGCAGTGGACAAATTTGAATATACAAGAGGCTACAAATTTTCCACCTATGCCACTTGGTGGATCAGACAGGCAATTACGCGCAGCATAGCCGATCAGGCCAGAACTATCAGGATTCCGGTTCACATGATTGAAACCATCAACAAACTCAATCGGGTAAATCGACTTCTGGTTCAGGAGCTGGGTCGAGAGGCCACCCCCGACGAGATAGCTGAAAGAATGGAGATTCCTGCAGACAAGGTATTAAAAGTTCTCAAAATTGCCAAAGAACCCATTTCTCTGGAGGCTCCGGTAGGAGACGAGGAAGACAGCCATCTTGGAGATTTTCTTGAGGACAGAACAGTTATTCTGCCTCAAGATGCAGTTGTTACCAGATCACTCGAAGCTCAGACCAGACAGGTGCTCTCCAGTTTAAACCCTCGGGAAGAAAAGGTTTTGAGGATGAGATTCGGCATTGGTGCCCGCTCTGACCATACTCTTGAAGAAGTGGGTCAGGACTTTTCAGTTACCCGTGAGAGAATCAGACAAATCGAAGCCAAAGCATTGCGTAAATTGCGTCATCCAAGCAGATCCAAAGTCCTTAAAGGTTTCAGTTCTGAATAATTCTTTCCTTCAACTTGGAACTACTTATTACTAACCAAACGGGGAAAACTTATTTGCCTAAAAACTAGATATGAGGACCAATGAGCAGTATTCTCAAAGATCTTAATCCACCTCAGAAAAAATCAGTTTCAACCATTAACGGCCCCCTGATGGTTCTTGCCGGAGCAGGTTCTGGCAAAACCAGGGTGTTGACCAGAAGAATCGCCAATATCGTTCACCAGGGTATTTCCCCCCACAGGATTATTGCGGTTACTTTTACCAACAAAGCAGCCCAGGAGATGAAGATAAGGGTGGAGGAGCTCATTGGCAAGATTGACGGACTTTGGATTGGAACCTTCCATTCCATCGCCGCGAGGTTGCTGCGCATGTATCATGCACAGGCTGATGTCAGCAGATATTTTGTTATCTATGATGCAGACGATCAGAAGAGGCTCATCAAGAGAATCCTGAAAGAACTCAATGTTCAACCCGATGCCAAAATTGTCAGAGAATGCATCAATCTTTTTGAAGCATACAGAAGAGGGTCCATAAATACACTTTTCAAACCGTACAGCCATTATTACAAAATATACAGAGAACAGCTGGGAAAGTCTGATGCCATAGATTTTACCGGATTGTTGGAATATGTTTTGCGCCTCAAAGATGTGCTTCCAGAATTGTGGGATTATGTTCTGGTGGATGAATTTCAGGATACAAGCAAAATCCAGTTTGACTTTCTTAAAATGATGGTGTCCAAAAACAGGAATATCTGTGTAGTGGGAGATGACGATCAGTCAATTTACAGTTGGAGGGGAGCTAATCCGGCTTATCTTCTGCGGTTCAAGCAGGAATTCAAAGGAGCCTGTACTGTTCGTCTGGAGCAAAATTATCGCTCTACGGGAAATATTATCAAAGCTGCATCTTCTCTGGTAGCAAACAACGAAAATCGCCATGAAAAAACTCTCTGGACCAGTGCTGAAAAAGGAGAGCCCATTGCTATTGCCAGTTTTGAAACTCCTGCCAAAGAAGCGAAATGGATTGTTAAAACCATTAAAGATCTCAAAGATAATTTTGATAATTTTGCAGTTCTTTATCGACTCAATGCCATGTCACGCAATTTTGAAGAAGAATTGCGTCGCAACAAGATCCCTTATCGTTTAATTGGAGGACTCAGATTTTACAGTCGCTCAGAGATAAAAGACATCCTGTCTTACCTCAGACTGGCTCTCAATAAGAACAGTGAAACAGATCTATTGAGGGTGATCAACAAACCGAGAAGGGGAGTTGGTAAAAAGTCGATTGAAAGATTATTCAAGCTGGCTCGCGGTGAGAATAAAACCATCTGGGAAACCCTTTTGGAGCTGCCTCCCTCTATCAGAGGGCGTTCTCGCAAGGGAATAAATTCCTTTTGCCGGATTATTGAAGAATTGACCTGTGTAGCCAAAGATGCTCCTGCAGTTGAATCAATTGATCTGCTGCTGGAACTCACTAATTCGGTGGGATACGGTTCCCTCAAGGATGAGGAAGAAGAAGACCGATTCGAGAATATCTTGGAGCTGCGGCGCTCCATGGGTGAATTCACCCAAAAACATCCGGAAAGTACTCTGCACGAGTTTCTTGACGAGGTTTCTTTGCTCTCTTCTAGTGAAGAAGAAGACGGCGAGGAAGGTGTCAATCTGATGACCATTCATGCAGCCAAAGGTCTGGAATTTGATTATGTTTTTCTGCCGGGATGGGAAAAAGGCATTTTCCCTTTGATCCGTCAGGACGAAGTGGATATGGAAGAAGAAAGGCGATTGGCTTATGTTTCCATCACCAGAGCCCGCAAAAGAGTGTTTATCAGCAAGGTGGGTCGCCGGGGCTTTTGGGGAGCTCCCCAGCAGGTAACAGCTTCCCCTTTTCTTGATGAACTCCCCCCTGAATGTATTAGTTGGGACAAGGATTCTTTTGTAAAATCCCAGGATGAAGAAGGTGGATTCAGCCATTATGCCGATATTTTCAAGGATAACTTCGAAAAATTTGATAAAACTGGACCTTCTTCACCAAAATCATCGGTCTCCAAGCCTCGTAAACGCAAAATTACTCGGAAAACCAAGCCATCAACAAAAGGAAAAAAACCGCCCACTGCAGAGAATGAAAAAAAGATCAGAACGGGAGTTATTGTCAGTCATCCCAAATTTGGCAAGGGCCGAGTCAAGGTTATTGCTGGCCAGGGTAAAATGCGCAAAGCCATAGTATATTTCAAAAGCTGTGGGAAAAAGATTATTCTTACCTCGTTTTTGCACCCCGTTGCTGATAAATAGTTCCCACTATTTCAAGAAGTTATAACAAAGCAGATTAATTCAATTTCCGTTTCCAGACGATGACCTTCCTTTTTGGGACGGGAACTATTTAGACGAATGCCTTCCTTTTTGAGATGGGAACTAAATAATCACTGGTAAAATCAGGGCACAGATGTCAGACAATCCGATACAATAAAATTGTATTTAAAGGACGTGTCGATAAAACATTAGTAAAAACAATGTGTTGCAACGCTTGGCATTTATCTTGCTTACTAATCAGGTGAGGAGATAATTATGCACATTATTAAAAATACTGTTGATTTTCCAACTTTAATCAGAAGAATTTCTTTGCTTTCCATTCTCGAAAAAGATGCTCAGGTCGATCTTGAACGTCGTTTTGTTTACAAAAGATATCCCGGGGGGACCAAAATCAGTTCTGTAAAAGCCGGCGATCAGTATTTGATCAGAAGTGGGCGCGTTTATCAATTTTTAACAGATGATCAAGGCGAAGATTTGCTGTTGAACGTATTGACAACCGGTGAAATGTTCGGAACTCCCTTCAAGAGGAATTCATCAAGTATCGATATCTGTTATGTAGCTCAAGAAGATACTTCCTTGTTGATTCTGCACAAGAACAGCTTCAAGCAGCATCTCAAGAAATTTCCCCAGAGTGCCCTGGTTTTCATCAAGAAGGCCGACCGACATCTTCAGGAAACTTATGAAGCCATGGCTTGTCTGAGTATGGGAGATGCCCCTGCCAGGCTTAAAAAACTGCTGGTGAGACTGGGAGAAAAAGAAGGTAGAATCAAGAACAACGAGATAATTCTTTCATCCAGCCATACTCAGTCAGAGTTTGCCAGAATGATTGGAACCAGGAGAGAAACTGTTTCCCGAATTCTGTCCCAACTGGAAAAAGAAGGTTTTATTGTCAGGCGGGGAAGAAAAATTATTCTCCACTCCCATAATCAGAAAAAACTTGCCTGAACATTAGGCTGTTTTGGACAATTACAGATTCTATTCCCAAAGTGAATTTCCCAACCCCGTTCTACTTCAATACCTGTTGCAAGTTCCCCTCATAAAAAGCAAACAGGCTTTTTTTATCGTTATTGATTTGCCAATACAGGTATGGATATAGAATTTATGTTTTTTCAAAAAATCCGGGAAAAATCTTTTTTCTTCTTGACATTGATGAGTTCAGGCATTAATCCTAATCTCGCTATTTCATAATCCAAAAGTGAGGATTCTTTTTTCTCACTGTCGTATATTCAGTGTAAACTGTATCTGCGTATCATATCCAAAAAAACTTTAATTTAAATAGATGAGGTTTAGCTTCCCCCCCCTTTCAAGCAGGTGGTTGCCGGGCAATCAGTGCTGAAAACCGTATCAGACATCATGTCAGAATCAAAATTTCTACTACAATTTGCCAAAGCGACAATAAACCTGCCCAAATTTCATCTAACTAAACCATGAAGTCAATTTACCAATATATTTTTCTAAACAATTTTCTAATCGATCAAAAAACGACGAGTAAGGAGAACCATGAATTTAAGCGAAATTAAGAGCCTACCTATGAGAGAACTGGTGCACCTCGCTGCATCATATGATGTACCTGATGCATCAAATTTGAGAAAACAGAACCTTATTTTTAAAATCCTGGAAGCTGCGGCTGACCAGGGGGAAACCATTATCGGCAAAGGTGTAATTGAAATCCTGCCCGACGGTTATGGATTTTTAAGATCTGAAGATTACAATTATCTTCCCGGTCCCGATGACATCTATGTTTCACCTTCCCAGATCAAGCGTTTCAATCTCAAAACCGGTGATACAATCGAAGGTAAAATCAGACCTCCCAAGACTTCGGAACGCTATTTTGCTCTGCTCAAAGTTGAAAAAATCAACATGGAATCTCCAGAGTATCAATATGAAAAAATTCTGTTTGACAATCTAACTCCTTTGTATCCCCAAGATAAACTTGAGCTTGAATCAGACCGCAAAAACATGTCCACCAGAATTGTGGATCTGCTTACTCCCATTGGTAAAGGACAGCGTTGTCTTATCGTCTCTCCACCTCGTGCTGGCAAAACAATGCTGCTCAAAGATGTTGCCAATTCCATCAGTACAAACCATCAAGATACTATTCTCATGGTTCTGCTCATTGATGAAAGACCCGAAGAAGTCACCGACATGCAACGCAGTGTTCAGGGTGAAGTTATATCATCCACCTTTGACGAACCTGCTTCCAGACATGTTCAGGTAGCAGAAATGGTAATAGAAAAAGCAAAAAGACTGGTGGAACACAAAAAAGACGTAGTTATCTTGCTTGACTCCATTACTCGACTTGCTCGAGCCTATAATACTGTTGTTCCTCCCTCAGGAAAGATTCTTTCCGGTGGTGTTGATTCCAATGCTCTGCACAAGCCCAAAAGATTTTTCGGGGCAGCCAGAAATATTGAAGAAGGTGGTTCCCTAACCATTATCGCCACTGCTCTTATTGATACAGGTTCCAGAATGGACGAAGTTATCTTTGAAGAGTTCAAGGGAACAGGTAACTCCGAGATCCATCTCGACAGAAAACTCATGGAAAAGAGAATCTTCCCCTGTCTGGATATCAACAAATCCGGTACCAGAAAAGAAGAGCTTCTCCTGCCTCCCCACGTACTCAATCGTGTCTGGATTTTGCGCCAGCTTCTGCATCCTCTCAATGTTGTGGATGCCATGGAATTCATGCTCGACAAACTGGGTAAGACAGAGAGCAATCAGGAATTTATAGATTCCATGTCAGCTTAGGGAATTCCAGTTTACAATTTTTCAATTTGCGGGGATCAATTTATTGATCCCCGTTGGAACTCAAATAGAGGAGCGCCAATGCAGCCATATGAGATTGCAATGAAAATTGGGGACGATAAAATCGAAGAACTAGCTGATGAATTCAATTCCAGTCAGTTTAAAAGAGTTCTGCTTTCCGGCAAAGTTTCCACCAGGCTTCCCCTTTCCACCATTTCCAATAAAAAGAGAAAAAAAGTCTGGAAAAAAAGATTACTCAAAGCCGTGAGTGACGAGAATCTTCCCCTTGTTGCCAAATTGTTTTATGAGTTCTTGCTCAACAGAAGACGCAATATGCTGATTTCTTATCTTGATCTGTTGAATGTAACTCATCGCAACGGAGAAACTGAAGAAACCTTTTTGAAGACAATCCCCGAAAAAATTCTCAAAGATCAAGCTCGCAATCTTACCAATGAATTTTCCCGTTCAGATGTTGGAATATATTTGCACTACCTTGATTATCATCAGGAATCTGAAGTCTTTTTGAACGACAGTGAATTTGTTAATTTTCTGCTTCCGGAAGCCTGAATTCTCCCTCCCTGATTTTCTTTTTCAAAACATTTCTTAAAACTGTAACTTCAATATTTTTTCCGGTTGTCTTTTGAAGAATCTACTGCCGGCATTTTGAAATATCCGATTTCATCGGTGGATCTATGGTAAGTGAAACTTTGTTTTTGAAACAGGAACTACTTGGTTTCGGTTGTTTTTCGTTTGAATTTGGAATAAGGTTGAAAGGAATCAACCGGCAATGGGGCAGGCTGCTTAAATGAAACAAGTAACTGAACAAAAAAAAGAAAAAAAGTATTGTGCTTTTCACCCTGAATCCAGGGTTTCGCATCTTTGTGATTATTGCAACAAGCCCCTTTGTTCAGAATGTCTTATTTCGTATAAAAATGTAATTTTATGTGAAATTTGTCGAAAAAGAGTCAGGCGGCAGATGGCCCTGCGGTTGGCTGTAGCCGGTTTCTTTTTTCTGTTCGTCTCCCTTTTGGGCACCTACTCCCTTTTAAAATTAAATGAAAGAAAACCCCCGCCCAGTCAAATCAGATTGATAGAAAAAGCACTCAGGGAGAATCCCCAGGATGCCAAGTTAATCTGGAGATTATCCAATCTCTATCGGGCAGCCGGCAAAGAAGAAAAATCACTCAAGCTGCAGATGGGACTTTTGGAGCGCTATCCTCAGAATATTAAAATCATAATCAAAGTATCAGTAACCTTGATCAGGATGAAAAAATACGATAAAGCGCTGGCAATTCTTGAAAAAGGCTTGCTCAAAAATCCAAATTCTGTACTTTTACTCAAAATGCAGGGAATAGCCTGGAAAAACACCGGTAGTTTTGAAGAATGTGAAAGATCCTGGATGAAAGCTTACAGGCAGGCACCGGGCAACATCGATCTCATCATTAAATTGACTGATTTTCTGGTTGAGATGGACAGATATGAAGATGCTGCCAGAATCTTGCGCCATTCCCACAATAAAGTATCCCGGGAACAACGCAGGTTTATTTTGAAAAAACTTGACCAGGTCAATAACAAAATAGATAACTAGTTCCCGTCCCAGAATGGGGTTTTTTGACTTGGGACTGAAGTTGAATTGAGATGCTCCCAGTAACTTTGCCGACATAGTTGATACTATTTCAAGAAGTTACGACAAAGCAGATCAAATCAAATTCCGAGTTCCAGGCGATGACCTTCCTTTTTGGGACGGGAACTAACTAAACGCTTTGAGGAGGTATTCTCATCAAAACAGGAAACAATAATGCCAGAAAATCAAATGCTGCCAAAATGGCCAAAAAGCAGCGTTCCATTTCAGTAAGTGAATTTTTTGCCAAAAATAAGCAGTTGCTGGGATTTGATTCACCTGTCAGAGCTTTGTTGACAACGGTCAAGGAAGCTTGTGACAACGCTCTTGATGCCTGTGAAGAAGCAGGGATTTTGCCTGAACTTATAGTTGAACTGCATCAGCAGAAAAATGATCGGATTCGGGTTTGTGTACAGGATAACGGACCCGGGATTGTAAAAAAGCAGATACCAAGAATTTTCGGCCAACTACTTTATGGCTCCAAATTTCATTCTCTCAAACAGTCTCGAGGGCAACAGGGTATAGGAATCAGTGCTGCCGGAATGTATGGTCAATTAACCACTGGCAGACCGGTGGAAATTATTTCTCGCACGGATCCCGAAACAGAAGCTCATCGCTTTCAGTTGAGAATTGACATGAAACGCAATCGTCCCAAGGTGATCGAAGATAATATTATCCAGTGGGATTTTGATCATGGCACCAGGGTGGAGCTGGTTATTGAAGGAAAATACATGTCTGGGGGTCACAGTGTAGATGAATACCTGGCTCAGACAGCTGTGGCCAATCCCCATGCAGCCATCAGGTATCTTGATATTGAAGGAAAGGAGATCTTTTTTCCCCGAGTTTCCGAATTTTTGCCTCCAGAGGCTAGGGAAATCAGGCCCCATCCCTACGGAGTCGAACTGGGATTTTTGATAAAATTGATCAGAGAAACCAAAATCCGCAGAATTTCCACCATGTTGAAAAAGGAATTCAGCCGGGTGACTGCCAAGGTGGCTCGAGAAATTTGCGATGAGGCCGACGTAAGTTACAAACGTTCTCCCTACCACATTACTCCCGATGAAATCGAAAACATCCACCGGGCCATTCCCAAGGTAAAAATCATGGCTCCTCCTTCCAGTGCGGTTGTGCCCATCGGTGACAAACTGCTGCGAAGAGGATTGGCCAGACAGGTGAAGGGAGCCGAGTTTTACGCGAGTACCACCAGAACCCCCAGTGTATACAAAGGCAATCCTTTTGTTGTTGAAGTGGGATTGGCCTACGGGGGTGAGTTACAGGGATTTCTTCTTGAAGAAGATTATGAAGATAAGTACACAGTGGCAGGGGTAACTTTTGATGCTAAAAAAACTATTTCCGCCGCAATGCTTGATTTGCCAGGTTTTACCCGTAAAAAATCCAGCAAATTGGCTAAATCCATTGGAGTGGGAACCAGAACCAGAGTTAAAAATCTTACTGATGACGAATTGGAAGCCATCAAAATTGCTTATAACGAAATTACTCGCAAAGAAGCAAAAAATTCTCCGGCTCAAATTATCCGGCTGGCAAACCGGGTGCCTCTTTTGTATCAGCAGAAAGCCTGCGGGATTTCCAAAGCTATCATGGAAATGAACTGGCGGCGCTACAGCATCTCACAGCCTCGGGGTGGTTATCCTCAGGGCCCGCTGGTTATAATTGTCCACCTCGCTTCAGTCTGGGTGCCCTTTACCTCCGAAAGTAAAGAAGCCATCGCCCATTATCCCGAAATAATCAAGGAGATGAAATTGGCTTTGCAGGTTTGTGGCAGGGATTTGGGTAATTATCTGAAAAAGAAGAAAAAAATAAAAAGAGCCCTTGAACGCAAGCAGGTTTTTAAAAGATATACCTCTGAGCTTGCCCGTGCCCTTTCCAATATAACCGGCAAAGATGAAAATGAAATCGAAGATTTCATTAAAAAGGCCACAGAAAAATATGCAGGCACTCAGATGGAAATCAAGAAACCTGCCCTGGAAGATGAATTGGCCAAATTGAGACAGGAGTCTCTCCCGCAGAATGCTGCTCTGGCCCAGAATACTTCAGATGAGGACGAAGCGGAATCTGAACCTGATGAAAGTGAAGATAATTGGAAAGACGAGGATGGAGAAGAAAATTGGGATGAAGAGCCAGATGAAGAAGACTGGGAAGGCGAAGACAAAAAAGATGAGGCCAAGGAAAATCAACAAGATGGAAGCACCGATACCGTTAAAGATGACAAACCAAAGGATTCGGGGTCAAAAAAAGGTGGAACCATGAGCCTTTTTGACTGAGATTGTGACCATATTGAATGCAGGTCAAAAATTTAATCCGGGATCAATAATTTATGGCAAAATTTAAGAAATAAACTAAGAAAATATTAACTAAAATTGACACTTTGGCTGAAAGGGTCATAGGAGAATTTCAGGAAGAACAGAATCCTGAACTGGAAATTCCGGTTCGAAGTCTGAACAATGTAAACTTCAGTAAAATCAGCAGAATGATAGAAATGGGCGATAAAACCCAGAGCAGGACTTATTTTCACCAAAATATGGCCAAGAAGTTCATGCAGACTTTTCTGGTGGCTTCCGCCTGTACAGAATTGCTGAATGCTGAAAAAACAACTTCAATTCGTGATCTGTTTTACATGACAAAACACACTTTGAGCAAAGGTGAGAATACTTTCGATGATCAGCCAGAATCTGATATAATTATTGAAGATCTGGAAGTAACAATCAATGCACTCAGAGAGGAATTACATCTTTTTGCTTCCAACAGAGGAACCATGGTGGGCAATATCACCCTGCGTGATTCCGGTGATAAGATCAACTGCCGCCGAATTGGTTCCGGAGGCTGGGGGATACCTTCAATTGTTGAAGAGCATGTTATCCAGTTTTTGAAAAGCGAAGCCGAATTTATTCTCCTCATAGAAAAAGATGCGGTCTGGCGACGTCTCAACGAGGACAAATTCTGGAGAAAGCACAATTGTATCATGATTCAGTCCGGAGGTCAGACTTCACGAGGAGTTCGCCGTTTGATCCGCCGTATGCACGATGAGTTGGATATTCCCGTTTACGTTCTGGTAGACAATGATCCCTGGGGACTTTACATCTATTCTGTTGTCAAGCAGGGGTCCATCAACCTTGCCTATGATTCCGTACGAATGGCGGTTCCGGATGCACGTTTTCTGGGTTTGTCCTCGTTTGATCGGGAAAAGTTCGATTTGCCGGACGTGGTAACCATCGCCCTCTCCAAAAATGACAAGAGAAGAGCGCGTCAAATGATGAGATATCCCTGGTTTGAAGATAAACAATGGCAAAAAGAAATGAAAAAGTTGCTCACTTCCGGTGTTAAATTGGAACTGGAAGCCTTGAGTTCAAAAGGAATATCTTTTATTTCAGAAAACTATCTGCCGCAAAAAATACAAAATAATGATTATTTAAGTTGAAATTCTTTCTCAAGTTAAAATTTACTTTTTGAGATGGGAACCAGTTGCAATCTTCCAAATTTCAGATCTTTTCCAGAGGGATTAAAACCGTACTTCTGAAAAATATTACGAAAGCTTGACAACGTAATAATGATGTTTAAAAAGTGGGTGTTTGGCGGGGCAATCAGTTTTGTCCTGGATGCACGGAACTGGTGTGTTTCCGTTTCAGAACCATATTAATTTTGAACTTGAAGGAGATTGACAGATGAATTTGCCAACAGATTTAAAACATGTAAGCAGCGGACCTGAACTGGAAACATTACTTAAGGAGAAAGAAAACCTGATGGTTTGCTGTGGGCGTATGGGCCCGATGTGTATTCCGGTTTATGGACACATGAAAAAACTTGTAGAAAGTGGAAATTTTCCTCAGATTGAGTTCAGGGATATGCTCTTTGACAATCCCGATGCTGCAGTTATCAGGGAACATCCCAAGTGCAGAAGTTTTATGGGATTGCCCTTTACTGTTTATTACAAAAACGGAAAGATGGTACACGCAACTTCATCTTTGCAAAGCGAAGAACAGATCAAAGAAATTCTCAATAAATATTTTACCTGATCCCAGGCAATAAATCCGAGTTCTCCCCCGCCACATAAGGAAGAATCTCTTTCCTCCCTTCTTAAAACGACCTCCATAGTCAAAAATCCATCCCCGCAAAGTTGTCTGTATTATCAGAAAATATGTGAACCGAATTCTCAGTTAGTTTACTTAGTTCCCATCCCAGAATGGGGGTTTTTGGCTGGGAAAGAAATTGTATTGAGATGCGAGGAATAACTTCGCAGACATAGTTGTCACTATTTCAAGAAGTTGTGACAAAGCAGATCAATTCAATTTCCGTTTCCAGACGATGACCTTCCATTTTGGTTTGGTAAATACTTATGCTTAGCGAGTTAACAAACCTCCAATTTGTATTTAATTTCTGTTGACAGTTCATTTGAAATTAACTAAATTTAATAAATATTTTTTCATAAAATTGTAAAAAAACTGAGTATTTGGCAGATGCATCACTTCTGGTTGCAGATGGCCTGACTTTATCTATTTTCAAGGAGAAAAAGATGAGATCCTTTTCTTTATTTTCAGTGGTTACATTATTGATTTTATGTCCGGGATTAACAATTGCCAAACCAAGTTTGAGAAGAGCAACAAAAGATGTGGGGTTTAAAGATGTCATCAGATGCAAATTTAAAAGCAGAGGCAAATTTACCCAAAAAGGACTCACTTTATATTATACAAGACAAATGGAATGTATTCGCAAGGGAGGAGTAAAGGGATATCCCAAAATCAAGAAGCTTACTGACGGTTATGTCGAGTACATAAAATCTGGTCGACGTTATACCTACTCAAGTTGGTTTCATTGGGGAACTAGATATCTCGGGCTTCCTGCCCCCAAGAAAAAGCTAGTAGTAAAGCTTGTGAAAAAGAATTGGTTGTCTTTTTTGGGCCGTGCTTACGACCTCAGTTATATTGTCAGCAAATTGTCCAAGGTCAGAGTTGCTCCAAAACCTGCGTGGGTATGGTATAGTCCAACTAAATTGACTGTAAGCGTAATTGGTAATTACCGCAGAAAAAGGGGAGGTTGGAGGATACTCGATATTCAGCACTTGAAAAGGGTCACTTTGGAGAGAAAAACGATAAAATCCCCTTGGAAATACGTTTCAACCAGTAAAAGTCGAAAATCCAGTGACGAAAAAGTATTGAAAACGATCAAGTTGCCTCCCTCAGAGTACAAAAAAATTAAATCACTAGGATATATCGCAGAAAATAAAAAAGCTCTTGCATATCTTGATTCACTTCCCAAAGTAAAAGTGCCCACCTTCAAGACTGCCAAAGAGTTAAGGCTTTACACTTACAAGATGTTGAGAACAGTCAAAAGTCCCAAACATCTGGAAGCATACTTGCGAAAAGTTTACTCCCCCTATTTTTTTACTTCGAGTAATAAAAACATCATGAACGAGAATGGCAAAAAGTTTATGAATTATGCTATCAGCAATGCTTTGAAACATAAAAGCAAATTTAAAGATCAATATTGCAAGCAACCGATAAAAAAGAGCAAGAATAAATTCTACAATAAGACACAAACCGCCTATACAAGAATGGGAACAGTTTATGGAAAAGTTAAATATATCAATGGTAAAGCAGCATATACAGATTACAAATTAAATACTCTAAGAGTATCAGTTTTAAAGGGAGAAGGTTTGGCCAGAATGAAGTCGTTTAAAAAAGATTTTTGTCCCCGTCCTCTGACAGCTGCTGAAAAGAATTTGAGAGTTCCCAAAGTTAACGGGAAGGGTTTTTGGAAAATCGGAGACAAAGTAAGTTGTGCATATAAAGGACGCAGAAGGTACTATTCCGGAGTCATCAAAAAAATTAAAGGGAAAAAGCTCTTTATCAGGTATAATGATGGTGACAAAGAGTGGACAACAGCAAAGTATTTGAAAGAAAAAAAATAGCCAACTTATGCCATATTTCAACCTGAACAGGTTAAGGTATTTTGGGATAGTATATCTTTAATTTTACCCTGTAAAATCAAAAAGTAATAAAACAATATCGAAACTTATATCTGACAGGGGACAAAAAAAAACCAAAAAAACCAAAAAAACCACCTAACGAGGTTATGATTTTTCTTCTGATATCCGGCACTTTGGATTTTTTTTTCGATTTTTTTCAAAAAAATGAATATATTTTCAAAATATTTTCATGTCCAATCACTATCACTTGCTTATTACTGATACTCAGGGGCGGTATCCTGCTTTCCTTGCGGATCTTAACCGCAACATCGCCAAGTGCATGAACGTGAAACTGGGGAGAAAAGAAAATTTCTGGAATTCCTCTGATCCCGGAGTGGTTTGCATACCGAAACACATGGAAACTATTGAGAAAACCTTCAAATATATTTATCTCAATCCCTCTTCTGCTTTTTTGGTTTCTCATCTGGAATCTTTTCCCGGGGCCCGCTCTCGTCCCGGAGATATGAAAGGAAAGACAAAAACGATTCGCAGACCTGCTGGATATTTTTCCAAACAAGGACGGATGCCTGCCAAGGTAAAACTGTGTTTGCAAGTGCCGTCTTTTTGTTTGCAGGAAAAAGGAAAGAATGAATTTGTCAAGGATTTGCAGAGAGCTGTGAGAGAAGAGGAAGACAAGTTAATTGACAAGGTTGGCGTCGATCGTTTCATGGGTCGCCTGAAAATGAAGGCAGTATCTCCTTTTTCCAGTCCAATGGGTGAGGCTGAGAGTGGTGAGTTGAATCCGAAGGTTTCGGGTCGAAGCAGAGAAGTTCTAATCCATGAAAAGAGCAAATATAAGCAATTTCGCGATCAATATGAAGAGAAATACAGGTTGTGGAAAAGTGGGAAGCGGGACGTGGTTTTTCCGGTTGGCACCTACGGGATGGTTTATTTCCATGGAGCAAAGGTAGCGGCCAGTCCTTAGTATTTAAGAAGAGGATAAATCTCAGTTATAGATAAAATGGAATAGACAGTGGGGGAGCAGTTCAGGACTCTGGAGATTGGAAAGTAGTGAAAATAGGGACTGCCCGGAATTTGTAAGTATAAGAAGAAAAGTTCAAAAGGGTGAAAAAACTACAGGGGGAAAAGAAGAAAAACATGGGTGGGGAAAATATAACCCCGTTAGGGAGAAAGGATAGGGTTTGGTTGGGGGATTATTTATGAGTTTTATAAAGGAATTGGAAGAGCAAAAGGGGACTCACAGATGGAACCCCCGAATGTCGGAGGGGAGATGTAAGATATTATTGAACAGTTGCTGCGAGGCTCCAGGAATTGAGAGTTCCCAGATCGCCTTCATATTGATCTACAACAACGAGAGTCCAGTTTCCTTCGATTTCTGTGCCGATAAATTCGGGTACGTTGAAGGAGCGAATCAAGTTTTCTTCATACTCTTCGAGGTCATAGAGAACAACTTCGGTTCCGCTGGGGCTGACCAGTTTAACCAGGAGGTCGGGGCGGAAGGTATGAGTAATATCTACTGAGATGGTAAGTGATTCAATGGTGCCGACGGTTTCAACAGCTATGGTTGATTGGAGGCCTTCGAGATCATTGTCAGGTATTTCGGCATTGGCTTCATTGGTAAGGTCGATATCCTGAGCTGTTTGACAAACAGGATCGCTGCCACATTCAGCATCGGCACAGTCGAGGTCACCATTGCCATTGTTGTCGATGCCGTCATCGCAGACTTCGGCTGGGATATCGCCGGTGAGCTGGAATTCGAGGGACCAGGAGTTGAGGGTACCGGTGTCGGAATTGGCGGTGTCAATAACAGTCAGGGTCCATTCGCCGGCGATGGATTTGCCATCGAAATCGGTGATAAGATAGGTCTGTTTGATATTGTCTTCGGAAGAACCTTCTTTGTCGTGCAATACTGCTTCAGTGCCATCGGGACCAAGAAGTCTTATTTGCAGATCACCAATATAAGTATGGTCGATATCTACTTTGACATAGAGTTTGCCAACGGTTCCGGGCTGATCAACGTTGATTACAGAGGAGATTCCCTGAGAATCATTGTCCGGGATATCAACCTGAGGTTCATCGGAGAATTTGAGTCCCGGTTTGCAGGCGGGATCTTCTGTACAATCGGAGTCAACACAGTCAACATCACCGTCTTTGTCGTTATCAATACCGTCGTCGCAAACTTCGTCACTGGCAACTTCAGGGATACCGGCACCATAAACGGTTGCATATTCCCTTACGTATTCATAGGAAAGCCAGCCATAACCGTCTCCGAATTTGTTTCTGATTCCAAAGCCTCCTGTACCCCAAGAGTTTTTGAAGAGGAAGAAGCCTTTTTCGGTGACAGGTTCTCCGTTTTCGTCTTTGATGACATTGCCCTCACCGTCGAGTTTGGGAACCTCAAGATTGTCATCCCAGCCAATAATCAGGATAGCGTGTCCGGCTCTGTTTTCGAGGCTTTTTTCTTTGTCGGCTTCGTTTGGGTAGAGAACATAGCCTTCGCTCCAGTAATCTTTGTTTACGGGGAGTTTGGAGGCGCCATGATTCCAGGACTGGTAGAAAAAGGTCATTCCGGCAATAACACCCTGTTTGTTTTCAGTGAGAAAGGCCTTGATGGAACGGTTTCTTGAGTTGACATAGCGACCACGGGGAAGAGTCCAGCGGTCAGCTTCGAGAGCTTCGGGATCTGGATCGCCGTTGGTGTAACATACCAGAGGCTGCTCATCGCCACCGTCGCAGCGTTCATCATTAGAAGAGCTCCAGCGGCGGCTTTCGTAGGGCCAGATATCTTCGAGGACGATGCCGTAACGGTTGATAGCCTGCAGATTATAGTTGGCGTTGGAACCTGCGGTATTGGGGAAGGAATTCACTTCATTTTTTACAGACCATTGCAGGAATTGTTCTGAAAAATCTGGATCTACTATGGTGCCTTCTTTGATGTAGAGATGTTCCATGAGAGCTACGGTAGCAAAAATAGAACAAACGCCGCGTCCACCCTGACTGCGCATTGGTGATTGGCTGTCTGCCAGATCAAAAGTTTCGGGGTAAACAGCGTCAAACTTGCCGTCTTCAGGAAGTTCGTCATTGGTTGGGGCTCCCTCAAAAAGAGGATCATGGGCTGACAAAGGTGCTTCACTGTCATTAGGATCGGCGGTGATTTTGGAATCGCCGTCATCTGAACAGCCTGCCCGGGCCAGAGTAAAAATTATTGATAAAAGAGAAAATAGTTTAAATAGATTTTTCAAAGCAGAACCTCCTTGGACTTCTCCTTAATTAAGTACTGGTGGAGAAGGGCAATCAATGTATCATAAAACTAGTTAGTTTCCATCCCAAAAAGGAAGGTCATCGCCTGAAAACTGAAATTTGCCTCATCTGCTTTGTCGTAACTTCTTGAAATAGTATTAACTATGTCTGCAAAGTTACTCCTCGAATCTGAGGTAAACTTCTTAATCAGTCAAAGACCCCATTCTGCGACGGGAAATAGTTATCATCTAATTATTTTTTAAGTTTGCATTTGCCTTGATCACAGGCAACTCCCGGGGGAGCCTTACATTTTTTTTCAGGACAGCCTTTGTCGGATAGTTTATTGCAGACTTTATTATGAGCGGTCAGAGCTTTTTTGTTGATGGCCTGATGACCGCATTTTTTGCAGCAACTGCCCTTGTCATTCTTGTAAATTTTGGGATGGGTGGTGCAATCGGAATCAACTTTGCAAGAATTATCCAGCAAAAAATCACTTTTCAGATTGATTTCATCTTTATTTTTATTTTGAACCGCTGGTTTTGTGCCTGGTTCAGTTGAACTTTCATCAGTAGCTTTACTACCTTTGTCGCATCCTGAAAAAACAGGCAGGAATAAAATCAGTAAAATAAAGGGCACGTATTTGGACACAATTCTGTTTATATTCAACATTGAACTCCTCAAATTGGTGTTTTTACAGGGTATGTTTCAGAGGTTAAGCAATCAATTATTAACTTTTTAGACAAATATCAAGTATTTTCTGAAAAAATTAACAATTTTGTGGAAAGCTTCGCAAAGATTGAGCAGATTGGAAGTGATAACCCCCATTCTAAATATGGTTGAAGAGTTCCTGGGAACTTACCACATGGCCGCAATATGAGCATTGCAGTGTTTCTGAACCGATTTTTTCAAAACGGGGGCTGATATGTTCCTGATGTCTGGGTCTGGTAATGCAGCTTACATTGGGACAACGCAGTTCATTGATTCCTTCAATGAGCCTGGGCAGGGAAAGTTGCAGTTTTTTTGTTACCTGTGCGTCTGTGATATTGTTGACCCGGGCCCCAGGGCTGAGAGTTGCAACCAGATGAAGTTCTTCTTTGGTGAGTCTTCTGTTTTCGATCATCAGCATACCCTTGAGGTTGTCCGGTCTGCTGACTGATCTCACAGTTGCAGCCCGATAAGCATTTTGTTTGTCGGCAACGTTGAGCAGAATACTGAGCAGCCTTTCTGAATAGGGAATCATGTGGTCGATAACCACGCCCCTTTCCCGAATGGGGCGGATAGAGACTTCCTTTTTCGGAGGTGTTTTGCGAATGGGAAGTTCTTTATAGAAATGATCAATTATCTGTTCTTCGTGGGATGATTTTGCCGGCAGATCCTTGGCCAGGCCAAGAGATAGTGCCAACAGGGCCATGCGAGTGGGAACTCCGTTTCCCGCCTGCATCTTGTAAATGGATTTGGGGTGAATATCCAAAGCAGGTTCAATTCCGGGAAGTGATTTGTCGATGGGCAAGGGATGCATCAGTCCAAAACCGTCTTTTGTCAATTCCATGCAATGGGCATTGAAGATTCCGCCTTTTTTTGCTTTTTCATACTCGAAGGGATCGGGCATTCTCTCCTTTTGAATTCGTGTTTGATAAAAGATGTCGAGATCCGGTACCATTGTTTCGAGTTTGTCATGATGGATAACCTTCGTATTGCGTTCTTCAAGCAGCCCGATGATATTTGGGGGCATGGGAAGATTGGAAGGAGAGTAGAGATGAATTGTGTTGTTGGAAAACAAGGAAAGAGCCAGAGCCAAAGTATGAACTGTTCTGCCATATTTCAAATCGCCGCTTAAACCCACTTCAAGATTATCTAGTCTACCGGTGTGTTCTATTATGGTAAAAAGATCGAGGATGGTCTGGGTGGGATGTTGATGTTTTCCGTCACCAGCGTTGAACACTGGAATCTGAAGTCGGTTGCTGGCGACTTTGGCAGCTCCATCCAAGGGGTGACGCAAAACCAGAACATCCGCCTGGTAGGCATCAAACATATCGAGGGTGTGAACCAGGGATTCACCTTTTTTGACCGAAGAGCCTTCGGTGGAATCAAATCCGGTGATGTTGAAGCCGAGACGCTGTCCCGCAATTTCAAAGCTGGCTCTGGTTCTGGTGGAATTTTCATAAAAAAGGCGGGCAAGCAGGATATCTTTGCCTCTGCCCAGTTTGTAATCTTCAGGTTTTTTGCGGTTGAGGGCACTTTTCAATTCAGCAGCCAGATTGAGAATGTGAAGTATCTGTTCCTGGTTCAGGTGGTGAATGTTAATAAGACCTTTGTTCTTGATCCCCATGAAAACCTCCATTTTTAAAAATAGTAATCAGGTTGATAAACCGAAAGAAAAAATGTCTACTGACAGAGAGCAACATTTTCAGGTGATGCATTTCTTAAAATCCTGTATTTTCTTTTTTTGAGATCTCGCAGAAGCAGGGTTCCGTTTAATCTCATTACATAAAGAGCAGGTCTGTTGGTTTTGCAACTGCTTCCTGCTCTGAAAAGTCCCCAGGAGCGGGTGAAATCGCTGGCCAGCACCTGATTCCATTTACTCCAGGGCAGCAAGGTTTTAAACTTTTGTTTTTGTACAAAAAGTGAAATCAAACGAGGACGACTGGGGCATTTTTTGTACTTTTTATAAAGCAGAAAAGAGTCAAGGCTTGAAATATAACTGTGAACTTTATTCTTATACAAACGGGAAACCGGTTTTACCTTGTAATTTTTGCCGAGAGCGAGGGAATAAATTTTGGAATGGCTGGATATTTTGCCGCTGAAAAGCAAGCGGTTATCGCTGCTGAAACCGTGAAGCTTGTAAAAATTCCAGTGTTTGGGAAAAGTTTTGGTTTTGCCGTTGTTTAGATTGAGAATCATGAAAAACCGGCGGATTTTTTTGCTTTTGAATTGAAGATCCATATTGAGGGCAAACCACTGACCATCTGGAGACCAGAAGCTCTGAAGTCCAGATATATTCTTGATTCCTTTTTTGATGGGGGTAATCTCCAAGCGATCCTTGTTTTTCAGCAGAGGGCGAAAATGCATGGTTATGGAGCCTTTTTTCGGATTATGAGTGAGGAAAAAGATCTCACCTCCGGCAGGATGCCAACTGACGGGGTGAATTATCCTGCTTCCCTGGGAGGGCATGATTTTTTGACTCATTTTGCCGTCAAAACTTTTGATTTGCAATGCAACTTCAAGGGGCCAGGCCAATTTGCCAGCTTCCGGAGATAATTTTATGAAACTGCGGAGAGAACCTTTGAAATAGACAAGAGATTGAGGTACTTCACCGATTTTATGAGTTTTGTAGCGTTTACGGGTGTCGAGCCAGTGAATTTTGTTGCCGGAAGTATAGATGAGTTTGTGTTGGTGGCATTGGAGGGATGATTCGGGAGTTTTTTTGGATTTGGTATAATAACGTCCGCCGCCTTTGCGAGGATGGCGGGGAATCATGAGAATATCACTGCGCCTGTTTCCATGAATAGCAATAAAGATCCTGTCAGGGCGCGGAGTACCCTCAAGCTTGGCTGGGATCAGAAAAGAAAAAAATAGAAAATAAATCATGATATTGATATTTTGATGCTTGTCGCATGTTTTGGTAATGTCGTCAATTAAAAAACAACTGAGATACACAACTTGGTTAACATTAATCAACATGGTTTGCAAACTGGGGATGAAGGTTGGAGCAGATGATAAAATGTTCGATTGAGATTGAAAAACCTGACTGAAATATAGATTCCTGTATTTCGGGCCAGAAAAAATTGATTTGAGAAAAGGAAATTTTCTTTAAATCTAAGGTTTAAAAGAAAATAAAGTTATGATAAGTTGTTTTTTGCTGTGTATTTCCATTGTGGAAAATCCACATTTCAGCACCAATAATCTTTTCCAATCCATGGTATTTTCAGCATCATCTCATGAATATTCTTTGTTTTCATTGCTTGTCCGGGTTTGGAGTTCTTTGTCCAATTTGTTTGGTTCTTCCCCCACCCCCAAATGAGGTTTTAATATGTCTGGTTTAAAATATGAACGGAAATTCTCAATCAGAAGGTTTTTCAACTGGTTCCCGCTGGGTTTGGCTTATGCTTCCCTTTACATGGGAAGATACAGTTACATTCCCGCCAAAGAAGATTTTGAATCACTGATGGGCAACACCGGTCTCGGTCTGATGACCATGACCGGAGCTATTGTCTATGGTGTTTCTTTTCTTTTCAACGGCCCTCTGACAGACAGGATTGGTGGCCGTAAGGGAATGCTCATTGCTACAGCCGGCTCCTGTATGGTCAATGCAGTTATGGGAGCTTTGCTGGTTACTAAATGGTTTGATTATTTCGTTCTCAAAATGTCCATTTTATATGGTTTCAACATGTATTTTCAGAGTTTTGCTGCTGTCTCCATTGTCAAGGTCAATTCCAACTGGTTCAACATTAAAGAGAGGGGAGTATTTGGCGGAATTTTCGGTATTCTGATTTCCCTGGGTCTTTTCCTTGCTTATACCGTATCCCCCATGGTTATGGCTGCTCTTTTCGAAGGTTTGCCTGAATTTTATTTCTTCATTCCTTCAGGTTTGTTGGCAGTTATGTTTTTCTCCACCCTTGCCCTTATTCGTGATACTCCTGCTGATGCTGGTTTTCCCGATTTTTCCACCGGTACAGATACCGAGTTTGATTCGGACACCAAAATTCCAACATCCATGATTCTCAAGAAAATTCTCACCCATCCCGTGGTTCTTTCAGTTGCTTTCATCGAATTGTGTACCGGGGTTCTGCGTGATGGTATGTTCCAATGGTTCGGTGCCTGGACTGTCGACATCAGTCGTCCCGGAGTCAGAGGACTGCTTGGGGTTGGACTTTTCCTGGCTGGAGCCGCCGGCAGTTTTACCGCCGGCTTTATTTCCGATAAATTTTTTGATTCCAGAAGGTTGCCTGTTGCCACCTTCCTCTATTCAATCATGTTGACAGCTTTAATCGGAGGTGCTTTGATCATCTCCCTGGTTCCAGATGCAAATTATCTTAAACCCTATTTAATCTTTGGAATTGTCATCATCATGGCTTTTGGAGCCATTGGCACCCATGGTGTTCTTTCCGGAGCAGCAACTGCAGATTTTGGAGGCAAACAGGCCACAGCAACCGCCACCGGAACTATCAACGGTTTTACCTATATCGGAGTAGCAATTCAGGGTGTGGCTCTTGGTTTCCTAACTGATTACAGTTGGCATCTGTGGTTCCCTTTCCTCATTCCTTTTGCCGCGGTAGGTCTTTTCATGAGTTACAGGCTCAGAAAAGTCAAACCCAAACTCAAAAAGGAAGAGAGAGACATCGAAGAAGAAATCCAGGAAGAGCTTGAAGAGCAGACCACCTGATTTATATCTTTTCCAGATTCACCCAATCAGTCCACTATTCATTTCAAGTGACAAAACAGGGGTTATTGTTCCGGCAGATCTTCAACCTCTGTTTATATCCCATTTTATATAATCTCATATATTTTCATTGACAAAACAGTGGAGTTTATTATTCCTGAATAAAGCGTTTTTAAAAAAAAGGAAAATCCATGTATCCAGCATATTTGACAGCACTAAAAGCATTTTTTTCTACCAATATCCCCTATTTTTCCCTTAGTTGGGGTCGTTTTACGGGTTCAATTGCGGTTCTGATATTAAGTTATGCCCTCCGCAAGTATATTGTAGAAATGGTTCTGGCAATTTCCGGAAGCTTTGCCAAAAAAACAAAAACAAAGGTGGATGATTATCTTCTTGAAGCTGTAAAACCCCCCCTTAAAACTACAGTTTTTTATTTTGGAATATTGATATCTGTTTGGATCCTTCCCATTGAAAGATACTCTACAGTTGAAAATATAATCTACGCTTTATTCAGAATTGGTGCAATTTTTCTGCTAGGGTGGCTGCTGTTGCGTTCGGTTAAAGTAGTGGGCCATCTGGTGGAAGAAGTTTCCGGAAAGACAACATCTTCTCTGGACAACCGCCTGATTCCTTTTATGGAACAGATTCTCAAAATATTGATAACAGCAGTTATGGTGGTCATGTTGATGCAGGAGTTGGGTTATGATCCTTCCGGGCTTCTGGCTGGACTCGGTCTGGGCGGATTGGCTTTCGCTCTGGCTGCTCAGGATACAGTGGCCAATTTTTTTGGTTCACTGATGATTCTCACTGATAAACCCTTTCAGGTGGGAGAGTGGATTAAAGTGGGTTCCACTGAAGGGGTGGTAGAACAGATCGGTTTTCGCTCAACCAAGATCAGACAATTTGACAAATCAGTGGTTCAGGTTCCCAATGGCAAGATCGCCAGTGATTTTATTCAGAATTTCGACAAAAGAGACGGACGTCGCATCTTTTTTCATGTGGGGATTACTTATCAAGCTTCTCCCGATATGATTAGAGGCGCCTTGAATATAATCAATGAGATTATTCAGAACCATGAAGAAATAAAAAAAGATTACTATATGGTAAATTTTACTGAATTTGGTGATTCATCCTTGAAAATCATGGTATATTGTTTCAGTATCAAAACTGCCTGGGCTGAGTATCTTAGAATTCAGGAACAGTTGATGTTCATGATTTGGGAAGAGTTCAACAAACATGGAATTGAATTTGCATATCCTACCATGACCGTTCACATGGCTCCCGATGCTCCCCAGGGAATTGAAAAAAAAACCCAGTCCATAATTGACCGTTTCGGAGTTGAAGTCCTCCGGGAAAAAAACTTCAATAAGTAAAGGGAATTCCTGAAACGGAAGTGGAACTTAATGTGATTTTACAAATTTGCATTGCTTAATCGCAGATAAATGGTGCGAAAATGAATTTTTTAATAGATACAGTTGGCCAGCCCAAAATTATTTCCCCGCTGGCCTATTCCAATAATAACAATGATTTTATTCCAAATTTTATCCCTGATGACAATAAAATTCGCTTCGATACCATTATCTCAAAAGACAAGATTGAGAATTCTCAATCTTTCGAAATGGCCGGACCACGGAAGGTCATCTACTTTGATCCCCTCAAAACAAAAGCAGCTATAGTGACTTGCGGGGGACTGAGTCCTGGGATAAACACCGTTATCAATGCTTTGGTAACTGAATTGGTCGAAGGGTATGGCGTTAATTCCGTTATTGGTTTTCAATACGGTTTTGCCGGTCTGGTTCCTGAGGGAGGTTACAGTATTGTGGAACTTTCTCCTGAATTGACCAGCGAATGGAGTCTGGAAGCAGGTTCAAGTCTCGGTTCCTCCAGGGGAGCCCAGGATGTTGAAGCAATGGTTGACAGCCTCGAACGGCTCAACATAAATATGCTTTTTGCCATTGGGGGAGATGGTACCCAGCGAGGTGCTATGGAAATCTATCGCGAAGTCGAAAAGCGAAACTATCGCATCTCCATTGTGGGAGTTCCTAAAACCATTGACAACGATATCAGTTATATTTCCAAGACTTTCGGTTATGAAACCGCCGCTGCCAAAGCATCCCAGGCAATAGAAGCAGCTAGAGTCGAAGCCGAAGGCGCTCCTCGGGGTGTTGGGCTGGTAAAATTAATGGGACGTCACAGTGGTGCTATCACAGCATATGCTTCCCTGGCCAATGGCAATGTAGATGCTGTGTTGATTCCAGAATCACCCTTCAAACTCGAAGGAGAGAATGGTTTGTTTGCCTGGATTGAAAAACAACTTGAAAGCAAGGATAGTGCTCTGGTTGTTGCAGCAGAAGGAGCAGGACAGGAGTTGTTTGATGCAGACAATGAAAAATATGATGCCTCGGGTAATAAAAAATTGCAGAATATTGGCTTATTATTAAAGGAAAGGATAACCAGTTATTTTCAGGAGGCCGGTGTTCCGGTAAATCTCAAATATATCGATCCAAGTTATATAATCAGATCCACTCCCCCTTCCCCGGGTGATGCAGTTTTTTGCAATCGACTGGGCCAAAATGCCGTTCATGCGGCTATGGCTGGAAAAACCGGTTTGATTATCGGATTGTGGAAGGAAGATTTTACCCATATCCCGCTTGAAGCGGCTGTATCCAGAAGAAAAACTGTTGATACAGATGGTAGCTTCTGGGGAAGTGTATTGCAAATGTCCGGACAACCCCCTCGGTTTATTTAGAACTATTTAGAACTATTTAGTTCCGAATTCATTTTTCCCTCCCCTGCAACTGAACAAAAAGTTGATAAATTCAATTTTTGTGGCATATACTGATAAATCTTTAATTAAAACACAGGAGTTGATTATGCTGAGAAAATATTCATTTTTAATTGTCGGAGTAATCCTGGTATCCTGTTCGGCTGTTGTCAGTTTTGACGATGAGAGCAACAATACCAACAACACCAACAATACCAACAATACCAACAATACTGAGAAAGAAGTCAATTGCCAAAATCAAACAGATGATGATGGAGATGGGCTCATTGATTGTGAAGATTCCGACTGTCAGAGTGAAACCACTATTTGTGGCGAGGAAGCCTGTAATTTAAACACTATTTTCTGGGATCAGTTCGATCCCTGTTACGATGGAACTGTATGTGTTCCTAACTTGACTGATTCTGGTTCCTTCAGTTGTAATCAGCGGGAACCTGATGTTGATTACTATGGTAAGTGTGAGATCCATCAGAATTGTCCCCATGGTTCCTATTGTATTGAGAATGAGAAGGGGAACAAGGTTTGCCGACCTTTTTGTCTTGATGATTACGCCGACGAGAATAACCACCTCAATTGTCCTGAAGATGGTTTTTGTCAATCGGCCCCCAATTTGAGCGGGTCGACTCTGGAATTTTGTACAAAAACAACAATTTGCTCTGTATTTTTAGATCAAGGCTCATTTAATAATGAATGTGAAAGTATTCATGAGGGTTCCATTTGTTATCTTGTTCAAAACTCTAAAGAACTAAAAACATTGTGTGCAGTGGAGGGTCAAAAGGGAAACAATCAGCCCTGTAATTATTCAACTGATTGTATCAAGGGATATTTTTGTGCCTGGATCAGTGAAGAAGATCAAAATGGATCTTGTTTAAAATTATGCAAACCTGAAAACTCCATTACCGGATGTGGCGTATTAGGCGTAGGCTATGAATGCAAAAAACTCGAAACAGTAGAAAATACCGGTTTCTGTGAGCCCTCTAATTAATTTCATTCGTTTTCATCTCAGAATCAACTGCTTTTTATGCGGATTGCGATCTGCTTATTTTATTTTCACTTCAGCCTTTTTTTAAAATTCTCAGTTTTGTCAAAGTCAAAAATCATTTTCCAGGGGGGATAAAAAATCGAATGAAAAAAAGACCAGCTCCAGTTGGCAGGGTAAGTTTTAAAAGAATAGCTTCTGAAGCTGGGGACATTTTTGCGGAGATCAACTATGAGATAGCGCAGCATTTGATAAACGTGGTAATTATTGAGTAACTTTCGGATTTGGGATTTGGTGAGTTTACGCTGAGGAATCAGAAAAACATCTCCTTTTGGAGGGATTCTGGAAGAATAAGTTCTTCTGGTTTTCCGATCCAGATAATAGCGCAATTGAGGAGAGGAATTGGAAGCTCGATGAATGATTACCAGATCTTTCAAAGTGGTGATGGAGTTAATGAAATCAGCCAGAATTGCAACGTCAAGTCTGCCTTTGAAGGGCAGGGCAGAACCGGTGGGAGTGGAAGAACGTACTCCATAACTGATTAGTTTGGCCTTGTTGATGATTTGACTTTGTTGCAAAGTCAGAAAGAAGAACCAGAAGGTTACAAGCAAAATCGGTAATAGTTTGGTGACAGGAAAATAATTGAGAAAATTATTCAGTTTATCAGGGAAGATTTTTCGCAAAAATTTATCAAGTTTTTGGGCTTGTTTGAAAATCTGTTTAGTACAATAAACAGCTCCAACTCCGCAAATTACTGCAGCAGCGGGCAAAATGTAATAAAGAAAGAAAACGTGGATCCAGGCTCCTGCTTTAAAAGCGGCAAAGTAGATTAAGGTTGAAAAAGTGAAAATGAAAACCAGGGGATCGATGGATTTTTTGCGAATCAGATGAACTAAAAACCAGATGATCCCGGGAAGCAGGGCTAGAAAACCGATATAATCCCTCAAACGCAACCAGGTGCGAGTGGCCAGCATAGTGTAACTGACTTTTATCGAACCCATCCCGGCTCTGTATTTGGCTAGTCCCCAGAGACCGTCATGCTCGGAATTGGAATTGAGCCAGTAAAAAGAGAAGAGAAGAAGTACTGTCATGCTGAGGGCAAGAAGTCCGAAAGCATAAAAATTTTGTTTTTTACCAAGGAGAAGATAGAAACCGGCAACACCGGCAATGATGAAGCCGGGCCAGTCAGTAAATCCAGCCAGGCCGAAGGAAAAAATCATGGCAGCCAGATCAAATTTTCCGCCAGGTAGGCGGTTGACAGATTTAGTTTTATAACGCAGCAGGAAAAAAATACCCAAAAGGGAAAAAGCCACTACCAAAGGTTCATAATTTGCCATTTTGCCATACTCGATCTGGAGGGGAAAAAGACTGAAAAAAGCAATCGAGGCCAAGGCGGAAGGCCAACCGTATCTTTTTCTGACCAACTCAAATATGAGGAAAAAAGAAAGCAGAGAAAAGAAAAGGGGCACCAGCCGGGTGCTGGATTCTTTTTCACCGAAAAAATAGAAGGAGACACCCACCAGCATATGAACCAAAGGCGGGTGGTGCCAATGGACCAGTAATTTATCATCTGAATTTTTTAATCCCGTGTTTTTAAGGGGTTTGAATCCGGTTCCCCAAAATCCGTAACGCAGATAATTCCTGCCAATAGTTGAGCGCAAAGCTCCATTAAAACCCTGATGGCCATTGAGAAATTTTTCAGAGATACCCTGAATTGAAAAGAAAAGATGGATAAACAGAATAAATAAAAACAGGGAAGAAACCACTTTATTCTTACAACAGGTTTTACTTATTTTTTTGACTGATGGGGGAAAAAAAATCATGGTCGGAGTTATATTTTACCTTTTTATGCTGGAATAAAGTTGAGCATTTTAGATTAAGGGTTTCAAAGGATATCACAATTTGCTTACCAGTAAAAGATAATCAATTCTCCTGATTTGGTTTTAATATTTTTCCAGAATTGGATTTGGGGTAAAGTTTTTGCTGTAAAAATGAAAAAATAGTGAGAAAAAAAAGTATGGCAAAACAATTACTAAACTTCAATTATAACGAAAATATCATGATTGTAATTTAAGCAGAATATAATTTTTCCTCAAATCCAATAAACTGTATTTATAATGTTCACCCCCCGAAGAGTCTTTGGTTATGGAGATCTCGTGATTCTACCCGAGCAGAAAAATAACTGTTCTGGTTTAAGTTTTCAACAGGAAACAGAGATGTTTCAGCGATATTTGAGACAAGAAATGGAGTTATAATTATGAAGGCCTTGAATAAATTAAAAGATCCTGTCAGTGGTCTGACTCATTTTATTGGATTTTTATTGGCAATAGCTGGTTTGTATTTTTTGATCCGGCAGGGCAGCAAAACCCACAGCGCCAGAATTTTAGTTTCTTTTGTTATTTATGGTACGAGTTTAATTCTTCTGTATGGTTCAAGTACTCTGTATCATTGGCTGCCTTTGGGCAAAGCTGGGGGTCAGAAACTCAGGAAACTTGATCACATAATGATCTTCTTTTTGATTGCCGGTACCTATACTCCCATAAGTTTGATTTCTCTTGGTGGTTTCTGGGGCTGGACGATGTTTGGTCTGGTTTGGACAATAGCCCTGGGGGGAACTGTCACCAAATTATTCTATATCAATGCTCCCCGCAAACTCTATGTTTCAATTTATCTTGCCATGGGCTGGATTGTTGTACTCTTTGCTTATCCTGTAAGCCAGATGCTTTCTGCAAAAGCAATAACCTTTTTATTTGCAGGGGGGATGGGATATACTGTGGGAGCCGTTCTCTACTATCTCAAAAAACCCGATCCCTTCCCCGGGATCTTTGGCTTCCATGAAATCTGGCACCTGTTCGTGATGACAGGCAGCTTTTTCCATTGGTGGATGATCTACAACTACGTAAACTAAAATATTGAAAAAACTCAGGAGTTTTCAAATTTCTGGTAGGCAGCGATGATTTTTTGAACCAGATGGTGCCTGACAACGTCTTCTCCGGTGAATTTGCAGATCTTAATGCCTTTGATGCCCTTGAGAATACGCACAGCATTTATCAGACCGCTGCGGGCGGGGTTGGGTAGATCTATCTGAGTGATATCGCCGTTAATTACACAATAACTGTTTTCTCCGATTCGGGTGAGCAGCATTTTCATCTGTTCGTAACTTGTATTTTGAGCTTCATCCAGGATGACAAAGGCGTTTTTCAGGGTTCGACCCCGCATGAAAGCAAGGGGAGCTACTTCGATGGTTGTATCTTTAAGCAGAGCAGTTGCCCTGCGGGGATGAAACATTTCAAACAAGGCATCGTAAAGAGGGCGCAGGTAAGGGTTGATCTTTTCTTCAAGATCACCTGGAAGAAATCCCAGATTTTCCCCGGCTTCAACTGCTGGTCTGGTGAGGATGATTCTTTCGACCTTTTTGTCTTTATAGTAGGAAAGTGCCATGGCCATAGCCAGAAAAGTCTTGCCGGTACCTGCAGGGCCGATTCCGAAAACGAGATCGTGGGATTTGATGGAGCGAATATAATTGAGTTGATTGATTGTGCGGGGGGAAATTGTTTTGCCCGAGTCGGTTTTGAGTGCGACTTCGTCGAACACTTTGTCGAGCTTGGCTTTGCCTCCCTTTTTGATGTGGGAAATAGAGTTGATTATGTCAGATTTTTTGACGACTCTGCCTTTTTCAATGAGGAGCATTATTTGGGAGAGGAGTTGGTAGACCAGGTTGACATCTTTGTCTTCCCCCTTAATTAATACTTCCCGACCTTTCGGAGACATGGTGACGGAAAAATTGTTTTCCATGAGTTTGAGAAATTGGTGGTTAATGCCAAAAAGACGAATGGCAACATCTTGAGAGGGACATTTTAATTTGATTTCTTGCATAAGATCATTAATCCCTGGATTAATAAAGATTTCGGTGTTCAAGTAAAAGTGGTCTTGGGAAAAGGGGCATTGAGCTGTGGCTATTGTCCAAGATCTGTAAAGGAATCGGCCGGAAATTCATCCCATTCGATAGTTGGATCAAAAGTATCCAGACCATTGGTATCGCCGGAAATAACGGTGGATTTGCGTCGCAAAGTGACATCTACACCCCAAATATCAGTATAATTGCCAATTTGTCCGATGACGTCCCGGGTGGTGGAATCACAGACAAGCTCAATGGTGTCATTGCCGTTGAAAGAAAGGGTGGATGATAATTGATTACAAGAGGGCGCCATATTGAGGGCAATATCGTCGTGACAGATTACATGAAAATCACCAGTGGAGACAGTGTAAGCAAGCAGGGGAATTGTATAATTGGGAGTCGTTCCACTGTTGTAAATAAGAATGGAGCAATTGGAAGTATCATAGGTACCGGGAACGGCGGCAAAGAAAATTTCTATGGCTTTGTTGTAAGAACTGCCTTCCATGTATTCGGTAATGTAGATATTGAGATCTCCGCTTTCACACTGGGCTTCGGTTCCGGTATCATCGCAAATTTGGGAATTAGTGGAGCAATTCTGGGTATCACTCCAGTCCAGACAATTGTTGGTCTGGAGTTCACAAGTTTGGACAATATTGCCCTGACACTTGGTATCTCCTGTTTGGGAGCAGTTATCACTGCAGTCGTAAACACATTCAGGATCGCTAGTTTCCTGGTTGATCAGGCAGATCTGCTCATTGGTGGTGCAATCTTGCTGAATTTCCCAGTCAAAACAACCCTGTTGATCTTCCTGACAAATTTCGATGGCATCGTTGTTGCAGCGGGTTTCCCCGGAAGTGTTGCAGCCATGGTTGCATTCGGCTAGACATTGAGGCTCGGTTCCGGAATCATCGCAGATTTGGTTGGCATCTGAGCAATTTTCGCTGACAGACCAGTTGAGACACTGGTTTTGATCCGGCTCACAGATTTCGAGTTTATTCTCACTGCATCTGGCTTCTCCATTGGTTTCGCAATTGTTTGAACAGGTGGAGGCACATTCGGGATCGCCGGTTTCCGAGTTATAACGGCAAAGATCTTCTGAAAGCGTACAGTCGGTGTTGTCGACCCACTGCAGGCAACCGTCTTTCAGTCCGCAAACCTGAATTATGTTATCCTCGGAACACCGGGCATTTCCGCTAGTGCTGCAAGGATTGGAACAATTGTTGGTGTTGGTGGTGTTGTTGGTGTTGTTGGTGTTGTTGCTGGAGTTACTGCCGGCACAATTCAACAATGACAGGGAAATAATAGTTGAAATAAAGATGGATAACAGTCCTTTTTGCATTTGATACCTCAGTTACAGATAAAAGACGGAAGTTGGAAAATGAAGGTTAACCTGTTCAATGTATAGCATACCTTCCCTATAAAATCATGGAAAACTGTTTGACAATTCAGGAGGATAAACCTGAAAATAGTATTATTCAGGTTTTCAATCTCATTATCGGTGATAGTTCAGTTTTCTTAATAATATGGAGTTAAAATTTCCCCTGAAGAAAAGTTGATTTTAAAATTGAGATGGGGATTGAATTATAACATTCAAGTTTGGAAGACTGGAGACAAGGAAACCAGGTAGTTGGAAAGGGAATGAATTACATCATTCCGCCCATTCCACCCATTCCACCCATTCCGCCCATTCCGCCCATTCCGGCGGCAGGACCTGCAGGAGCGTCGTCATCGGTTTCTTTTTCCACGATCATGGCCATGGTTGTCATCATGAGACCGGCAACGGAAGAAGCATTTTCCAGAGCGCTTCTTACTACTTTGGTAGGATCGATGACTCCAGCTTTAACCAGATCTTCGTATTTTTCCGAAGCAGCGTTATAGCCGTAGGCACCTTTGTTGTCTCTTACTTTCTGAATAACGATGGATCCATCAACTCCGGCATTGAAAGCTATTTGTCTGAGGGGTTCCTCAATGGCTTTTTTCAGAATTTTAATTCCAACCATCTGGCTGGGGTCGAGTTTGATGTTGTCAAGAGCCTTGGCAGCTCTGATAAGAGCAACTCCGCCTCCGGGAACAATGCCTTCTTCTGCGGCAGCTCTGGTGGCGTGAAGTGCATCTTCCACTCTGGCTTTTTTCTCTTTCATGGCTGTTTCGGTGGGAGCACCAACTTTAATTACAGCAACACCTCCCACGAGACGGGCAAGTCTTTCCTGGAGTTTTTCCTGATCGTAATCAGAGCTGCTTTGTTCAATCTGAACTTTGATTTCATTGATTCTCTGATTGATCTGTTCTTTTTTGCCTTTGCCTCCGACTATGGTAGTATTGTCTTTGTCAACAACTACGCTGTTGGCGCTTCCGAGATGTTCGAGAGTTACACTGCCAAGATCCATTCCAAGTTCTTCCATGATGGGCTGGGCACCGGTAAGAACTGCAATGTCCTTGAGCATTTCTTTGCGTCTGTCACCGAATCCAGGAGCTTTGACGGCACATACCTTGAAAGAACCGCGTAATTTGTTGATTACCAGAGTAGTCAGGGCTTCGCCTTCTACGTCTTCGGCTATGACCAGAAGAGGTCTGCTGTTGCCTTCCTGAACAACGGATTGCAGGATGGGCATGAAATCTTTCATAGTTGAAATTTTCTTGTCGTAGACGAGGATAAATGGATTTTCGAATTCAGTTTTCATGGTATCTGAATCAGTAATGAAATAAGGGGAAAGATATCCTCGGTCGAATTGCATACCTTTGACAGCTTCAAAACTGGTTTCAATAGATTGGGCTTCTTCTACGGTGATTACACCCTCTTTGCCGACTTTATCCATGGCTTTGGAAATTATTTCACCGATGACTTTTTCACCGTTGGCTGAAATAGTACCAACCTGGGCAATTTCTTTGCTTTCTTTGATGGGGTTGCTGATCTTTTTAATTTCTTTAATGAGCTCAGTTACGCCTTTTTCGATCCCTCTTTTTACTTCCATGGGATTGTGACCGGCACTGACCATTTTTACTCCCTCGCGATAAATTGCCTGGGCGAGTAAAGTGGCAGTGGTGGTACCGTCGCCGGCAACATCTGATGTTTTCGAGGCGACTTCCTTGAGCATCTGAGCACCCATATTTTCAAATTTGTTTTCAAGTTCGATTTCTTTGGCCACGGAAACGCCATCTTTGGTAACAGTTGGGGAACCCCATGATTTTTCAATCACAACGTTTCTTCCCTTGGGTCCTAAAGTTACTTTTACTGCGTCTGACAAGACATTTACTCCACGTAAGATAGCAGCACGTGCTGCTTCATCAAACAATAATTCTTTAGCTGCCATAATAAAACATCCTTTCTTTAATGTTTATTTGATAATTGTTATAATGTAATGATATCAACCAATTATGTTGTACAATTAGCTACGATTTGAAACATAAACACGATTTTGAAAGAAGCAACCCTGCAACCGGGAAAAAATTATTCAAAAAAGTAATTTCTGTTCAAGCCCTTAAAAACACTGATTAAACAAGTCTGTCGACAAAGAAATCTAATAACAACAGTTTTGTGATTTTCCTCATTCAATATTGCAGTAATTTTTTTTTTACTTTTAACTATTTTTTTTTTTACTTTTCATAGATTGAATTATTTGGGAATATCTCTCCATTATGAAAGATAATCACGATAAAATTACAGGTCTGACCACTGAACAAGTTAATGAGAGCAGAAATGAACTTGGCGACAATACATTGCCGCCTCCCGCGTCGCGCAAATGGCAGGAAATTTTTCTGGGAGTGGCTTCAGACAAAACCATAATAATCCTCTCCATAGCTGCAGCTATTTCTATTTCAATCTCTATTTACACTAATTCAGCTATTTACGAAGGTCTTGGTATTCTCATAGCTGTTTTTATTGCCACAGTTGTAGGATTCATCAGTGAACTCAGATCAAGTTGGGCTTTTCAGGCTCTTCTTGAAAAAAATTCAGAAATTGAAACCAAAATTATCAGAGATGGTGAATTTCATACTATTTCATCGGATCAACTGGTTGTTGGCGATATGGTAGTCCTGGCGGCAGGAGACAAAATCCCGGCTGATGGCAAGGTTGTTCAGACTGTAAATCTAAGTTGCGATACTTCTGCCATCACCGGGGAGTCGGTTCATTCCACTCCCGAAAAAGATTCCAGTCTTTTCCGGGGATATTCGGTCATCACCGGTGAAGGGATCATGGAAGTGGAGAAAGTCGGTTTCGCCACAGAGATGGGTAAAATCAGAGATGCTCTTTCTGAAGCACCTGATCCAACTCCTTTGCAGGAACGTCTCACTAAACTGGCTAATAAAATAGGCATCGTAGGAACTTTAGCCGCCATCGCTATTTTTTTGGCGCTTTTCCTCCGTCACTTCATTATGGTGGGGTTCAGTTTCACCTCTCTTTCCCTGGTGCAATTTGTTCTCAATGCCTTTATTGTGGCTATTACCATTGTAGTTGTTTCGGTACCGGAGGGATTGCCCCTGGCCGTTACCCTCAATCTCGCTCTTAACATGAGAAGGATGGCCAAGGACAACAATCTGGTCAGAACCCTTGAAGCCAGTGAAACTTTGGGGTCTGCCACCGTAATTTGTTCTGACAAGACAGGGACTCTCACCCTAAACCGCATGCGAGTATCCAAATTATGGACAGCTGACCAGGGGGTTGAATCGGCTGTCTCCAAGTGTTTTGTCAAACCCCATGATCGTCTGTTCACCAATTTGCTCACCACCAACTCCACTGCTTTTCTGGAGAAAAAGGACGGAGGCAAACTTGATTATGTAGGTAGTCCCACTGAAGGTTCCATGCTTTTGCTTCTCCAGGAAAAGGATTATAATTATCTTGATATTCGCGAGTCTGCCGAAATTATCGACAGAAAAGCCTTCTCTTCCGAACGTAAAATGATGTCAAGCCTGATCGAATGGGATGAAAATTCAAACATGCTTCTGGTCAAGGGAGCTCCTGAAAGAGTGATGGAAAAATCCACCGAAGTTGCGATCGATCTGGAAGGAAAAACTGTTGAACTTTCCCAAAAAGAAGATGAAATCAGAAAAATACTTCAGGAATCCACCTCCCAGGGAGAGCGGGTTCTCGCCCTTGCTTACAAAAAATATTCGAATGATGTCCAAACAATTGCAGAAAAAGATTTGGTGCTTTTTGGTCTGGTGATAATCAAAGATCCAATTCGCAAAGAAGTAGCCGGAGCTGTGGAAAAATGTCAGGAAGCCGGCATCGCCGTTAAAATTGTTACCGGAGATAATCCTTTGACAGCCAAATCCATCGGGAAAGAACTGGGATTGTTTTCTGAAGGCGATCTGGTGCTGACCGGTAATGAATTTGCTCAGAAAAGCGATGAGGAAATCATTGCCATCCTGCCGCGTTTGAAGATTCTGGCTCGCTCCAAACCTGACGACAAATTCCGTCTGGTCGCTCTGCTCAAGCAGCAGGGCGAAGTCGTAGCGGTCACCGGAGATGGTACCAATGATGCTCCAGCCCTTAAAAAGGCAGACATTGGCCTTTCCATGGGAATTTCCGGTACAGAGGTTGCCAAGGAAGCCTCAGATGTGGTTTTGCTTGATGATAATTTCAAATCTATAGTTCAGGGAGTTGTCTGGGGCAGGAATTTGCAGCAGAATATCAAAAAATTCCTTCAGTTTCAGTTAACAGTAAATGTGGCTGCTCTGACTACAGCATTTGTCGGAGCTCTGATCGGAGGCCGATCTCCTCTCACTGCAGTTCAATTGCTCTGGGTCAATCTTATCATGGATACACTGGCAGCCATCGCTTTGGGACTGGAGCCTCCCCATGATGAATATTTAATGGCCCAAAAACCCAGAAAAAGACAGGCACCTTTGATTGACGGCAAGATGTGGTGGATGATTATCGGAATGGGACTTTATACTTTTGCGGTGCTGATGGTGCTTTTGAAATACAATTTCATCAGTGC
>JAQICJ010000291.1 GCA_027858615.1 Deltaproteobacteria bacterium
AGTTTATCGGGTTTGATGGTTTTGCATTTTTTTTGCTGTCAGCCGCCATAAAAAATTTGCAAAAGAAACAAATTTAAAATAATAAATTTCATTTAGATATCCATATGATTCTGTTATTCAGTTTCTGTCCTGAAATAATAACAGTATCCACCTCCAGGTGCAATCTTTTTGAGGAGAGTCAACTTTGTTCTATGATTTTGAAAATTGCAATCATAAACTAGATAATACCCTGAGGGGGATCAAGTTTGATTCTACTTTGCCGCTGTTTTTCGCAGGATCGGGAAAAAACAGCGGCAAAACTACCTCTCTCGAATTTGTTCACCATTTTTTACATTGCAGGCAAGAGGCGGTTATCCTCATGACTATTGGAAGAGATGGGGAGGAAAAGGATCTGTTTTTTGATAACCCCAAACCTCCAATTTCAGTTTTTCCCGGTGATCTTTTTATTACTGATGAAGAGGGTTGTCTAAATACTGCTTCCAATCTGCTGCTTCCCCTTGCAGCGAGGGTTCCCGGAGACGGCAGCCGATTGGGAATATGGAGATGTTTAAATTCAGGTGAAGTTGAATTGAAAGGTTCCGGTTCAGCACAAATTCTGTGGAATTTGCTCGATGCTGCCCGAAAATTATCAACTGGTAAAATTCTGGTTGTTGGAGCCTTGGACAGGTGGGCAGCTTTAAATGAAGGAGATTGCGAACTGATTCTTTGTGCAGGAGCTCAAAGGTTTGAAAATATCGCCCGGGCAACTTCCTGGATCAGGGCTCAGAAAGAGCTTTTTACACTGCCTCTGGTGGAAAAACCCGAATTTTCTCTTGCTTTTAATGAGCTTGATCCAATTGATGATTTTCCTTCCCGGCTTTATTGGAAAGGTCCCCTTACCCCTGAAGTCTTTAATCGGTTAAAGGGCAAGGGGGTTAAAGAAATTGTTCTTAATTCACCTTCCCATAGTTTTTTAAGCAGTGAACAACTTCTGAAAAACCTTGAATATCTGGCACTTTTAGCCAAACCTGTACTGAAAGCAGTGGCTCTTAACCCCTATTCTCCTGCAGGAACTGGTTTTTCACCGGTTGAATTTCGGAGGACTATCAAAAACGAGTTACCCGAATTACCTGTTTTTGACCCTCTGCTGCTTTGTTGAAAAGTTAAAATTTCGGCAAGCGGTTTCAAGAAGAGCTGAATTGCTTTTCAAAATTTCTGATCATTTCTTCAATACTTTCCAGGTCACGTGCCGCAAAGATATCTTTTCTGAACTTATTTGAACCTGTAAGTTTTTTTGAAAACCAGGCCAGATGTTTTTTTATCTCGGTAAGTTTGCGTTTGGGATGGATGTTGCCTTTTTTCAGCATTTCCAGATGCATTTTCAGTACAGTCAGTTTGTGCAGAGGATTTGGCGGAGGGAGCAGTGGTTTTCCCTGGAGAAGATTTTTCAAATCTCTGAAAATCCACGGATTACCAAAGGAACCCCGGGCTATCATGATGCCTTTGGCTTTGGTAATTTTGAGAATTCTTTCAGCGGAACCGGGGTCAAAAATATCTCCGTTGGCAATTACCGGTATACCAACAGTTTTTACTACTTCAGATATGATGTAGGGATCACTTTTGCCTGAATAGATCTGGGATCTGGTGCGACCATGAACGGTAATCATTTTACAACCGGCCTTTTCCAGTATTGAAGCCATTTCAGGAGCATTAATCGACTTTTCATCCCAACCAGATCTAATTTTTGCCGTTATGGGAATTTTGCCTTTGACTCCGAGGCAGGCGGCTTCAACCAGCTTGGCTGCCAGTTTGGGGGTTTTCATCATCGCGGCTCCGGAGCCGTTGCGAACAATATCCCGCATTGGACATCCCATATTAATGTCGATGAGATCGACTTTCATTTGAGCCAGGTAATTGGCGGTAAATTCAATTTCGTGGGGATCATTACCAAAGATCTGTACTCCCCAGGGTTTGTTTTTGTTGGAAGGAGCAATCAGGCGGATGGCTCTGTCTATGCCCCGAAAAATTGCGGCGGTTGGTACCATCTCGGTGAAAGTGAGTTGAGCTCCGAATTTCTCGGCCATAATTCTGGTGGCAGGTATGGATATATTGGCCAGAGGAGCCAGAATTAAAGGAGGATCAAGAGTAATTTTTCCAATTTTCAGGGGAGCCAGAGGAAAAATGGTCATTATATTTATTGCCAGGGAGATGAATTGTCAATGTGTTCAAGATAGTATGCATAATCCTGACCGACTTCAATAACACCATTCTCAATTTCCTGGTGGAGCCACTTGATGTATTTCCCAATAACAGGGCCGGGCTCGAGCTCGTATTTTTCCATAATGGCGTTGCCGAGTCCTTTGGGAAAAGGTGGTTGCCGGGAATCTAATTCAATAATTTTGCTTATTCTTTTCTCCAATTTATTTATTTGTTCAATTGCTCTTTTTCTTTTGTAGTCATATTTGGTTGTGATATCGGCTCGAGCCAGTTTCAGCAATTCTTTTACCAGTTTTTCTCCACCAACATCGGAGACAAGCCGTCGCACAGCACTGTCAGTCCAGGAGGTTTCATATTGTCCGGGTCTGAGGTGGTAGCGGATCAAAATGATAATTTTTTCTAAAAATTCAGGTTCCAAGTTTAATTTTTTGGAAATTTTGCGGAACTGGCGAGCTCCTACCAGATCGTGTCCATAGAAGGTTACTTTGCCTTCATCTGTGAACTTTCTGGTTTTAACCTTACCTATATCGTGGAAAAGAGCAGCATACCTGACCAGAATTTCTCCGGTGGATTGGGCAACAACTTTTTTGGTATGTCCCCATACGTGTTTGTGTCTTCTTTCGTTTTCATCGGAAAGTTCCACGGTATTTTGCAGTTCCGGTAGCACTGCTGCAAGAACTCCGGTCAGTTGAAACCATTCGAGATTGGCGGTTGGATCGTTTTTGAGGAGAATAATGTCTAGTTTCTCCTTGAGATAACTTCCCCGGTCTTTGAGTCGCTTTGAATGCTTGCGGATAAGGAGTCTGTGTTCCTCTGGAATTATTTCCCAATCAGGGGGATCGATTCCCAAGTCAATAATAAGCTGGGGATAGCCGTTAAGAATTCTTTTTAATTCTGTAAGTTTGGGAAGGTTACTTTTTTTCTCTGGTTGTTTGTTTTGTTGGGTCAATTTGGAATCACATCAGGAACAATTGCCACTAAAGCCAATAATTCTTATCAGGATTTTGTCGTTAGTGATTTTGTCAGTTTTTATTTTTGGCTGCACTAACACGTTGAAGAACAGCAAGCATCAGGGAGTTTTTTACTTAGGAATGGAATTAATGCAAGTAAAATTATGAAAAGGTATTTAAATTGAATAGGGAGAAAGCAAAATTTTGAAGATGGACAAATCAGGAAACTCTTTTGTTGAAAAGGAACAGGGCAAACATGAGAACTATCAATGCCGGAATTCCGGTGGGGGTATTATTTGTGCCTGTTGTGGAGGTAGTGCATCCGGAATCGTTGCCGCTGCTGTTGTTTGAACATTCACTGAAACTGTTGCAATCGGCATCATCGCAGTCAACAGCACCATCGTTGTCATCATCGATTTCGTTGTCGCAGATCTCTCTGCTGGTGTCAGTACAAACAGAGCTGGTAAAACAGTCAGGATCACTGCAATCATAAGCACCGTCACCGTCGTCGTCAATGTCGTTGTCGCAAATTTCTGCAGGAGGTTTACAGACAGTAAAAGTTGAACACTGCTGGTCATCGCAGTCGGTATTGCCGTCACCGTCGTCGTCGATATCGTTGTCGCAGATTTCGGTAAATGTGCTTTGGCAGCCTTCAAAATTGCTGCAGTCGGCATCATCGCAGTCAACAGCGCCATCGCCGTCATCATCGATTTCATTGTCGCAGATTTCATTTTCGAGTTGGCAGGCCTGATTGGATGAACAGTCGGCATCATTGCAGTCGACAGCATTATCGCTGTCGTCGTCTATACCGTTGTTACAGATTTCAGCACCTGTTTGGCAGGCTTGATCGGTTGAACAATTGGAGTCATCGCAATCGACAGCACCATCGCTGTCGTCGTCGACACCATTGTCGCAGATTTCGGCAGTGCCTCCTGTGCAAGTTATTTCAAGATTGAAGTTTCCAGGTCCGGAATAAGTTTCCACCAGAACAAAATAATCAGTGCCGGAGTTAGCTTCATAAGTAAAGGATTCGGTAGCATTATCTTCGCTAGCGCTGCCTCCAATGCAACTGTCAGTGTCGCAGGAAGATTCCAGTAGAAAGGTATCAAGATCACTTCCTGCTGCTGGAGTCAAATCAACGGTTACTTCGGAACCGGAAGGAGCATTGATTTGGTATGCAACTTCGGGTCCGTCTTCTGTAAATTGTTCGATACATGAGTTGGTTCCATAATAGGAAGGTGCTCCGACAGTAGTGCCATTGATTGAATCACCGCAGGAAACAACTTCGGGTGCAGTACAGGCTTCATCACCGGTTTGGCAGGAAGAATGGGAGCTGCAGTCTGAGTCATTACAGTCAACATCACCATCGCTGTCATCGTCGATGCCGTTAGTGCAGTTTTCAGCGGTTGTTCCGCTAATATACTGACTGATCCATGAATAATAATAATCAACTTTTGTACTCACTCCGTATTGGGTGCAATTTTGGTCTCCATAGGAAGTTATCCCAGCGATATATTCATTTCCGTTGCGAAAGATAAAAGCCGGGCCACCACTGTCACCGCTGCAGGGACCTCCGGGGTTTTGATCATAGGATATAGTACCTCCGGCCAGAGAATAGGGAGGAGTATATCCGAGATCACATCCGGAAGAGTTTGAACATTCATTGTTGAGCGTGTCCTGGACATAAAGCTTGGTACCAGAAGTGCCAGTTTCTGTTTGTCCAAAACCCACAAAAGTAAGCATCAGATTTCCCTCATCACTGGAATTGATTTCCAGAGCAGGGGGAAGGGGGGGGATTGGTGTGATTGCTGAAGGGGCATCTGAATCCATGATAACAATGGCAATATCGTTGGCAATGTTATTGTTTGAATAGATAAAATTGGGATGGGGAATCATTTGAACAGCATTACGCTGGGCGTAGAAGTTATTTTGATTGTCACCAAAATATATTTCACCTGCACTGGCACCATCAATACAATGGGCAGCTGTCAGGATAACATCGGTGTCAATCAGAGTACCTGTACAGGCACCTCCGGAATTGAAGTAAAGAAAAACTACAGCCTGATGTTCCTGGGTTGTATCTGGATCTCCATAATATATCGGTCTGTTCTGGATCGATATATTGGGCTGGGGATTTGCTTGTTCTGTACAGGAGATAAAGATGAAAACGGGAGCAAAAACTAAAAATGGCAGGAGTTTTTTCATAACGATCCTCGGAGATGACGAAGTTGTTAAAAAAATACTGCTTTTGCAAAAAACAGCAAAAAGCATGGTGACAAAGGCAAAATCGATATACTTTCCCATAGAGTAATCGTTCTTTCAACCGAAAAAATGTTTTTTCAATTTCCACCAGGAATGATTTTTGAAAAAAATGAAAAAATAACAAAAAATAAAGCACTAATGAGTAAATAAGAAAGTAATTGTCAAAATGAAAAATATTATAAAGTAATAAATACAGATAAGTAGAAACATATTAGAATTTAATTTGGACTGCCCCCTTGCATTATGCACATATGTGCACTATCTTTTGAGTTGTAAGCGAGAACTGAGAAAATTATTCTTAGTTTTCAATTTTAACAATATTTTTGAAAGGAGTATTATTATGCCAAGTGGAGACAGAAGAGGACCAGATGGAGCAGGACCAATGACAGGAAGACAATTGGGTCATTGTGCAGGTTATGATGAACCCGGATTTGTCAAGAATGTTCCCGGACGCGGCAGGGGTCGTGGCAGGGGACGCGGATATGGCCGCAGCGGAGGAGGCCGTGGATACGGACGCGGCAGGGGTGGTGAATATGGTCGTGGTTACGATCGCGGATACGACCGCCCGGTAATTGTTGAGCGTCATCTTGTTTCTTCGTCAGATCAGAAAGAATTGATTGAGGACAGAATAAATCAGATGAAAAATGAAATAAAAATCCTGGAAAAACAGATGGCTGATGCCAACAAAAAGAACGAGAAATAGTATAATTTCCTAAAGTAGTGGGTGTTTATTTTTTAATGCCCACTATTTTTTCGTACAATTCTTTTGCCTGAAAAGAAGATCTTACCAGGGGACCTGATTTAACAGCAGAAAAACCCATTTTCTCTCCGATCTCTTGGAACTCAGCAAAGTGTTCGGGAGTATAATATTTTTCAACCCGATGATGTTTACGGGAGGGAGCCAGGTATTGACCCAGTGTTAATATCTGGGTTCCTGCCTTTTGCAGATCGGACATGGTTTCAATAATTTCCTGCTGTGTTTCTCCCATTCCCAGCATTAAAGAGCTTTTAATCGTCATTTTGGATTGAGCGGCATGGGAAAGTACATTGAGGGAACGCTGATAGTTGGCTTCAGGTCTTACTTCCGGGCTCAGTCTTCTGACAACTTCAATATTATGGGCAAAAACTTCGGGATTTTCTTTGATAATCAGATCAATCAGTGAAGTTTTTCCTCGAAAATCCGGAACAAGTACTTCCACCCCGATATTTTTTTTCTTGATTTCCCTGATTACTTCGACCCAGTGGTTTGCACCCTGATCGGGCAGATCATCTCTGGTCACAGAAGTTATTACGGCAAAACTGCTGTTTAATTCTGCCAGTGAGTTGGCGATATTCACGGGTTCTTTCGGATCGGGATCTGTGATATTGAAACCTTCAAGCTGGGATTTGACATCACAGAATCTGCAGTTTCGGGAACATACTTCTCCCAGGATCATAATTGTCATGGTACCTTCGGACCAACATTTGCCGAGGTTGGGACAGGAAGCTTCCACACAAACTGTGGCAAGTTTTTTCTTTCTGATTTTTTCTTTTATGTCTTTAAAGGAGCCGGTACCGGGCAATTTGCTTTTTATCCAGTCAGGTTTGCGCAGGTGAGATTTCTTCATTTTTTCCTCTGGAAAAATTCAGATTAAAAAGTGTGGGTTTTGGAGATCTGATTTGAGATTAACGTCTTTCTCAGGGTACGCAGTGATTTGAGAACTTTATTGATATCAGGCCTTTGATTGGGATTCTTTCTCATCATGGTCTTGGTCAGTATGGAAAGGTCAAAATTGATATTTTCTTTTCCCATAAGATTAAGAAGAGATTTGGGCTGTTCCTCAATATGCTGAACGAGTATACTTTGGGATTTTTCACCATCAAAAGGTCTGATTCCACTGGCCATCTCATAGTTAATGATGCCCAGAGCGTAAACATCGGTCTGAGGGGTTGGAGCATCACCTAAAATGCGTTCGGGTGCAAGATATTGAGGGGTTCCAAAAAGATGACCGTCAACAGTAAGGTTGATTCCGTCATAGAGAAGCTTGGCCATACCGAAATCTATAAGTTTAACCTGGTTGTAATTATCTCCTGTTAACATCACATTTTCAGGTTTTAAATCACGATGGACAACTCCCTTTTTGTGACAGGCAGCCAGAGCCCCCGCTATCTGAAGGGATATATCAACCAGATAAAGGGAATCAACATATTGCTTTTCCTCAAGAATATCTCTCAGAGTACAACCTTCGAGCCATTCCATGACAATATAGGGAGAGCCATTAAAATTATTGCCGTAATTCAGAAATGAAACAATGTTGGGATGTCTTACCCTGGAGATGGATTCCATTTCAACCTGAAGGCGGGCAATATCTTCTGAATCGGTTATATCTTTAAGTATTTTTATGGCTACTTCCTGGCCGGTGGTTTTTTCAACAGCCTTGACAACTTTTGCTATTGAACCTTCTCCAAAATCTGATTGTATTTCGTATCCATCGGGGATATCAGCCATAATATTTCCTTAAATTCCAGAATTCAGGCAGAAAACTTGAGTTTAGTTGTCCCGCGGTTCTGTTTGCATCTCTTAGAACCAAGATGGAACTTATTTGAAATTATCAAAGTAGACAAAATTTGTTTTATTCTTATAAAATTCTAAGATTATAGTTTATCACAGAAGATGAATATCAGCATCAGAAGAAAATATCCCCTACTGAAATGGGAACTGTTTATATATTTGAAATTAAATGTCAAATATTTTAAAAAAAACAAGAAAAAATAGAAGTTATTTTTGAAATGGGGGCTCCAAGTTGATACTATTTGAAGA
>JAQICJ010000015.1 GCA_027858615.1 Deltaproteobacteria bacterium
TTATATGACTGGACAAATAGATGGTTTCTACTCGAAATAAGCCGATTCCCTCCGCGCCTGATGACAGGGCTTTCATTGCTTCATCTTTGGTGGAAGCATTTTTGCATCAATGGCAGAATCAAACTTCAATTCAAAATTCAAAGGAAAACTGCAAATATCCGATTTGGATATTCCTTCAGGCAAAATAAAAAAAATAACAATCCTTTCTCCTGAAAAAAACCCTGTTTTTACCTCCACAAACAACAGTTTCAACCTGAATTTTCTGTCTGTCCTCAACCCGCCGATTCATCTTGACCAATTACAATTAAACGATTTCATCCTCAAGGTTAAACTTCAAAAACAAAGTTGGCTTCCCACAGAACTCATGAAAACTTTCAAAAAAAGACCAACTGAGAGGAAGGGACTTAAAATAGATAAAGTTCTGCTCAAAGGGAACATTTATCTGGATCTTCCTCATCTCGAAGAAAAAAAGATAATTGCTACCCAGTTGGCAGGCCGGATAAATCTGCCAGAATCTGTCAATCTCAAACTTGCAGTCGATTCATCATTTATATCTGCATTCTTGAAAAAGCTTGATCCATATCTTGCCAGCAGATTGAACAAAAAATTATTTTTCTCCATTAATTCCCTCAAGGACAAATTTGTATTTACCAGTTATCACCAATTTGGAAAAGCAAAAATAAATTCAGAAATTATTTTCTTCAAAGGAAAATTAAAAGAATTTCATCTGGTTTTGAAGTCAATAAGGCCTCTTCTCAAACACTATCTTCCCATGGTAAAGATATCTGGCAACCCTGTTATTCGTTTTGAAAGATTTTCACCTGTAACGCTTTATTTTAACAATTTTTTTGTGACCAAATACAATATACCGATAAAAATTAAAGGAAAACTCTTTGAAGATCTCCCCGTAATTATCAACCTGGGTGGAAAAAGGAATTTTCTCAAACTTAAAGGCAGGCTGTTAAATGGGCTGAAACTCAAGGGTGCCCTGAAATATTCCCAAACAAAACCGGGGAACCTTGTCATTAAGGGAGACACTGAAATTACTCAACGGGACAAAAAAAATTATTTGCTATCAAGTAAAGGAAATTTGAATACTCATCTGTTGAATCGTGATTTCAATTTGAATTATCATAGCCTCTTCTCTTTTTCTCTTGAAAACCCCGATGAAATGACAACTGAAATTGAGGTTGTTTCTCCTGATGAATCAAATTTGAATGCCAACGGTATCTTGAGCGATAAAGGCCCCAGATTGCAAGTGAATGCTAAAATTAACGAAAAAATCATGATTAGAAATGTTTCATATCAAGGAATCGGCTTTGCGGGCTCTATCAGTGGAAATTGGGATGACATAATTATCAAGGGAGATTTAAATGTTGATGATGTAAAAGCAGGTTTATACAAAGGCCGTTTCACCGGAACCCTTCTTTGCCAAAACCAAACCATCAGAATCAAAGGGATCCTCTCAACCCGTTACGGCAAACATAAAATAAACTATAATTTTTCTCCCTTCAAAAAAGAGGAGAGGAAAATCTCTGTTACTTCCAGAAAGTTGGAATTTTTTAATAAATATTTCTCTTTCCAATCCAGGATGAATTTTTTTTTTCGTAAAAATGGCTGGCAGGCAACTTTCAAAGGGCTTAAAAAAAGTTTTTGGGCAAATTTAACAATCCTTGTCAGGGGAAAAGGAACAAAAATTACTTCCGGTTCCCTCAAACTTGTAAAAAAAAACATTATTGCCAATGGAGCTTGGGATCCAATTCAAAAGCGTTTCCAAATCAATCTCCACTTTAAAAACTACAGGTTGAAAAGAACTCAAAAAAACATGGATTTTGGAGGAACCATCAATGGTTCCCTCCAATTAACCCTCAATAAACTTGAACTAGATAACCTCGATTCCTTTCTTGAAAATCTTGAATCCGCAAAAGGGAACTTGAAAATATCTCGAATCAACTCATCTCCTTGGCAAATAACAAATGAAATGGAAGTTTATCTGGAAGGGAAAAACAAAAAAATAAGAATAAGAGGGAAAGCAGGAGAGAATTTCTCTATGCAAGGCAAAATCGAAAATGGCAAATTAGCCGCAGTAATAAAGTTCAACCAGTGGGATTTCTTCTCCCTGGGCACCAATATGCTTTCAGAAACAATTTTGAGCAAAGCCAATGGAAAATTATTGCTTGACTATCATAATAATAATTTTTCACCTTCGATTGAAATTAACAAAATGCTTGTACTGCTCAAAACGAAACACAATAAAATAAAAAACCTGGTCTTCCGGGCTGAAAATCCAATCAGGATAAAGTATGAAGGAGGCAAATTTGTTTTCCTCAATAGAGTTCGTTTGAAACAGGGACGTTCTATTATTGATATCGAAGGTTCTTTTAATCAAAATATGCTTGATTTGAAAGTTGCAAGTCTGGTTTCACCGGAAGTCTTTATCCCCCTGTTCTCTGGTCATATTAAAAAAATAAAAGGCAAAATAGCCTCTGATTTGCATTTAAGTGGTACCATTAAAAATCCTGTTATTACCGGAAAATTCAGAACCAAAAATCTCTCCTTTTCTACAACAAAAAAGGATGATTGGCACCATATACAGAACTCAACCATTATTCTGACTGACAATCAACTTGTTTTTTCAGATCTGGAACTGAATTTCCACGAGAGACAAGCGGTGTTAAATGGTTTCATAAATTTCAACAACTATTTGCCTGAAACTATGGATTTGCTCTTGCAAGGAGAAGTAGATTCGTCAATCCTGAAACCATTATTTCCCAAACACATAAACAAACTCAAGGGTCCCGTTCAGGTTAATTTTGGACTTAAAGGCAAAATAGCCAAACCGAAATTCAAAGGTTATGTTCAATTCAAGGGGGTAGATCTTTCTTTAAGGGGATATCGCCACGCATTGCGTATTAATTCAGGAAGGATCAGGCTAAACCAGAAAGTTGCAAAGATTAAAAACCTCAAAGGTATTTTCCGAAATGGCTCATTTAATTTAAACGGCCGGATTGCTCTTTCTCCTCAACTCCATGTTTCTCTCAATCTCAAAGGAAATGGCATTTTCCTTAAAACCAGAAATAAATACTACGCAGAAATAAATCCAGATCTTGTCATAACGGGCAAAACTGACCAAATGAAAATAACCGGTCGCGTAGATGTTGTTTCAGGAAAATACGTTAGAAAATTCGATGTTGTCAAAAAAGTTATCGCAATCAGGCGATTCAAGGAAAATTCCAACAAAATCTGGGACCAGTACCCCTGGACAGGTGAAATAAAACTAGATCTCAATATCCACAATTCCGGTGATTTCAGAATAAAAAACAATATAGCTAATCTCTATCTGGAAGGCTTGATCAACATTAAGGGAACCTTGTCCAGACCGGAATTCAAAGGAGCTATTTCTATCAATCAGGGAACTTTTAATATTCCTTTTCTCAAAGGTACTTTCACTACCAACAGAGGAATGGTCGATTTTGACAAAACAAAAAAACCCTTTCTTGTTCTTGAAGGCAGCAACAGTATTCAAAATAACAAGGGGGATGAAATAATCATTAAATTATCTCTCAAAGGTCCCCTGGACAAAATCAGGTTTTCTCTTTCCTCATATCCCGAAATGAATCAGGGGCAACTTCTGGTTCTGATGGCATCGGGCAAAACTATGGATGAATACAGAGACGAATACAACAATACAATATCAACCACAGGCGGAATGAGTAAATCTTCTCTGAATCCGGTGGAAAAATACGATCAGCCCATCAAGCAGATTACAGGAGACTTTCTTTCAGATCTTGTTTCAAGCCCAATAAAGATGATCACCAAGTTGGATCTGGTTAGAATGGAATTGGGCAGCGATTCCTTCCAACTGAAATTATCAAAAAAAGTTTTTAAAAGATTAGAATTCAAAGGTGAGGTTGAAGTTGGTTTTTTGGGAAAAAACAGGCAGGAAGGAAGCATGGAGATTAAATTTCATGATCAAATATCACTTGACTCAAGTATAAGACGCTATGTCCCGAATGTAGATGAATATGAATATCTGGAAGATCCGATAAAAGGAAGAATTCAACTCAAATACAAATTGAAATTAAAGGGTTCCATGAAAGATATTTTCGGTTATTGACATCCAAATTCCAACAATTAATCTCTTATCTGGAAAAGGGAACCAGGAAAAAGCTATTAACATTTTCTATTTTTAAAGTTAGGATAGATATTATTTCAGATTTATTTGCAACTTCATGCAAATATCAGGCTAGCAGGAGAAGTTCCAATGGAAAAAAAGGAAAAACAACAAATATGTTCCATAGTTTGTCAGGCAATTCTGATCGATTCAACTCTTACAGATCAGGAAGAAAACTATCTGATTCAACTCATGGACAGGTTTGAATTGAATGATGAAGAAAGAAAACAAGTAAGAAAGAGAAATATTGATGATGATGTAGTTGAGATGGCTAAAAGCATAGAATCTGATGACGCAAAAAAAATACTTGTAGAAGAAGTTTACAAGGTAATAGCTGTTGACGGACATCGCTCAAATGTTGAAAACAGATTATTGCAGAATCTGGCAGTTTCATTCGACTATTCAAAATCTGATGTTGAAGAAATAATCCAAAATATGCTGGAAAGAATGCGTCAAAACAAATAGCTCCCAAAATATTGCTTTATCTCAAAACAGTTGTAAAATTTCAGGAGTTCGACCTCAATCCGGTCAACTGTATAAACCGTTTACCAAAAATAATCCCAACCTGAATAGTCTTTCTGTTTTTATGAGCAAATATCCAATTCTGATTTTCTTTTTTATCTTGTCTGTCCAACTTGAATCTTCAGCTTCTTTGCCTGAAAATTGCAAACGTCTCCCCAATGGTAGAATCTCCTGCAGATTAAAAGGCCGAAAAAAAGCTGCAGCAAAGAAAAGAATAAATTCAGAATTTACTATTCCCTGGGATAAAGTTAATAAATTCAAACGCTCCCTTTCTCTCGGCCATGTATATCAGGGCAAACTTTACAAGGGCAAAAAACTACCAGTCAATTCCAGAACCTATTTCATAAGCCCTCGAACCAGAAGAAGAAATTACGTCTGGGGAACTCCCGCCTTACTCAAATTGGTTAAAGATGTTTCTCACAAAGTGTATAACTCTTTCCCCGGCTCAAAATTGACTATCGGCGATCTGAGCCCATCTGGTGGAGGAAAAGCAGCCGGACATAAATCACATCAATCTGGAAGAGATGTTGATTTCGGTTTCTACCTTTCCACAGGAAAAACCTACAAACCAGTTAAATCAAGGTTCATAAAGATTGACAAATCTGGACGTGGTCAAGGTATCTACAAACACCTGCACTTTGATGTGGAACGCAACTGGGAGTTGGTTGAAGCCCTGATAACTCATAAAACAGGAGTTATGAGAATCTATACTTCCAAAATCATAAAAAACCTGTTGCTTCAATATGCAAGAATCATCTACCGCCCGAAATCAGTAATTAAAAGGGCTCAAAAAGTGCTTAAACCTTATAAAGGGCATAATGATCACTTTCATATCAGAATAAGTTGCCCCCACAATAATCCTTTTTGTCGCTGAATTCTCTGTACTAGCAAATATTATCCAAAATCCGAACAGTAAATAGTTCCCATCTCAAACAAGAAAATCACCGTCTGAGAAGGTCATTTGAATTAATCTGCTTTGTCGAAAATTCTTGAAATAGGATCAACTATGTCTAAGAAGTTACTCCTAACATCTCAATCCAACTTCTTACTCATCCAATAACCCCCATTCTGTAACGGGAACTAAATCTTTTCAAGATCCGGGTTAACCACAATCTAATTTTGTTTTGCCCTCGTCTGCGGGGGAACTGTTATCTTCATTTTTTTTAAATAAGGTAATTTATATTGACATTGACGGATTAGATATTACAGGTTTATATGTCAAATTGATTTTACTCCAGATTATCCACTGGAGAATTTTCTGGACAAATCCTTTTTTTTCAACTTGAATATGCTGCACTCTGCCACAAAATATCTGTTGGTGAACAATAGATTGCCAGATGAAATATCCCATTTTCAGGGCAGTAGTTTTCAGGGCAGTATTAAATTATAATCGAGAGGTTTCCCAGTGAAACAATCACACAAAACCATTATTGTCTGGATCCTTCTTTTAGGTCTTTTTGTCATGCTTTTCAAATTATGGAACGAAGAGGAAAGCGATTCCAAAGAAGTTAAATTTTCCATTTTCAAAAAAGATGTGGAAAATGGTGTAAAATTCAAAGATCTCAAAATCACAGACAATGAGATTAGTGGCATCTATGCCCGCAACAATCAAAAATTCAAAACTACAGGAATCATTTCTCCCAAATTACTGGAAAAACTTGATCAGGAACAAATAGAATACGAAGTTGTAGAGGAAAAAGAAAGTTACTGGCCCACCCTGTTGCTTAGCTGGCTTCCCATGCTTTTGCTTTTTGTTCTCTTCTTTTTCTTTATCAGGCAGCTCCAAGGAGGAGCAGGTAAAGCAATGACTTTTGGGAAAGCAAAAACAAGAATGCTTTCCGAAAACGATAAAAAGATAACTTTTGACGACGTCAAGGGCATTGAAGAAGCTAAAGATGAAGTATCAGAAATAGTTGACTATCTCAAAAATCCCAAAAAATTCACAAAGCTTGGAGGGAAAATACCTAAAGGTGTACTGCTGGTAGGTATGCCGGGAACTGGAAAAACCCTGCTGGCTAAAGCTGTCGCAGGAGAAGCCGGAGTTCCTTTCTTTTCCATTTCAGGTTCTGATTTTGTGGAAATGTTTGTTGGTGTAGGAGCCTCCAGAGTCAGAGATCTTTTTGAACAGGGCAAGAAAAATGCTCCCTGCATTATTTTCATGGATGAAATCGATGCTGTCGGCAGAAAAAGAGGAGCCGGGCTCGGAGGAGGACATGATGAAAGAGAGCAGACCCTGAACCAGCTTCTGGTTGAAATGGATGGATTTGAAGGTAATGAAGGCATTATACTCATGGCGGCTACCAACAGGCCGGATGTTCTTGATCCCGCTCTGCTTCGTCCCGGACGTTTTGATCGCAGAATTGTAGTTAATATGCCGGATGTGCGTGGACGCCAGCAAATTCTCAAAGTACATATAGACGGCAGAGAAATTCCTGTTAAAGAAAGCCTCGATCTTAAAGTCATCGCCAAAGGAACCCCTGGATTTAGCGGTGCTGATCTGGCCAATCTCGTCAATGAGGCTGCCCTCGCCGCCGCCAGAACAGATAAAGATATCGTAGAACAAAGTGATTTCGAATTCGCCAAAGACAAAATCCTTATGGGCAACGAACGCAAAAGCATGGTGATCTCACCCCAGGAAAAACGGTTTACAGCTTACCATGAAGCAGGACATGCTCTGGTTGCCCTTCTAATAGAAGGAGAAAAAGATCCTATTCATAAAGCAACTATCGTCCCCAGAGGCAACGCTCTTGGACTGGTAATGCAACTGCCCGATCAGGACAGACTTAAAATTACCCGCCAATTTGCGGAAAATAATATGGGGATCATGCTTGGTGGCAGAATTTCCGAAGAGATTTTCCTTGATACTCAAACCTCCGGTGCCAGTAATGATCTGGAGAAATGCACAAAACTTGCCCACAGCATGGTCTGTGAATGGGGAATGAGCGAAAAACTGGGCCCCCTCACTTTTGGCAGCAATGAAGAAGAAATCTTTTTGGGAAGAGAAGTTACCAAACATAATGATATCTCTGAAAGCACTGCCAAAATTATAGATCAGGAAGTTCACAACCTGGTCATGAAAGCTTACAGCAAGGCGAAAAACCTAATCACATCCAATCGGGAACTTCTCGAAAAAATTGCCAACGGCCTACTTGAAAAAGAAACACTCGAAAGAAAAGAACTGGAAGAGTTCGTCAGATCAGCCGGGAAAGAACCCAAAACCGGTAAAGGCCTGACCAGTTCAGAATTTTCATTCTCAAACAGTTAAATTTATGAGATATACTCCCCCTCCCCTCAAGGTTCATGGTTTTGAATTCAAATTTGACCAGCCTTTAATTATGGCTATCATCAACACTACACCGGATTCTTTTTTTGACGGGAGCAAAAATTACCACTTTGAAGAAGCTACAGCCTCTGGAGAAAAAGCAATCTTTCAAGGTGCTCATATCCTTGATATTGGAGGAGAATCCACCCGTCCTGGCAGCGAACGTGTCAGCAGTGAAGAAGAACTTAAAAGAGTCATGCCCACTGTGGCCTGGCTGGCTGAACAAGGGCACGCCGTATCCATAGACACCATGAAAGCTGAAGTTGCCCAAAATGCTCTTGATGCAGGAGCCTGCATTGTAAACGATGTCAGTGGGGGGCGGTTTGACGACAATATGTTTTCGGTTGTCAAAGATTACGGAGCCGCCCTGGTTATCGGTCATATGCGCGGAATGCCTGAAACCATGCAGGATAATATAAATTTTGCTGATGTTGTAACCGAAGTCAGCAATGAATTAAAAAAAACTGTCGCCAAAGCTCTAAAAGCAGGTATCTCCAAAAATAAAATCATCATCGATCCCGGAATCGGCTTCGGCAAAACAGTTGAACAATGTTCAATTTTGATTGCTCGGACGGGAGAAATTTCTAAACAACTTGAACTTCCTGTTTTGATAGGAGTTTCCAACAAATCTTTTATTGGAAACTTATCTGAGAATGCTCCGGTGGATAAAAGAACTCCTGGCACTGTGGCCGCAAATATATTTTCTCTACTTTCAGGAGCACACATTTTCAGAGTCCATGATACTTTTTCTGCAAAACAATCTTTCCAAGTTGCTCAATCTATTATACCATTTCTGAAATTATGAACGGATTTGATCTATCTTTATTTGATTACACTTATTTCAGCATGTTCACCTTTGCTCTGGATATCCTGCTGCTCACCTATATTGTCTACAAATTTCTGGTGCTGGTAAAGGGTACTCGGGCTTTTCTCATGCTTATCGGGCTGATAATTTTCATCAGCCTTTCCTCATTATTCTCCTACTACCTGAACCTGTTTACTATTCAGTGGCTTCTGTCCAACGTTTTCAACTACTTCTTTCTGTTCATTATTATTATTTTTCAAAAAGAAATCAGACGGGTCCTTATTCGTATAGGCAAAGGTCTCCCTCTGTTCACACCCATCGAAAAAGAAAAGGAGATCTTCGAAGATATTATCAAAGCCATAGATGATATGGCTCAAATACACATTGGTGCTCTCCTGGTTTTTGTCAGACAAACTAAAGTCGATGATCAATTACTAACCATGGGGCAATTGATTGATGCCGAAATTTCCAAAGATTTGCTGATGACCCTGTTCAATGAATCTTCCAACAATCCCCTGCACGATGGTGCTGTTATTTTTGAAAACAGTCGCATCAGCAGAGCATCTGTTCTACTTCCCCTCAGTGAACAAAAAGATCTTCCTTCCAAATATGGTACTCGCCATCGGGCAGCTTTGGGAATTTCTGAAAACAGTGACGCTGTAGCCGTGGTCATCAGTGAAGAAAGAGGCATCATCAGCATATGCGAGCAGGGGAATATCGTCGAAATGGAAAACATCAGCCGTTTACGCAACGAACTGATGAGATTGATGAGAAAACAATCCATAACTCCTTCCACCTGGTGGAGCAAAAATAAAAAAGGAAAATCAAGTGAATTATAAAAAAATTTTCTTTCCTTTTTATCACAATTGGTCTCTCAAACTCATGGCACTGGTCATTGCCATCGCTTTGTTCATCGTTGTAAGAAACGACAAAGACACAGAAGGCATTATCAATGTCAAAGTCAAATATATCAACCAACCTGATGATGAAATTCTGATGAACAACCCCATCCATGCAATTAAACTGATGGTTCGCGGTCCCTGGGCTCAAATAAAAAAGCTTGACGGAACCATCATGGATAAAAATCTGACTGTAGATATGAGCACAATCAAAAACAGCAGATTCTATCTGGATCACACTCTTTTTGAACTACCCAATGAAATAAGAATCAACAATATTTCACCCCAATATCTTCCAATCAATCTTGAAACCAAACTCCGTCGCACCGTGCCTTTGAATATTCAGGTAAAAAGCGGTCGTTTTCTTAAAGTTTCCGAAGTTAAGCTCGAGCCTGACAAAATTATTATCAGCGGTCCCAAATCATTGGTTTTGTCTTTTCCCCAACTCTCTTTGCCGCCTCTCAAAATTAATGAGGACGGAGTTTTTGAAAAAAAGATAAAACTTCCTGAATTGCCTCCAAAAATAGAAATAAAATCCAACATCAAAGAAATTTCAGTCAAAATTGTCACTGAAAAATCCAAAACAACCAAAGTATTCAATAATATACCCATAAGATTAGATAATCCTTCCACAGATTTCACCCTGTTGCCGGAGCATGTCAAAATTACGGTGGATGGTTACCAATCCAAACTCTACAGTTTTTCACCATCCAAATTAAGACCCTATGTGGAAATACCCAAGCAACCCGAAAAACAAATACAATTCCTTCCGGTCAGGCTCAAGCCTGAAAAAGGGCTGTCTTTTCAAATCTCTCCGGAAAAAGTAAAAGTCCTGAACAATAATTTAAATTCTGATAAAAAACCCTGACTCTATTGAAGATCAATGCCTAAATCCAAAACCAGCCCCTCTGAAAACCCACCTATTTTTCTGGCTTTGATTCCGGTAGTATTTCTGGTCAGTTCCCTTTATCTTACAGTAATTCATTTCAAACAATCTCCCCATATTGCCCTGCTTTTTTCTACCGGAATAACTGCACTGATTTCCAGATTATCCGGGATAAAATGGAAAACAACCCTGGACCGAATGGTTAAATCAGTAAAAACAACCCTGGGAGCTATTTTTCTATTGATGATAGTGGGTATTTTAATTGGCAGTTGGATCCAAGCGGGCATTGTTCCGGCTCTGATCTATTATGGAGTTTACATTGTAAATCCTCAGTTTTTTCTGTTTACTGCTTGCCTGGTTTCAGCTATTGTTTCCTTGGCCACAGGAAGTTCCTGGTCCACCGCGGGAACAATAGGACTCGCTCTCATGGGTCTGGGTAAAGGACTGGAAATACCCCCGGAAATGACAGCGGGAGCTATTATCTCCGGTGCTTATTTTGGAGACAAAATGTCTCCCCTCAGTGATACTACCAATCTTGCTCCTGCAGTAGCCGGCACAGATCTGTTCACTCACATCCGACACATGATCTGGACAACAGGACCTTCTATGATCCTGGCTTTAGCAGGTTATCTGATCCTGGGACAATTTGCCGGCGGTGGTCCGGGAACAAACTCTATTTCATCATTCACGGCACCCTTGGCAGAAAATTTCAATATCACTCCTTTTTTATTTATTCCTCCCCTGGTAGTTATCTCACTGGTTGCAACAAAAAGACCTGCCTTACCTTCTCTTTTTCTGGGAGTAGTTATGGGAATGTTCTGTAGCTTGATTTTTCAGGAAACCTCACTGGCTGCTGTATTTTCAGTTGCCAAAAATGGATTTGTCAGCAACACCGGCAATGAATCCATGGATACCTTGCTATCCAGAGGCGGTCTTGCCAGCATGATGGATACCGTGGCCCTTATCATTACTGCAGTGTCTTTCGGCGGAGCCCTGGAAGCTGGTGGTTTTTTGAAAACCATTACTCTTTATATCCTGAAAATGGTCAGAGGAACGGGAACTTTGATTACAGCCACTGTTTTTACTGCCATTGGTCTCAATATTATGGCCGGTGATCAATATATTGCCATTGTTCTTCCCGGTAAAATGTATAAATCAACCTATAAAAAGTTCAATCTGGCTCCGGAAAACCTGTCTCGAACCTTGGAAGACAGTGCCACCCTCACCTCTCCCCTGATTCCCTGGAATACCTGTGGGGCCTTCATGTGGACTACCCTCGGAGTCTTCCCCCTATATTATCTACCTTTTGCTTTTCTCAACCTTCTCAATCCAATTATTGCCCAAATTTACGGATACACAGGTTTTTCAATAAAAAAACTGGATTAAACCCTGCACGCAGATTCCAACCCCTGTTGGTGATAATGATTGTTAATGATAGATGAAAGAGAAGATTTGAGGAAAAACCGGCAGTTTATTCGATAACTCCAGGTCCCTCAATATCTGGAGGAATGAGAAAATAAACATCTCTTGTGTCGAGCAGGGCTCCGCCTTCTCCGTAAACCATAACTGTAGCCATGAACATCTGTGGTTCCACATCAGCTTCTATACTAACATTTTCTTTAACGTGGATCTTCCAGCATACAGGACTTCCCGGCAAAATACCCAGGAAGATGTCATGATATCCGTTGCCACTGGAATCGGAACTGTTGTAACCATCGGGGCACTGGGCATCTCCTGAAGGCATGTAAACTTCGATATAATCTATGAATTCCTGGGGAGCATTAACCGGATTGCCTTCAGCATCGGCATTGGCGGGATCGTTGGTGATAACGGAATAAACATCCTGGGGCAGATAGGAACCTACTGCCTGAACCGCGCAAGTAAGAGCAAGGCCGGCGTTGGAATCTGAGCCCTGGAGGATGGCTCTGTTGTTATAAAAAGGATTACCTCCGAGATTATTGCAGGCATCAATGTTGATGTTGGCCAGATCAAGAGTTGGAACCAGATGGGTTCCTCCTGACTGGGCATTGGAAAGAGCCGAATAAATATTATTCTGAGAAGTAGAAGTACCTTCACCAAAATCAAGAATTACCCTGACCTGTCCGTTGATCAGATCGTCGTAGGCAGGCTGAAAACTGTTATACATATCGTCTTCATCAAGATCTTCGTCGGTGATAAGCAACATGAGTCTGAGAGCTCCCTGACGGAAGCAGGCACGCCCAACCCGATTAGTGGGATCATAACTGCAGGTGCTGTTGATTCCCGCCCTCATGGCAGTAATGGGCATTTCACCACCACCGTAGGCATCATCTGGCAGTTGAGTCTGGGTGGCAGCATTGTTGTTGTCAATTTCCTTGACCAGAACATAATCATTAGTGCTGTCGCCAAAGATGATGATCCCGGTTTCAACATCGGGAACACAATTAGTAAGTGCAGGATCTTCACCCGGAGCACAAACAACTGCATCCAGCATATCAACCAGTCCGTCACGTACTGCGGTCATCTCGGCGCCCATGGAACCACTGACATCTTCAACAAAAAGCAGATCCAGCTTTTGAAAAGCGGTGGAGAAATTGAGGACGTCATCTTCGGGTTCAGGAGTTTCTTCGAAGGGTACAATAAAAACAAAATTGCCATTTGCCTGGGGATTGTCTGAGGCATCCTGTGGGTCGGTTCCGGCGGCAACTTCGATGAGATCACTGACACCATCATCATCTGAATCAGCTTTGGTGCGATCACTTTCATTCCCATCAACATAACCGTTGTTGTTGATGTCTTCCTGACCATCAGCCAAGCCATCGTTATCGCTGTCTGCATCAAGGAAATCCGGATGGCTGTCTTCATCGGTATCCACCGGAGCAGTATTGATGTTGCCTCCGGTTCCTCCTTCATAGATGTCATGAACACCGTCATTGTCGGAATCAATATCACGGTAATTGGGAATATCGTCGCCATCGGAATCCTGCATTCCTTCATATTTATCGCCTATGGTATCGTTGTCGGAATCGGCGTCGTTGTAATCGGGAATTTGGTCATCATCAGAATTGCGGGGGTTGAATGGATCTCCACCGATTTCAATATTATCAGGAATACTGTCGCCATCGTTGTCCAGATCGGCATAATTGGGAATACCGTCACCGTCAATATCGGAAGTACCTTCTGAATTATCAGATACACCATTGTTGTCTGAATCGGGATCAACATAATCAGGGGCGTCATCGCTGTCACTATCTAAAGGAGGTGTTGCCGGATCTTCATCTCCTGCTTCCACGGCATCAGATATACCATCACCATCAGAATCGGAGTCTAGATAGTCAGGAGTACCATCGCCATCAGTATCCCGTTGTTCATCTTTACCTTCGTCTACATCGCAAATAGTATCGCCATCCTCATCGTTGCAAAGTGAATTATTGGTATTATTGTTATTGTTGACGGGATCACTTTCAGGTGAACAAGCTGCCAACAGAAAAGCAAAAAGAAAAATAATTTTGACAGGGTATTTTGAAACCATCATTTACTCCATCCAAGTTGAAAGAAAACTTATTTTAAATTTTTAATATTATTCCAATGATATTATATCCGAAAATGACTAATAGTCCAGCAACGCAATTATATTTCCTTAATTTGTATTTTTCATCGCTCAAGTTAGTTTTGCTTCAAATAAACCTATAGTTTTTGCTTGACAATTTACCTTGATAATCATAATTATCTTTACCTGTAAGATTGTTCTGAAGGCAAAACTACTTACATGTCAGAAACAATCTTAATCTTTATCTTTGATTTGCGGGCGTGTAGCTCAGTGGAAGAGTACTACCTTGACACGGTAGGGGTCGGCAGTTCAATCCTGCCCGCGCCCACCAGCAGATGAACCATTCAATAAAATTTACCGATAACCAGACAATTTATTTCCAGAGGGTAATATCGTCAGATTCAAGATGGGACTATTCTGCTTGCAGATTTTTTTTTCTTGTTTTTCTGATTCAAATCTTTAAAT
>JAQICJ010000063.1 GCA_027858615.1 Deltaproteobacteria bacterium
TTTCTTAAGTTAACTGGAGTTTTCTTCTTGTTTTGTTGCTCAGAAGTAGTAGTTTCAATAAGATTTTGATCCTGGACAGTTTTCTGTTCGGTTTTACCACAGGCTGCAGCAGTTGAAAGTAAAGTTCCTGAAATCATGGCAGTAGCAGCAACTTTTCGTGCCAATGATTTGTAGTTTCTCCACATAAGCCTGATTTTGCTGGGAAGTTTGTTTACAGCAGCAAACAGGTTTTCGATTTTATGGGAAATTTTGAGGAATTGTTCTACCGAATCGTTCAAATAATAGCAAATCCCCTGTTGCATCAAGGCTTTATAATCTTGAGGACTATTTTGAAGATGAAGTTCGAAATTTTTAATTGCCAGCCCGTATTTGCGAGCCTTCATATATTCAGATGCTTTTTGATAATAATTTGTTTCCATGTGTATCTCCTAAAAAAAACTAAGCCAATAATTTCTAGATCCACTTAAAATCATATTAAATTTTAATGCTCTAATCAAATAAAAAGTAATTAAAAATTTCACCTGATCAGAACAAAATCCCTCCAAAATATCCAACCCCACTACAAAACTACTCCAACCAAAAAGCAAGAAAAGAAAAGCCCAACCCGACCCAAGACAGGTTGGGGAAACTAGAAAGAAGTGGTGAAAAATACAGAGGAAATGCTGGTTTTGACTGTTGAGAGAGGGCGATGGAATAGGGAAAACTTGACTTGGTCGTGTATGGTTTTTGTATGGTTTTAAATTGCTTGGATTTGTTTGGCTAACTTTTGATATTTATAGTTTCCCGGATCTTTTTGCAAAGCTCTGCTGATTTCGTTCTGAGCTTGTTCTTTCATTCCTGAACGTAAAAAGAGAGCAGCTCGGAGCCAGGCTAATTCAGGGTTGAATTGAAATCTGGCCAGGGCTTCTTGTGCTAATTGGTAGGAAAGATCAGGAAAAACAGCAAATCTTACAAAGAGTTTAAGCAGGGAGATCATTTGTCTGGGGTTTTTGTAAGCTGTATTGACAGCCTTATGGGCAAGGATTTGTGCGTTTGGAAAATCGTCATATTTGGCGGAAGTTGCCAGCAGACCCCAGTTGGCAGCACTTTGTTCATTGTATAAACTAGAAGAAAGTAGGTCATAAACTTCTTCAAAACTTTTATTATTTGTCAGATAGAGATGGGCAAGGAAACTGACCGAGTCAGATTGAGCCGGTGATTTGGTTTGGGTTAGAGTAATTAAATTTTCCATTGCTCCTGGAATTCCCGTGCTCAATTTTGCTTTTATGAGCAGTAATTTTTCTTCTGCCGCAAGCTGGTTGAATTGGCATTGAGCCAGACGTTTTTTGGGTTTTTGAGTTGTATTCTGTGTTAGCAGAAATTTGATTCTGGACAGACCTTCTATTTTATTTTCAGGTGGTTGTTCCAGATTTGAGGGGTTATTGGTGCTTTTGAGAATTGAAAAGAAATAAGCCAGCAGTGATTTATGATCGTCCGGAGTTTGAGCCCCGCTTAATATTTTATTGGCTTTTTCATAGTCCCGGTTATGGTAAAGTGCCATTCCCGAAGCTTGTTTTAAAATGATGGGATCGATTTTGTTTGAATATTTTTTTTCAAGTTGATCAACTGCATAAAAGCGGCGTAGCCGTAATAATTCATAAATTCTGTTGCTGATGGAGGGGATCAGTTTCTCCACCTGGTTTGGTCCGCCAAATAGTTTGGGAGCCGACCGCATGGCGGTGATTACATTGATAATATCCACCTGAGTATATACCGGATACAGATACCAGTGTCTGCTCAGAAATAGAGGAAGCAGTTTTCTAAGAGTTTTGCGGCCATAAGGAGTTGAGGAAATAGACCCAATTCTGAGGTTGCCGGCATACATGCGGGCATAATGGAATGCTCTTTGATAAAAGATTTGGGCAAGAGTGGGAGCATTGTTTGAGGGTGGAGAAATTCTTCGAGCCCAATCATACCAGAACTCAAATAAAAAACTTATTCTTCTGATTTGGTTGGCCCAGCTGGATTTTCCATAATTGAGCCGTCCCATGTTTTTTTGCGCTTTTCTTATTTTTTGAGCTACTTCGGTTCCTGTTTCACTTTTGGCCAGACCTCTGTAATAGATATTGATCGAAGTTGCTGCAGCAGAAAAGTTGTAATTGAGCAGAAACAATAAAGTAGCAAAATATTTGTTTTCCACACTGCGGGAGCGGGAATAGTAGTTGAGCAATTTCTGTCCTTCTCTGCTTGAAATCACTGAATAAACAAGGGGGGCGCTGAAATACCTGGCAATTTTTTTTGCCTCGTCACTGAAGCGATGGTTTTTCAGAAGGTATTTGCCAAAAAACAGATCGGAGCCTCTGGTCGTAACAATTTCCATGAGATACTGCAGCTTATCTTGCAAATCATCTGCCTGCAGCAAATTGATAAAGTGCTCTTTAGGTGAATGAGGGGGGGTCGTTTCAAAATCTTTTTCAAAACTGCCTGGATCTTTAAGAATCTCAACTTTGGCTGGAACATTTAGTGAAAGACAATTGTTTCTAATTGATTCAGGATGAAGAGGTTGCAGCCTTTTCTGCATAATTCTCACAACTTTGCCATATTTTTCCAGTTTGTCTATTTCCTGGAGATTCAGATTGCGAGGAGAGGATTTCTGTTTTGAGATGACTAGTTTGCCCCCCCGGGGAGCGCCACAGGGAGTATTCTCTGAGTGGTTGGATTCAGCCTCTTGCAAAGCGGCAAAGACTTTGTCCGCAAATTTGCGACTGTTTTTACTCAGTAATATTTCCCTGGGTTTGGAATTTGCGATTCCTTTGTAATATACCAGTCTCCCATTTGAATAAATTCTGAGGCCGTATTTATTGATTATACCGTTTTTCAAAATGGAGTAATCATAATATACATAGGAATGAGCTGCTTTAACTACCCCCGGTATCATAAACGCCAATAGAAAAATGACAAAACTCAATTTTTTGAAGCGTTCCATTATTTCTTTTAACAGGGAACTGGTTCCGTGTTCACGGGTCATGAAATTAATTCCGTAGAGGTTGTCTTCCGGATTGTTGACAACTCTGGCGCTGAAAGGGATTGGCTTCACTCCTCCTGGCGCTGCAATTTCGATGGAAAGAATAGAATTGATTTCCAGTTTTTTTCCCGAACTGATCCGGGCACCACCTTCTGAAAAATTGTGAATTTTAATTTCAAAGTAGTTGGGTTTTTTGATAACGCGTGCCTTGGCTGTCATAATAACCGGGAGCCTTGGATATTTTCTTCTGCGGGGAGGTACAGGAATGGAGCCGGAAAAAATTGACAGATAGTAGGCAAGTCTCTTCAGTTCATTTGTGGAAAATTTCAGATAAAGTCCGCTACGAATGCGATTGCGGGGAATGGCCTTTTGCCAGGCAACAGCAACTCCCTTGAGTAGAAAAATGTTTGGAGCTCCTGGTATATGCAATTCGGCAACAACCTTCTGGTTAAGGCCTATTTCCATGGATGTGGGACAGAAAATGATTTTCTTTTCCTGATTGACAGAATCCAAAAATTCAGAACCGGAATTATATTTAGCAGTGAAAAAACTCATAATATAAAAATTGCTGTTAAAACACCTTGCTCAGATAGTGGGCAAAGTCTCGAACTTGAGAAAGATCAAAATTGCCAAATTGTATTGGATGTCTTGAGCTGTGCACAAGAAAAAAACCGCCTTTAATCTTGTCTGCGGATTTGATGGGAATAATGGAAACCCTGATAGAGTTGCCGTTGACTAAGGGGTTTTGCTCCTTGAGGTCGATGTTTTTCAGAATGAAAGTTTCAGGATCTTTTTCCTGTAACCAGCGTGTTTTTAATTTATAAAAGAGATCAACATCGTATTTGTCGGGGGAAAAAGAAATAATTTTGGAGTGTGTTGATGAGATTTTAAACAGAACAAGAGTATCAAGTTCAAGAATTTCAAACAGATCTTTGACCAGTTTGTCAAAATCAAGATGACTTAAATTACTGAGGAGGAATTTTTCCAGCCAGAATACTTTCATCTGCATAATTTTTGAAATTCTGCTGCGATTAAGATCTGGAAAGAGTGATGCCGGCATGTCAAAAAGCGATTCCAGTTTATGATGGAATTGTTCTTTTTGTTTGTTGATAAATTGTTGGATTTTTCCCTTTTTCAAGAACATTTTATAACTTTCTCAGTTTGAAAGTACTGGAGAATTTTGTATTACAATGTTTTTAACAACACATTAACAACACAATAGTCTGCAGAAAATTGATATCCAATTATATTTTCCGGGCTTAAAATCTAAACCAAGTACTCTATTGGTTTAGATTCCCAGTTGAAAATTGTCAATATATTACAGTTGTCAAATTTTTCCCAAGCCCGTTTTGCAGGTAAGTAGTTCCCGTCCCAGAATGGGTTTTTTTGACTGGATAAGAAGTTTGCCTTAGATGCACGGATAAACTTCGCAGACATAGTCGATACTATTTCAAGTAGTTACGACAAAGCAGATGAAGCAAGCTTCTTGCTCAGTCGAACATCCTTTCCATTCTCAAGTAGATAAATATTAAATAGTTTGTTAAAGTGTTTGTTATTAATTTGATAATCTTTGGCTTTGTTAATTGTTTTGATTGGAATGCTGTTGATTTCCCAAAGGAGTTTGTAGTGAAAAGCCGTTTTGCAACTAATATCAATCTTTTACTTTTTGTTTCTGTTTTTCTGGGGTTCTCTTCCTGCAAGAGTCAATGTCCATCCTGTACGACAGTCAAATTTAAAACTGCCAACCGGGTTTCCAAGCACAAGCTTGAAAGAAAAAATATCAGGTTTACCAGTCCCAAGATTGCTCTTGATCTTAACAAAGTTGCCACCGGTGCATATTTAGGGAAACAGGTACGTAAATTAAAGTGGTCTCCTGACGCAAAATTCCTGACTTTTCTCAAGGCAGGCAAAGACAATTTCAATGATCTCTGGGCTTACGATTTTAAAAACAACAAACTGATGCCACTGGTCAAATCAAAAGATGTGGCAGGGAAAATTGTTGAAAGTGCCAGGGAAAAAGCTGCCAGGGAAAGACAAAGAATGTCCAGAACAGGAATAGTCAGTTATTACTGGCATCCTTCCAGCCAGAAAATTCTTTTTCCCTTATCCGGGGATCTTTATCTATACAACCTCAAAACTAATAAAACTGAAAAAATAACTAACGATTCCGCAGCTGAAATAGATCCAACTTTTTCCCCTGATGGAAAAAAGATTTCTTATGTAAAACAGGGAGATCTTTATGTGCAGATGCTAGCCGGAGGAAAAACCTTCAGAATTACCAAATCAAAGGATAAAAACATTACTTTTGGTCTCAGTGAATTTGTGGCCCAGGAAGAAATGGGACGTTATCGAGGTTATTGGTGGTCCCCCGATAGTCGTAACCTTGCTTTTCTCAAAGTAGATGAAAGGGCAGTTCCCATTCGCAAAAGAATTGAAGTCGGCAGTGATTCTTTCAAGGTTGTAAAACAGCGATATCCTTCAGCCGGTAAGCATAATGCCAAAGTAGAAACTGGGGTGGTTGGATATAGAGGAGGTAAAATTCGCTGGTTCAAGCTTCCCGCTTATGAATATATACCCAGAGTCAAATGGATAAATAAAAAACAGGTTGCAATCCAGACTCAGAACCGCTCACAAAAAGAACTCAAGCTCAATCGCTGCCAAATTTTAAACGGCAGTTGTTCCACCATGATCACTGAACTTGATGAGGCTTGGGTCGAATTGAACAAAGACCTCCGCTTTTTCAAGGACGGCAACAGGTTTTTCTTCAGCACCGAACAGTGGAAACAAAAATACTGTGATGCTTCCAGATTCAATGCCATGAAAAAACAATGCGGCAGTTGTGGTTATTTTCAAAAAGCCAAGATTCCAAATTCTTATACCCGGTTTCGGCTCAAAGAATTTTCCTTTGAACAACTAAAACAAATCAAAAATAATTGTGGTCAATGTTTTAAATATATCGAGGCCACAGCCCAGAGTCGCCTGACTAAAAATCTCTATCTGGGGTGGTATGAAAAGGGTAAATTGCAAAGAAGATTCATGCCTTTGAAAAATGGATACTGGTTTGATAAAGTAGTATTTCATGATGAAAAAGAGCAGGTTGTCTGGGTTTCAGTTTTTTACAGAAACGGCAGAGAAAAATTAATCTTCAAATGGAACTATAGCCGGAATTCTTCTGTTTCTCGTGCTGTTTCTGGTGCTGGTTGGCATTCAGCTCTGGTTGCCCCTGACGGTCAGAAATTTCTTCATCGTCACAGCAATATTCACACAGGTGAAAAACTGCTGATCAGGAATGCAACCGGAAAATTGCTGAAAGAAGTTCCTCCTGTTGAAAAGTTTGAACCCATTGTGGCAAGATTGCCCAAACCCCGGGAAGTGACAATAAAAGTAGAAGAAAGTCAGTTAAAAGGTGTCTACACTCACCTCAACGCACTTGAATTCAAACCCCGCAGTCATCAAAAGGGTGTGAAAAATTATCCGGCAATAGTCAATGTTTATGGCGGACCTCATGGTCATTATGTAAGAAGAAAAAATTCCACTTATAACCTATGGGCCCAATATATGGCTGAAAAAGGATTTTATGTGCTAATTGTGGATGGTAGAGGCGGCACTTACCGCAATCGCGAATTTGCCAAAGCTCCCTACTATAAATTTGGTAAATTTGAAGTTGAAGACACCATGGCTGCCTACAATTACTTATATCGCAAAAATGACGTGGATGGAAACAGGATAGGAGTTTGGGGATGGAGCTATGGTGGTTATGCAGTTATGGCCACTTTGCTTCGTGCCAAACCCACCTATGCTGCCGGAGTTGCAGTTGCTCCTCCCACTGACTGGACCCTTTATGACACCCATTATACTGAGCGTTATCTGGGTTTGCCCAATCAGGTTCCAAAGGTTTACAAAAGAGCCAAGATCAACGAGAAAGAACTTGAGAAGTTGAGTTCTCCCCTTTTGATCATGCACGGAATGAGTGACGACAATGTTCTTTTGCAAAATTCACTCAGAGTGATTAAATCATTTCAAGATAAAAAAATTCCTTTTGAAATGATGCTCTATCCCGGCAGAGCTCACAGCTTATGGGGGGACAATACCCGTTTCCATGTTCTTGATCAGATTACCAGTTTCTTCACCAGCAAATTAATGATTGTCCACTAAAAATTCACTTTTGCAATTGTTCAATTCTGGTTCAGGTGTGATTATGCAAATCAAATCAATTACCAATTTTCTTTTGGGTACTTTTGTTTTCTTATTGTTTTCAGGTTGTGATGACGGCAAGAAAAACCGCCCGCCGGAATTTGAAAATTCCCCCGGCGACAATGTAAAACTCTACGATATCTTTGAGTTTGTTCCAGATTGCCAAGATCCAGACGGAGATGAGCTGGAAGTCTTTGTTGGAGATAATGACAGTTGCGGGGGCCAGATTTCAGATGGTCTTTATTTTTTTAAGGCTCAAGAAGCGCTGGCTGGTTTAACCTGTCTCATGAGCATTGTCTGCTCCGATTCAAAGCATGATAATGTTCTTGCCCATGAAATTGAAATTTTGCCTCCCAGAGATATTGAGGAACTTTCCTTTCAACTTGCCCAGCCCTGGGCTACTCCCATCGAAGACTATATCACTGCCGGAGCCAGTGAACTTGGTAATATGAATTTCAATCAAGCTATCAGTGATCTTCAGGTTTTCGACGGTAATTTTTATCTGGGGTACGGAGATGCCACCTATAATCTGGGCAGGGTCAGTGCTATTGAACCACGTTATTTCACCTCCCTTGATGCTTCTTCTCTGCGAGCGGATTTTGCAGTGGAAGAAGAAGAGATCAGTTTTTACCGGGTTTACGAGGATCTTCTGCTGATTCCTGGTGTTGATGCAACCGAAGATGGTCTTATGGGCAATGTTTATTTGCTGGAGAAGGGTGGCAACTGGTACAAAAGCAGAACCCTGGAATTTGCCTGGCATGTTCATGATGTTGCTGTCTGGGGTAATAAAATCTATGCCTGTGGCAGTGGCGGCAATATGGACGATTACAACAATTCAACAGTCAATGCTTTTTTGTGGGTTTCCCATGACGGAGGCGAAAATTTTGAGATAGCACAGCAGTTGATTCATCCCCAACCTCCCGGGGATCATCGTTTTACCAGTCTTGCTGTTCACAAGGAGAAGCTTTATATCTTTGGTTACTACAGTTCGGAAGGTACAACTTACGGCTTGAGTTATATCTGGGATGGTCAGGAACTTTCAGAATACAATCAGGCTTCGGACTTTTTTGTCCTGGATACTTATCCCCTCAGTTCTACTTTGACTTTGCTCAATGGAGTGAACATCGGAAGTGAGCTCACCTGGGGGGTACGTCTTCTCGAAAATGATCAGTTGACTCCGGTTGATGCCCTTTCGGAGTATACTGTACTTGATTTATATTGTTTCGATGTGGACCGCTGCCTCGTACTTTATCTTCAGGGTAATTCCTATCCTCTTCCAACAAATTCCTCCTGGGTACTTAAATTAGGATTGTTGCAGGGAGATGGAACCCTGAACCAATTTGAGAACCTGCTCTCTCAGACTGTTCCAAAAATGCCGGTGAGTATCGGTTGGTGGAAACAGAATATTTTTATCGGTATGAAAGATGGAACTATTCTCCGCTCAATCCCCAACAGGTGAAAATTTGCTTCCCTTCAGACTGCACAGTAAATTCGACAAATTATTTTTCTGGATAAAATGGCCGGCAGCTATATTTTCCATTCTTATGGTTCCCGGGATTATTTCAACTTTTTACCATGGTAACTGGAATTGGTCCCAATTGTTGGATAATTATGCATTTTGGGGTGGTATCGCCGGGTATTTTTTTCTCTGGAAGTTTTTTTTCCAGAATCCAATCTGGGGAACCTGGTTTTCTACCCTTGAACATGAATTGACCCATGCCCTTTTTGCTCTGCTCACTTTCCATCGTGTTATCGGCATCAGTACTTCCTATAGAAGCGGAGGTCTTACTACTTATTTGGGCAGAGGAAACTGGTTGATTACCCTGGCTCCATATTTCTTTCCAACTTTTTCCATAGTTGCTATAGGGTTGAGCAAATTGTTCGGGTTTTCCCCTTTTACCCGTCAGTTGGTTTTGGGGATAACTGTTTCCTACCATCTCATTTCAACTTTTGGAGAAACACACCTCGGACAATCAGATCTGCAGGAAGCCGGTATTTTTTATTCCTTCTTGCTGTTGCCGGGGTTAAACCTTTATTTTTATGCTTTGATTGCAGCTCATATGAGAATAGGTTTTGCTTCTATTTCTCGTTTTCATTCAACCTTGGGTAATTCCCTTGAGACCATGTTTTTTTAAACCAGACTGAGAAAGAACAATCCTTTTTGGGATGGGAACTAAATATTAAATTTGGGACGTCAACTCTGCCTCAGGGCAGGATAAACCGTGGTGGGGATAGCCTATTATTTTTGATTGTCAGCACCAGGTGAATTGTTTGTGGACTCAGTAATTCCCAGCCAGATATTTTTAGAGGCTGTTTTGCCTTCGCAGTCGGTGACAGTGAGGGAGATCTCTACGGGACGATCAATATTAACATCGACATTGATCAGGGAATAGGTATTGGTTAAGGTGCGGATATTGCCTGTCTTGCCGGGTATATCCCAACTATAGGTAATGCCGCCGGGGCAGACTGAAGGACAACCGTCTCCGTCTTCGGAAGCATCACAAAAACTTGGATAATCAAGCGCATCACATGATTTTCTTGCATCCAGGGTGATTTCGGTTGTTTGTCCTCGGGGTACATAAGCAGGTTCCACAAAGGCACGAGCCACCGGTGGCCAACCGTCGTCTTCCTGTTCCTGGCAACTGCTCAGAAAAATAATTGTTGTGCATAATAAGATAAAAATGATTTTAAATGAATGCATGGGTTATTTTTTATAATTTCCTCGTTTGAGAGAGCGGATGCGGCGCCAAGGATGTCTCGGGTCGGGTGGAGACAGTTCAACTTCTGTTCCGGTACAACCGTACTTGGGAAAGAGTTTACGACATCTTTTTAATAATTGCAAAGCTGATTTGCGATCTGAGGTTGCCAGGTTGATTCCAAAGCGATCGAGAGCTCTGGCTCTGACAAAATCTTTGTATTTGGTTTGGGAGCTTATTTGTTCAAGCAGTTGCAAGGCTGATTTGCTATTATTTTCCAGAAACAGAAGATCAACCTTGGCCATCTGCAATAATCCGGAATCGGGGTGAAAATCAAGTGCTTTTTGCAGTATCTCTTTGAAAAGCGAAACTTTTTTGTAACGTTTCAATGTGGGAAAAATTTCCAGTCTGGCAGTTAATGCTTTAGGTTGAAGGCTGATTGCTTTTTGCAGTATTGTTATTGCAGACGAGTATTTTTTGCGGTTGTTGAAAATCTTTCCTTGCAACAGATAAATTTTATATTTTTCAGTTTTGTCGGTAGTTATTTCCAAAGCTTTGACTATGCTGTTTTCAGCATCCTTGTATGCAGTGGACAAATAAGCTGATTCCAGTCTGCACAACCAGTATTTGAAATCTTTGGCATATTTTTTCTGGTTTTTCTTGAGCAGGTCAAGCGCCGAAGCTCCATAACCCATTTTCAGGAAAAAGCGGGCTTTAGCCAGAGGTTCTGTTGGAATCTTCAGGTTTTTCAGTTTTTCTTCTAGAGAAGAAGTTGTATTTTTTTTGTTTACGCTGGAATTTTCAGTTGTTTTTTCAGTTTGATCAGTTGAGATCTTGCGCTTATCACTCTTTTTTTTCCCGTCTGAAGTGTTATTTTTGTTGTTTTCGGTTTTTTCTTCAGTGATGTTGTTTGCCAGTGTTTCACTGTTTATTGTTTTTGAGGTATCACTGTTGTTACAGGATATTGAAAAAACAAGCAGGAAAATCACTGTAAAAGATGGTATATTCATATAGAGTCTTTCTTGAGATGGGAACTCTTTAGTTTAAACTTGATTCCCGTTAAGATGGAAACTAGTCAGAACTGGTTAATAGCAAAAAAGAAGATTCGGGTCAATTATTTCAAATTGCAGGCAGTTTCTTCTCCTGAGCCGGTTCAGACAAAAGAATGGTTTTTATTTTGAGGAATATTGAATGAAGTCCTTGGAGAATTCAAAAAATACATCAAGAAAATTTGCTGTTATCGGAGTGTTATTGTCTCTGTTGCTGCATTTTGCCTTTTTGTTTTTCTTTTCCTGGTTTTTCTTTTCTCAAGATGATCCTGATCAAGGCAAGGATTATCAGGTGGTAACTTTGGAGAAAGTCGAAAAATCAAAACCTGAGAAGAAGAAGTCTCCGGACACATATAAAATCACTGACAGAAACAGCAATCCCGATGAGGAAAGTGTTAATCGGGATGATCCTGAAAATAAAAAGGAAATCAAAGTAAAAAAAGAGCAAACCAAAGCTCCCGTCAACTCAACAACTTCCAAACCAAAATCATCTCAAAAAAAACAAAATGCCAAAGTCAAAAAACTGGAAAAGCTTAAAAACAGTGAAGTTGCGGTAAAACCGGAAAAAGAAGATGAAACCCATAAAAATAAGGGAGAGAAAGGTGAAAATAAAAAGAAGAAGCAGGTTTCATTGCCAGCTTCTTCTGAAACCGAGCTCAAACTTTCCCTTTCCCAGCAAGAAGTCAGAAAACTTCTGGGCGAAAAGGCCCGGGATCAGATTAAAGGGGTTAAATCAGGAGAGCAGACTATTCTTAAAACCAAAAGATGGTTGGGAGCAAGTTTTTTCATCAGATTGAAGGAAGCTGTTTCTCAGGTGTGGTCTCCAGGTAAGGTCTATCGTATTCACGATCCTGACGGTTCTTTTTATGGCTTTAAAAACTGGCTTACCGTTCTTAAAATAAGTCTTACCCCCCAGGGAAAAATAAAAAGAATCATCATCACCAAACCCAGTGGACTTACCTTTCTGGACAAAGAGGCAATCAGGGCTTTTCGGGGAGCAGCTCCCTTTTCCAATCCTCCACCTCAGATAGTTGATCCCGATACGGGGCTGATTACTTTTAAATTTGGTTTTCTGGTTGAAGTTTCCAAGGGAATTGATATCAAGATGTTTCGTTTTTAGAAGTTGGAGTTTGGCAGGACAGGGGGGGTGGTAGAAAACTTTAATAGTAAAGGTGATCGTCAGAGGGATTGTCAAAAGTAAATTTGATGGAGTAAACTCCATATTCCAAGGATACTGAAACATCATAGCCGCAGTTGAGAAAGACCTTCATCATCTTTCTGTTTTTGGCCAGAACATCAGCTACAAATCCTTTGATGCCTTTTTGTTTGGCCAATTCAATCATTTTGGCAAGCAAAAAGGAGCCGATGCCTTTTTGTTGATAATCAGGAGACACGGTGAATGCAACTTCAGCCATATTGGTGGCTCGATCCAGGAACCAGCGACCCACACAAATCAGTTGCTCATCAGGCATATCTCCTGTGTAACCGATCATAGCGAACTTTTCTTCATAATCCATGACAACCAGAGGTTGAGCTGCTTTGTGGTCGAGGGTGCGAACATAACCCATAAAGCGGTAATAAACATCTTCTTTTCTGAGACCGTAAAAGAATCTGCGAAGTTTTTCCTCGTCCAGATGATTGATATTTCGGAATTTGATGGTTTCTCCTTCGGGAGTTTTGTGGGTGAAATTCATTTCTTTGGGGGGACCTTCCACATTCGGAAGTTCCTGATCCTGGTAAACATAATTGAGTCTTTTTGCTTCTTCCAGTAATTCTTCCCTGAATTTGGGGTGGGCCACGTTAATCATGGCAAGTACCCTTGAGCGGATGTTTTTGCCATGGAGATAAGCTATGCCGTATTCGGTTACAATATAATGAACATCACCTCTGGTGGTGACAACTCCTCCACCCTGGGTGAGGGCGGGAACGATGCGGCTGACTTTGCCGTCTCTGGCGGTTGAGGGGATGGCAATTATTGGTCTGCCTCCCTTTGAAAGAGCACTGCCCCTCATGAAATCGGCTTGACCGCCAATACCGGAATAAAACTTGAACCCGATTGAATCGGCGCACACCTGACCGGTAAAATCAATCTGCAAAGCTGAATTGATGGCACACATGTTTTCATTCAAGGCAATATTGCGGGGATCAGAAATATAATCAGTAGGATAGAATTCAAAAACAGGGTTGTTGTTGATAGTATCATAGAGTTTTTTTGAGCCAAGACAGAAAGAAGCGGTGATTTTACCGTTGTGATATGTTTTTTTGCGATTAGTAATGGCTCCGGATTCAAATAATTCCACCAGACCGTCGGAAAACATTTCTGTGTGCACTCCAAGATCTTTTTTGTCGGTAAGGTGATGGAGGACAGCATTGGGGATGGAACCAATTCCTGCTTGAATAGTGCTTCCGTTGGGGATGAGGCGTGATACGTAAAACCCAATTTTTTCGGCGATTGCATCGGGTGGTTCTTCGATATATTCCAGGATAGGTTCATCATGTTCGATGATGGCGTCGAGTTCTTCAATGGAAATAAAGCTGTTACCCATAGTTCGTGGCATGTGTGAATTGATCTGGGCAATTACATATTTGGCATTTCTGATGGCTGCCTGCATGCATTCAACGCTTACTCCCAAGGAGCAGTTTCCATAGCTGTCAGGAGGGGTCAGTTGAACAATTGCCACATCCAAAGGAACTCTGCCGGTTTTTATCAGATCGGGGATTTCAGAGATGAAAATGGGGGTATAATCAGCGTCTCCACTGGCAATAACATTACGGGCAGCCTTACCGATGAAAAATGTATTGAGCCTGAACATGTTGTTGAATTTGGCATCGGTGTGGGGAGATGAATTGAGGGAAACCAGTTGAAAAACCTCAGTATCAGCTATATTGAGCGGATAATCAATTGATTTTGAAACCAGATATTGAGGTTCAGATACACCTGAACCTATAAAAATTTTACTTCCGGGTTTTACTTTTGCGAAAGCTTTGCTTACTGTGGTTTTGCGTTCACTATACAGCTTTTCAAGTTTCTTTATTTTCCATTCCATTTCAAATACCTCTGATTATAAATTTCATTTTCCGGATCCGGAAAATGAAGGATTTTGCCGGTTAAAGTTGATTTGTGTAAACTGGATTCGATACTTTAAACAATCCGAAATCATCGGGTTTTTCCTTTGTAGTTGTGAAAATAGGAGATGATGGAAAGCCCGATTGAAGCAAGCTTCGAACGGGCTGAGTCACCTCGGGATGTAAGAATTATGGGAATATCTCCACAGAGAATTATTCCTGCACAGACCGCATTGGATTGAGTTGTCAATGACTTGTAAAGAATATTGCCGGCATCGATATCGGGAACAATGAGGATATCAGCATTGCCCTGGATTTTGCCGGCATATTTTTTTTCCTGGGCGATTTTCGCGTTCATGGCAACATCAAAGGAGAGGGGCCCTTCAACTATGCAGTCTTTTCTGTCAGCAAACCTTTCTGAGATTTTATCAGCATCAATAGAGCTGGTAACACTTTTGTTGATGTTTTCGATGGCTGAAAGAATTGCAATTTTGGGCATTGAAAGATTCAGGTATTTTGCTACTTTCAGATTGTTTTGAATGATCTTGATTTTTTTTTCGTTGTCAGGATATGGATTGACAGCTGCATCTGAAATAACGGTCAACTTGTTACGAGTGGGGATATCCATGACTACTGAATGTGATATTAATTCACCTGGTTTGAGTTTGCCGCTTTTTTTGAGATAACGGAAAACTCCCCGCAGAATTTCATCTGTGTGGAGGCTTCCTTTCATAAGAATATGGACTTTACCCTGATCATAGAGTTCAATGCCCCGGTCAATAGGGTTTTCATGATCTTCAATGGTGAAATTGTCATTGTCAATAACCAGATCATAATCATAGGCGATACGGTTGATTTTTTCGTAATCTCCAATGAGGACGAATTTGGCTATGCGATATGAACCCTGCTGATTTGCCCTTTTAGCGGCCAGAATTGCATCTTCGTTGTCTGCTCCGATAATTGCAATCACGGGTGAAAAATTTTCCTGAACCTTGATAACTGTGGAGTCCACCAGTTGATCAAGGGATTTTATGGGAGAGCCATGTTTGCGGTAGAGGATTTTGCGCTTGAAAATGGTTGTATCAAGCAAAGAATCCTGCTTTTTGCGTTTTTCGGCCAATTTGTCCCGTTCTTTAAGATAATTTTTGAGGTTGCCCGGATTGTTGAGTCCATTGATCAAGCCTGCCGCAAGAGATTCGTGTTCAAGGGAGCCGGGAACAAAAACCAGGGTGATGTGTTCACTTAGAATCTCATATAGTTGAGACCTGATTTCGGAAGAACGAGCCAGACCTCCGGTAACTGCAACAAAGTCAACTTCTTCGCCGTCACCCATTAATTTGAAAATTCCCTGGGCAATTTGGCGGGCGTAGAATTTGAAAAGAAGATTTATTTTTTCCCTCTGTTCTTCAGTGGCTCCTCTTTTGACAAAGCTTGACAACGCTCTGAAATCGTTGGTTCCTGCCAAAGAAAGGAGTCCGCCTTCGGAATAGGTGATTCTTTTAAGTTCTTTCAGGGTTATTTCATTATTTTCTATTCCTTTTAAGACTCTGGGGATATCGAGTTGCCCGGACCTGTTGGCTGAGGGGATACCACTGAAAGCATTGATCAAACCGGTAACCCTGTCTTTTTTATGACGGGCGAGGGAGGAGCCTCCTCCGATGTGAGCGGTTATTCCATTAAGATTTTCCTTCTTCTCTTCTAGAATTGAGGCAATGAAGCTGTGGACGGCTTTGTGGTTGAGGTAATGAGCTCCGGTTCCATCCATCTTGATTTTGATAAAGCCGGTTATTCTTTCTACCATTTCCATTTCATCACAAATCACTGGATCGCTGGTAGTGAGAAGAATTTCATCTTTATTGTCGCTGCGCCGGGCAAGATTACGCCCTATCATAATTGCCATGTTGCTGGCATGTTCTATTTTGGGTTGTTTGAGATCTTCGAGCATGACTGAATTAACTTTGTAGGTGCCGCTGGGAACAGGACGGATGAAGCCACCTCGACAGGAAATTCCGGAAAGCTGGTGGAGAAAAAGTTGGTTTTCCTGCATCCAGTTAAGGATTGAATCGGTTCTGGTTTGAATATTGTCTTTGATATCAGGAGAGAGGTGAATTTCAAATTCGTGAGTTTTTTTGTTGCCACTGAACCAGGCAACTTTAGTGGAGGTGGAACCTGGATTGATGACTAATACCTTGGGAGGATTGTTTTTAAAGTTCTCTCTGATTTCCCGAGTGAGAAAACGGTTCATTATTCCCTGGGATTGAGAAGACTGTCTTTCAAGTGCAATGATCAGAGTGAGCAGAATTCCGCAGTGATTGTGGTCGCGCAAATTGCGAGGAGAAGAAAGCAGGGCGTTAAGTAAAGCCTTGAGCTCCGACAGGATTGAAGATTTTTTATCTTCGGAGATTTTGCCTTCAGCCAATTTTTTTCTTATTTCATTGTGGGGACGGCGGAGTTCCTGTTCGATTTTACGTTTGTTTGCCGAAATCAAAGTAGTGGCCCTGGTAATTTCGGAGGCAGTATCAAGGATTGTTTTGAAAGAATTACTCATTTGAGTTGCCTCCGTTATTGTTCAATATTGTTTCTATTGAATCAGGATTTGCAACATGAGACAGATCTTCATGGGGCATGATATCTTTCTTGGCAATTTTATAAAGAAGTCGTCTGACCAGTTTTCCAGTTTTGGTTCTGGGAAGCTCGGAGAGAAGTTGTATTTGAGAAGGAAGAGCGAAATCTCCAAATTTTTCATTAATTCGGGCTCTGATAATTTTTTTGACATTTTCAACTTGTTGGGGATCGGAGAGAATAGTTTTATCGTAGGGGGCAACAAAGAGAGAGATATCATCTCCACTTTCGGTGCCCTCGATTCCAATTACTGCAGTCTCGCCTATTTCCGGATCTCCGCTGAGAACAGTTTCCAGTTCCGAAGTGGAAAGGGAATAACCGTTCAATTTGAACACATCATCTAGTCTCTTCATGAACCAGTAAAAACCATCGGAATCCTTTCTGACTCCGTCATTGCTGTTGAAATATCCTTGGTATTTATTGAAATGAAGCTCGTAAAAGCGCTTTTTCTGGTTGTAAATAGAGGTTGCCATTGCCGGCCAGGATGCCGAAAAAACCAATTCTCCACTTTGATTAATGATACAGGACTGGCCAAAATCATTGAGGATGAATGGTTCGACAGTGAAGGCTGGTACTCCCATAGACCCGGGACGATTCAAAGGAGCCGATGGCAAGGTATGAATGATGGAACAGCCCGATTGTTTTTGGATCCACAGAGAAACAACATTTTCCGATTTTTTGGTAAGATTCTGCAGTCTTTTTACTAGACGGGGGGAACAGATATCACCGTGGAGGATAATTCTGTCCAGGAAATCCTGGGTTGAATCGGGTTTAATAGCAAGTTCAGACAATCTAGGAGGGCGGATCATCAGGGAAGTGTGAGGACCAACTTTGCATATTTTTGCCAGTTCAGTCTGTTTGGGATCGATAGAAGTTGAATTGAGGATCAGACAATCACCATTACTGAAACAACCCCAGATTCCATAGGCCAAAGCAGTTGGAGAACTGTATTTGCCATCGAAATAGAGGTGTTTTTGAGTAGTTGCAGAAGAGTTGGAATTGTGGAGCAATTGAGCGTAGGCATATTTTGCCTGTACCAGAAACCCTCCGGTAGCAAAAGTATAGCCTCTTGGTTTTCTGGCACCGGTAGGGTGATAGGAAATAAACAGAGAAGCAAGGGCATCGACAGAAGCAAATTCATGGTTGTCAACAAGTTCAGTCGGGGCTGTATTTATTGTTTTTGCAGACAGAGAGTTGAAGTCATAAATTGAATTTTCATTCAGGCCTTCTTTGATCTTTTTGATTTTGTCCTGATATTGGGAATCCTGATGGGATGAATCAATGAGAAGAGCTTTGCTCTGGCAGTCTTCCATGACTTCCAGCAAAAAAGTCGGAGGATATGAAGTTGATAAAGGAACGGCCACAGCTCCAATTGCACTTAAAGCAAGTAAAGAGATGATTGCATTTTTTCCGTCGGGGAGAAAGAGAACAACTCGGTCATTTTTTTCAATTTCTTTTGTTTTGAACAATTCCATGGTTGCAATTGTAGAAACCAAAATTTCCCGATAACTGAATTTTTTTTCGATACTGTTGTTATTCATGAGAATAAAGCAATCTTGGCCAAACCCGGATTGTTTTTTAACAGTGTCAAATATGTTCAGGAAGGCGTTGAGTTTACCCTTTTCAAACCATTTCAATTCACCCTTGATAAAATTTTCCTGGACAACTTCAGAAAAATCCTGATCCCAAACCAGCTTTTTTGCCTGTTTTTGCCAGAATTCTTTGCGGTTGCTCATGGTTTTATTGTGGTATTTCATGTATTGGATATTGTCGTCAAAACCAGATGGTATTTCAGGTAACATTAATCCCTCCTAAAAAACGGTTTTCCTAATTGCAATCTTGTATGTTTTAAGCCTTGATCTCAAAGTTTTAAACCTTTGTTGATGAACCTGATCTCCAGGCGGGTTAAAATTGCATTGTTCGATGAATAAACTTTCTGGCTCGATGAAAGGGAGAACCGGAAAGATAATGGATAACCCATCTATCTTCAGATTATTAGCAATGCTGAAGGGGATGGTCAAGCCACAAATTATAGAAATTATAAGTACTTAATAAGATACGTTAAAAAAAACACAATTGTTGAAGGATGGCATATATCCAAAAATTTTTAAAAATTTCGGTTTTGCATATTTTGGCTTCATTCTAAGATTGTAACAAAACTTATTGTTGATATGTTAAAAAGATTGTGTTAGATTAAAAAAACTTAAGTCGTTAGGCTGAATTTTATTAATGCATTCAATGTCTTGGCGCTATTCTTCCTGAAAGTGTTCAAGCATATGGAGGAAAGTATGGACTTAAAAGGATCACAAACAGAGAAAAATCTATTAATTGCTTTTGCAGGGGAATCTCAAGCAAGAAATCGCTATGACTACTGGTCCAGCCAGGCAAAAAAAGACGGTTATGTTCAATTTTCCCAAATTTTTTCCCAAATTGCCCTTCAAGAAAAAGAACATGCCGAAAGATTTTTTAAATTTCTTGAAGGTGGAGAAGTAGAAATAACAGCTTCCTATCCTGCCGGAGAAATCGGAACTACTCTAGAAAATCTTCAAGCCGCAGCCGCTGGGGAAGAATTTGAATTCAGTAGTTTGTATCCTGGATTTGCTGATGTTGCCAAGCAGGAAGGTTTCAATCAAATTTCTGCAGTTTTCAAATCTGTTATTGAAGCCGAAAAAGAGCACAATGCAATTTTTAATAATTGTGCAGACCAAATCAAAAAAGACATAGTGTTTAAGCGTGAAGAAAGAGTTTTTTGGCGCTGCCTCAATTGTGGCTACATCCACGAAGGAGACACAGCACCGGAAGAATGTCCTGCCTGCGCCCATCCCAGAGCTTATTTCCAGCGCTGGTTACCACATGGTTTCCCCTTTTAGTCTTACCCGATTTGTTATAATCTTCCCACCAGTCTATTCTAATTCTCCCCTAAAATCCATCTTCTCTGGAAACGGAATAAACTCCTTTGATTTTTTTGAGATTTTTAAGAAGAGAATCGATGTCTTTACTTTCAGAGGTAAAGTGGATCAGGGTGGATACGCGATTGCTTTGTAATTGCCTGGTGGTGATTTTTTCGATGTTTTTGGATTTTTTGGCAAAGATATTGCTCATTTGAGCCAATAACCCCGGTTTATTGTCTGATACCACTTTAAGTACCAGAATTCTGCCTTCAATTGAATCTACTACCCAATCCACATTGATAATTCTGTTTTTATTGAGACCTTCGAGTCGGGGGCAGCCTTTGCGGTGAATTGTTACTCCTCTGCCTCTGGTGATATAACCGATTATGCTGTCTCCAAATACAGGTTTGCAACAACGGGCATATTTAAAAAGAACATTCATCAGGCCATCGATTTCAATCTGACCATGGGAACTTTTTTTCAGAGAAGTTGATTTTTTCTGTTTTTTCTTTGCAGTTCCGCTTTCTAGTTTTTTTACCAGGTCTGGTGCGAGTTGTTCAAGCAGATTGCGAGTGGAGCATTTGCGGTTTCCCACTGCCAGAAAAAGCTCTTTTTCATCTTTGTATTTCAGTTTCCGGGTAGCTTTTTCAAATTGCCCATCTTTGCGTAGTCTTGAGAAACTGAGGGAGTGTTTTTTGCAGAGCTTTTCCACCAGTTCCTCACCTAGTTTACGAGCTCTTTTTCTTTGTTGGGTATGAATGTGATGGCGAATTTTTGATTTGGCTTTGCTGGTTACCACCATTTCCAGCCAGTCCGAAGAAGGAGTCTGGTTTTTGGAAGTGATTATCTCTACCTGATTCCAGGTTTCCAATTTGTGTTTGATGGGAACCATGATTCCATTGACTTTGGTTCCCGTACAGGTTGAACCAACCTGGGAATGGATGGCAAAGGCAAAGTCGAGAGCCGAGGCTCCCCGTGGTAGGACAACAAGTTGACCCTGAGGTGTAAAGACAAAGATTTCATCTTGGAAATTCTCCAGGGACCAATATTCCTTTTCCCTGAATTTTACTGATTTTTTTTTGAGATTTTCAGTTGTATTGCGCAAGATCCTGAAAGCCTGGCCGTGAATTACACCTTTGCGAAAACGCTCCTTATACAGCCAGTGAGCTGCAACTCCCTTTTCGGCTATCTGGTGCATCTGACGGGTGCGTATTTGAATTTCAATTCTTTTTTCACCGGGACCGATTACAGAAGTATGAAGGGATTGATAGCCGTTATCTTTGGGAACGGCGATGTAGTCTTTGAAGCGTCCCTCAACCGGTTTCCATCTGCCGTGGATTGCACCTAAAGCAGTGTAGCATTCGGATTCGGATTCGGTGATTACTCTGAAGCCGATAATATCGTGAATATCTTCAATACTGAGGTCTTTCTGTTTCATTTTGAGAAAGATGGAGTAAAGGTGTTTGGAGCGACCGTAAATGAGGGGACTAATATTTTCTTTCTTCATTATATCATTGAGAAGCCTTGTAACTTCATCAACATATGCTTTTCGCATTTTTTCAAAGTTTTCTACCTGTTTTTCAATTTTCTGATAATGATGGGGCTCCAAAATGGCAAAACAGCGATTTTTAAATTCCGATTTGATTGCCTGCAATCCCAGTCTGTTGGCCAGAGGAGTGTATATGTATCTTATTTCTCTTGCCAATTGCTTTTGTTTTACAAGTTCCAGCGAATCTACTGTTCTGATATTGTCAAGACGGTCTGCAATTCTCAGGAGTGTTACCCGTAAATCCCCAGATTCCGCCAGAACCAGGCGGCGATAGCCTTCTCTTTCTTTGGCAGTTATTTTGCCGGGTTTTATCCTGCGTAAAGCCACCATTCTTTCTACAAAAAACTCGGTAAGTGGTTCCAGCAATTCCTGTTTTTCATTGAGATTATCCGCTCCAATGTCATGAAGAAAAGCTGTGGCAATAATGTTGGTGCCCAAACCCATTTGAGCAGCGATCCTGGCCACGGCAACGGGATGTACTATGTAAGGTTCCCCCGACAGACGCCTGTCTTCTCTGTGGACTTCCACTGCCAGTTCATAGGATTTTTTTAAATATTCCAGGTTGGCTTTGTGGGAAAAATTTGCTTTAACTGTTTCGAGAATATCTGAAATATCAGGTTGTATCATTTAAATCCAGTTGCCTGTTTTGACTTTGAAGAGTTGTTTGAGTGTGGAAATCGATCAGTAATTTTTCGGCCAGTTCTTTTCTGTACTGGGTGGTGTATCTGCTGGCAAGATAAATTGCTCGCAATTCCTGATATGCCAACTCCAGATCATCGTTTATCACCAGGTAGTTATAGAGTTTGTACTTGGCAAGCTCTTTGGCAGCATTGGTCAATCTGGTTTTAAGGGTATCGGTGGATTCGGTGCCTCGCAACAGCAATCGGTTTTTCAATTCTGCAAAGGAAGGAGGCAGGATGAAAATGTAGACCGGTTCTTCTCCCCATTTTTCCTGGATAGATTCACAACCCTGTACATCTACATCGAGGAGCAGATCTCTTCCGGTTTTGAGAACCCTCTGAGCAGATTTCAGGGTAGTTCCGTAATAATTCCCGTGAATGGAAGCATATTCGAGAAAATTCCCTGTATCTATTTCTTTTTTGAATTGGTTTTTATCTACAAAATGGTAGTCCCTGCCATTAGTTTCTCCTTGGCGGGGTTGTCTGGTTGTGGTGCTGATGGAAAAATCCAGTCGGGGAAATTCTTTGAGCAATTTGCTGATTAAAGTTGTTTTTCCGGCTCCGGAAGGTGCGGAAATTACAAAAACATTGGCATGGTTATCCTTGGGCAAAATAATTTTCCTCCTTGGAATATTCTGGTTCAGGCTATGTTGGCTATCAATTCTCTGATTTTTTCAACTTCACATTTAGCTGCTATCACCAGTTCAGAAATGTCGGCAGATCTGGTTTTAGAGCCGATTGTATTGATTTCACGGAGAATCTCCTGCATGATAAAATTGAAATTTTTACCCACCGGTTCTTTTGTTTTGAGCAGCTTTATCGAATTTTGAAGATGGCTCTCAAGTCGGATGATTTCTTCGTTGATATCGCATTTATCTGCCAGATAAGCCGCTTCCTGTTCCAGTTTTTCAGAATCAAGTTCAATTTCAGTGAGCTGGGAAATTCTTTTTTTGAGATTATCAAGTAGTTTTGAAGGTTCCAGGACAGCAAGAGTTTTGATTTGATTTTGATAATCAAATAATTTTTCCAGGGAAGTTTCCAGGGCGTTCTGCATTTTTTGACCTTCCCGGAGGCGACTGAGATTGACTTGTTCCAGACACAATTCCAGTTTGTCCAGGAGAATCTGATTGTTTTCTTCAGGAAACTCACAACCCTTGCCCAGGTTATCAATTTGGGCGATTTGATAGAGGAAAAAATCAGAAAGGGTGGGGGATGCAATTTTTTGTCCGGGCAGAGCAGCAGATATTTGCTGGAGACGAGCCATTGAACTCTCCACTTGTGATTTTTTGTCCACGCTGCATTTGATTTTGCACTCAATTTTGCCTCTGTTGAAAAAGCTGTTGAGGCGATTTCTGATCTTGAATTCCAACTGGGTAGATTCAATTTGGGATTTTACTTTGATGTTGAGATATCTGGAATTCAGTGTTTTGATTTCCAGATCCAGATTGAAGTCCTCGTGCTTGAAACTCAAAGTTCCAAAGCCTGTCATGCTTTTGAGCATTTATCACCTTAAATTATTCAGTTCCCATTTCAAAAAATAAGGTATTCGTTTGAATAGAGAATTTCACAGTTTCAGTTTTGATGTAACTGAAAGGGGAACTGGTTCCCATTTTGAAGACGGGATCAGTGTTTGAAAAGAATTATTTGTAAGCAAAATTTAAATCTCCCCCCATTTCAGAAACAGATAATAAATTGAAAAGGGGGTAAAAATCAACTTTACTCTTTAAAAAAATTCAGATTTAAAAAAAACTTTACTTGTATCAATTAATGATTATTTCTATAGCAGGTTTTGAACTGATACCAATTCCAACTATTAGTTCCCGTCCCAGAAAGGAAGGTTGCAGTCTGAGCACGGAATTTGGATTAATCTGCTTTGTCGTAACTTCTTGAAATAGCGTCAACTATGTCGGCGAAGTTTCTCCGCGCATCTCAATCCAACTTCTTACTCAGTCAATAACCCCCATTCTGGGACGGGAACTTATTAACGGGCAAATAAACCGGCAATTCCGGTTTGTTTTGAGAAAACTAAATGAGATATTACAACACCAGCCAGCCGGCTCTTCAACTTTATAAAAGTCAACCTCACAAATATGGATTTATTTTGCCCGCAGCCTGGGTTCTCAATTTAATTCTGCTGCTTTTTTCAGATGCAGCACTGGATAAATTAGCCTGGTTTCCTTCCTTGCAAGGTTTTTCAGTTCTAAAAATGCTGGCTTCTCCGTTTTCCTGGGGACATTCAAGAGACTACAATATTTTGGGGCTACTGGCTGCTCTTTTGTTCATGTGGTTTTTCGCTCCTAAAGTCAATCGCCGTTTATCAGTCCGAAGACTGTTGACCTATCTGGCTGTTACTATACTGCCGGCTCTGGGATTAGAATTTATTCTCAGTTATTTTTTCTATACCGGTCAACTGAGTCTTGCTGTTAATATCTTGCTGGTTTATGCTTTTGCGCTTTACAGGTTGAACCGCAGCAAAATTATTATTTTCAAACAATACATGCTGGGCAAGGTCAAGTATATCCCCTGGCTTTTATACGGATTTGCGGGACTGGGATTTGGCTTGAGTCTGGTTGACCGTGATATATCAACAGCCGGATATATTTCATGTGGTTTATCTTTGCTTCTGGCAAACATATTCTTTGATCCCCGCCTCCCTGCCAAATGGTTGCGCCGGTTCAAGTTCTGGAGGCGCAGGCGCAAAATGTGGGTTATCAGAGGAGACCGGCTGGAGTCCAAGGATCGTTGAATCTTTATTTTACCTATGATTGTACTTCATGACAACTGAAAGGATTATAAATGAAATCTTATACAAAGGAATTCACTTTAAATATCAAAGCAAGAATGGACTTCAAAAATATCACTCCCGAAGTGCAGCAGGCTGTTAGAGAAAGCGGGATTCGTGAAGGAATGTGTCTGGTTAACACCATGCATATTACCGCCTCTGTTTTTATCAATGATGATGAGTCGGGCCTGCATCAGGATTACAAAAAGTGGCTGGAAAAACTTGCTCCTCATAATCCGGCTTTATACGAGCATAATAACACGGGCGAAGACAATGGCGATGCCCACCATAAACGCCAGATAATGGGCAGGGAAGTTGTGGTTGCCGTTACCGACGGCAAATTGCACTTTGGCCCCTGGGATCAGATTTTTTACGGTGAATTTGACGGTTTTCGTCCCAACAGAATTTTGATTAAAATTATCGGAG
>JAQICJ010000102.1 GCA_027858615.1 Deltaproteobacteria bacterium
CAGTTGTTCTTATTTTCGAATATTTTTTTTTTAATCTACTTTTTTTTCAGAAAGGATGAAGATGAAGGTTTTAGCAGCAGTTTTTGACAGAATTCAGATGAAAACAGGAATTGAGTTTCTGTTTGTTTTTATTCTTGTTTTTCTTTCCAGTGGATGTTTCAGGGGAAGAAATGATCCAGATTATGCTGGCAGGAAAAAATCTGTCAATTCACCCATAGAAAGAAGAAAAAACAGACAAAGCAGGAATGGTAAGCAAAAGGAAGATATTGCCAGGGCTGAAAAAGATGCTTTTGAAAAGAAGAGCCCGGTTGAGATAAAAGTTGATCACAGCAATAAAGAAAACAAGGAAACAGATAAAGTTGATGAGAAGCAAAAAGAAAAACAGCCAGGATTGAAAGTTCTGAGGACTGCAAAAGATTTGGCCTTCAAAAAGAAAAAAATTGTCAGGGGCAGTTGCTGGGATTTCGTCAACCGAGTTTATGAGTTGGCTGGTTTTGGAAGAAAAAGCAGAAAAACAATTTTTAAAAGCCAGAAGAGAGGTCCCTATGCCGACATAAATCTGATTAAACCCGGAGATTGGATCTATCATGTTAATCTTGAATATAAAAATGTGCCTCACAGCGGAATTTTTGTGAAGTGGGCTGATAAAAGCAAAAAGATTGCAAAGATGCTGGCTTATGCAGGAATGAACAAAAAGACAACCGGCAGATATAAGCACCATCGTCTTTCTCGTGTTTTCAGAATTATTCGTCCTGCACCATAAGTTTTGCTGGTTATCAGCCAATGGAAATCATTCGCTTGATAGCTTTACGAGCTTTGGCAGCAATATCAGGATCAACTTCAATTTGATATTGTTTGTGCTTGAGAGCGTCTCTTACATCTACCAACCTGGTTGATTTCATATTGTAGCAGATAAGATCGGAACTCGCAGGGATAAAGTTGATATCGGAACGCTCCCGACGAAGTCGATTGATCATGCCCAGCTCTGTTCCCACAATCACAGAACTGTTTTCAGGCAGGTTTTTGATATATTTGACCATGCCACCGGTGCTTTCTATAGCATCGGCCAATTTAGTAATGGATGCGGGAGCTTCCGGATGGATAATAAATTTAGCCTGGGGATTATCTCTTTTCAGTTGTTTTATTTCTTCCAGTTTCATTCTCTGATGAACTGGACAAAAGCCTTTCCACAATATTGATCTGCCTTGGCGATTGCTGGTTACATAGGCACCAAGATGTTGATCTGGTAAAAAGATAATTTCTTTATCATCAGGGATGGATTCTATTATTTTGCGGGCATTTGCACTGGTACAGCAATAGTCGGAGAGTGCTTTTGTTTCCGTGCTGGAATTGACATAGGTGACAACAACTGCGTCGGGGTTTTCTCTTTTTAATTGGCGCAGATCTTCAATATCTACCATGTCTGCCATTGGACATCCTGCTGTTTTGACTGGCAAAAGCACAGTTTTGTCGGGAGAAAGAATCTTGGCTGTTTCGGCCATGAATTTTACTCCACAGAAGACAATGATTTTATTCTCAGTATTAGCTGCTTGTTTGCTGAGTCCGAGACTGTCCCCGAGGAAATCTCCAATTTGCTGTATTTCATCAAGTTGGTAATTATGAACCAGAATGACAGCGTTCAATTTCTGTTTCAGTTCGTTTATTTCTTTGACGAGTTGTGCCTGGTCTGGAACTATATTGTTAAATTCCATTTATTTTCCTTTCAATATTGAATGAGAGGTTTTAAAATAACAGGTGTATGATTTTACAATGTTAGAGATGCACCGATGATGTACGTTGCCAGATAGCCTTGTTGTAAAGTTCTTCATATTCAGAAGCAGCTTTTTGCCAACCTGTGTTCTGTTCCATGGCTCTGATCTGCATTTTTTGGAAACTCGCAGGTTTGTATTTGTAAATATCCAAAGCCCATTTGGTAACTCCAAGGATGGCATGGCCGCTGAGATCCCAGAACTTGAAGCCGGTTCCGGTTTCAGTTGCTTCGTCGTAATTGGATACAGTATCTGCCAGTCCTCCGGTCGCACGGACTATGGGTAAAGTGCCGTAGCGTAAAGAATAAATCTGGTTTAAACCACAAGGTTCGTATCTGGAAGGCATCAGAAAAAGATCCGCTCCCGCTTCAATCTGATGTGCCAAGGGAGTGTTGAAATCTATTATTGCCTTGAATTTGCCTGGATAGAATTTATTCAGGGAGCGATAATAATTTTCCAATTGGGAATCACCAGTTCCAACTAGAACAAATTGCAAATCAAATTCAAGCAGTCTTTTAATGACACTGGCTACAACATCCAATCCTTTTTGATAGGCAAGTCGAGAAATAATTGCAACCAGAGGACGGTCACTTCTTTGTTCAAGTCCGAGTTTTTTTTGAAGAGCTGTTTTGCACTTGCCTTTACCTTCAAGAGAATTTTTGGAAAAATGGTAATCCAGGTATTTGTCAGTAGCAGGATCCCAGGCTTTTTCGTCAATGCCGTTCAAAATCCCATAAAGACTTGCTCCTCTGTCTCTGAGTACTCCGTCAAGTCCTTCTCCTCTTTCCGGAGTTTGAATTTCGTGGCTGTATGTAGTTGAGACCGTATTGATAAGAGTGGAGTGATAGATGCCACCTTTGAGCAGATTTAGGCTGTTGTTGTATTCATAGCCCAGATGATTGAACAGGTGCCAGGGAAGACCGGTTGCATTCCAGGAATCAGCCGGGAAATATCCCTGATAACCAAGGTTGTGAATAGTCAGCAGAGTAGCAATTTTGGCGGTTTTTCGGGCAAAATCGTTAGTGTTCAAAAAAGCAGGAATGAGGGCCGTCTGCCAGTCGTTGCAGTGGATCAGATCCGGATACCAGCCCAGATAATGGCAAAGTTGAATGGCTCCTTTGGACAGGACAGTAAATCGCATCAGGTTATCCCCGAATTCACCATTATCATCACCATAGAGGCCGTTTCTGCCAAATAAACCCAGGTGATTGATAAAATAAACGGGAACATTGCTCTTTTGAAGACGGTCTTCAACAAGTTGGGACCAGAATTCACCATATCCTGTTGGTATTCCCAATGGTTTTTCATGTTTTTTAAAGGACTGAAGTTCTGAAATTGTGCCATATCCTGGCATTAAAACTCTGATGTCATGCCCTCTATCTGCAAGATAGACAGGAAGAGAACCACTGACATCTCCGAGACCGCCACACATGGCATAAGGTCTGACTTCTGAACTGACGAATAATATTTTTAATTTAGCCATGGTTTTGTTTATGCCAGAATTAGCAGAAGATGTTAAGGAATCATTTAGTTCCCATCCTGATCAGGGTGGGAATTTCCGGAAACAGCAATAAACTTAGACTTTACCATAAGAAATTGAGAAATTGGTTTTTCTAAACCGGGAGTAATTTTATCAACTTTATTTTATTGTTGTATAATTGAGATCATAACTTAAAATAATACTTTGGTGAATATATATAATATAGTTCCCATCCCCAAAAGGAAGGTCATCGCCTGAATGCGGAATTTGAATTGATCTGCTTTGTCGCAACTTCTTGAAATAGTATTAACTTGGAGTTCTCATTTCAGAATAAGTGGTCACCGTCTGCGGACGGAAGTTTGAATAATCTGCTTTTTCGTAATTTCTTGAAATAGTATCAACTATGTCTGCGAAGTTATTGGGCGCATCTGAGGCAAAGTTTTTCCTCAGTTAAAAAACCCCATTCTGGGATGGGAACTAAATAACAGGAAAACGCAGGTGTATTATGAACGATTTTTCCAATTTGTTTATTGGTTTTTCACTTTTAATTTTTTTCTCCTGCTCTGGAGATCCAGATTATAACGGTGGCGGTTTTACAGGGGGAAATACTCTTAAGGTTTGTGAACAGGGAAACTCTTCAGGAGCAGTCAAGGAACCGCAGTTCATGATGAATTTGAAAGGACAGACAGGATGGTTTGCTTCTCCGCTGGTTGCAGACCTTGATAATGACGGACAAAACGAGATTATCGCAGCTTACTATGACATTTATGTTCATGATGATAGTGGAGAGATCATTGTCAGAACGGAAGATCAAAATTCCAGAGTATATGCTCCTCATGTGGTTACCGATCTCGACGGTGACGGCATAATCGAAATTATAGCCGGTCGTGGAGCTTATGTCTTTGTCTGGGAATATATTGGACTGAATCTGATAAGTAAGGATGGATGGCCGGCTAAGGCCTCAATTGAAAATGACGACCCGGAAATCAGAGGTTTGGCAGTAGCAGATCTGGATAATGACGGATTAAAAGAAATTGCAGTTACTACTACCCAGACTATTGATGAAGAAGAAGGAGGCAGCCAAGTCTATGTGTTTGATAGCCACGGGCTTGTTTATCAACCGGTTAACGGTCACGAACCTGCCTGGCCTCGTTACAATGCACTTCCTGGAGAAGGTAATGATGCCCAACGAAATGGAGCGGGTCACCATGGTTATGGTTGCTATGGTCTTAATATCGGCATTGGCAACCTTGATAACGATGCGGAGCAGGAAATCCTTGTTACTTATGATAATCATCATATTCAACTTTTCGAACATGATGGAGTTGCTGTGGATACCGCTCCCTGGTTTAGCAACAGAGAAAGTGAATATGAAGGTAACAGGCTTACCTGGGGACAATTCATCAGATGGGCAGACCCCAAAGTGGAGGAAGATCATTACCATCTGCATGAAGGACAATGGCCCCATCCAGATTGGACAGAATGGTTGCAATGGACTGCTTCACCACCGTCCATTGCTGATCTCGATCTTGATGGTCAAAATGAAGTTATAGGAGTTCCTAATCTAGAAATGCATACCCCATATCAGACTCAAGCTTATGGAATTTTTGTTTTGAACGGCAATTATCAGGCAGAATTGTCAGGCAGAAGGAAATCAGGTTGGAAAGAGATTCCCAGGGGCGATTCTCCACTGGAAGTTGAAGGCTGGTATCCTCCCAAAGGAATTACGGCACCGGCAATAGCAAATATCAATGGTGATGAAAAGCCTGAAATTGTTGTTTCTCTGAATGATGGATTCATGTGGGCTTTTACAGCAACTGGTGAAGTGTTATGGCGTCACAATTACAGGCATGGGCGTTATCTCATGTATTCCTCAGAGCCTGTTATCGCTGATTTGAACCAGGATGGATCTCCTGAAATTGTTTTTACAACCTTCGGCAAACCTGACGACAAAGCAGGTTATCTGGTTATTTTGGCAGCTAATGGAGAGAAGCTCTGGGATTTGCCATTGCCCAATCCAGGTAATAACGGAAATGGTAATGGTTCACCTTCTGCACCTACGATAAGTGATCTAAATGGAGATGGTCAATTAGAAATTCTGGTGCAAACTTTTGACCACGGCCTGGATATTTTTACAGTACCTGATTCATCTTCAAATTGCATTCTCTGGTCAACTTCCAGAGGAAATAATTTGCGAACTGGCTCAACTATTTAAACTCAACTATTTAAACTCAAACCTGACCAGGTCAAGTTTTCTATTTTTTCTCCTTTCTTTCCAAAAGTCCAAAATTGTTCTCCACTATTTCTATTTCCGGCTATTTTGCCCACTTTTTTTCTACTTTTCCCACTTGTTTTTTGCTTTTTTTCCTGAAATTTACTGCCCAAAATACACTTATCCCGTC
>JAQICJ010000167.1 GCA_027858615.1 Deltaproteobacteria bacterium
CTCTGATATCAGGTTTGGAGGTAGAAATAAGAGCTCCTACATTTCCCCAGTTGCAATCAAAATTGAAATTGCCGGCTGTAGGCAGAGAAGAGGCTGAAGGTTCGCCGAAAATAATCGATATATTTCCAGTGTAGGTATTGCCTGAAGAATCGTCGTCGTAAGTGGCAGTAACTGTGGCTTGCCCCTGCTGGGGAGCGCTGTACAGTTTGACAGTGGCAATTCCCTCGCTGTTAGTTGTTGCAATAACCTCATCCTGTTCTTCGTTAGGCGAAAAGGAGCCATTGGTGGTTTCAAATTCAATTTGTTTGTTGGATGCCGGATCCCCCTGTTTATTAAGGGTGGCTGTTATAAGTGCATAATCATTGCCTCCGGCAGGAATTTCGGTGCTGTCGGTCGAAAGTTTTAAATCAGTTCCCTTGAAAGTATCGCAGGAAAGGTAGGTTGTGAGACCTGCAATCAGAATTAATAAGATAATTTTTGATTTATGCATTTTATATCTCCTTATAAATAAGAGGTTAAGACTTCTGTGTTCAATCTGAACAGGTTGCATTGTTAAATTTATGATTAAATGCCTGTTCATTTGGTTCATTTGATTTAGAAAAATGAATGCAAATCATCGGTGTCAGTTTGATTTGTTGACCTTCCGACAACTGTCCTGCTGTTAATATTGTAGGTTAAAAAATTAAAAAATCATCAAAAATATTGTTAATCATGAAAAAATAAGTTTTTAATTTGAGATATTTCGCGTTTATAAATGAACTTTACTGAACATTAACTGCAAAAACAAAAATGTTAAAAAACCATTAACTGTATTGTTACAATGTCTTACAGTGTTTACTCGAGAATTCAGGATAAATTTTTGACGTATTTCTTGAATTGGGAACCTCTGATTTTAAAATTATCATACATGTCATAACTGGAACATGCCGGACTCAAAATAACTGCTTCTCCGGATCGGGCCAGATTGAGGGCTGTGATAATTGCCTCTTTCAAGTTGTTAATCATCAAAACAGGGAATTCCGGTTCAATATCTTTTTTTATGAGATAGGCACTTTCTCCAATGGCAATTACATATCTGCATGAATTCGCCAAAACCGGAATCAGGGGTTTGTAGGAAGAACCTTTGTGTCGGCCTCCCATAATCAGAACATATTTTGTGGGAAACCCGCTTAAAGAACCAATAACCGAACCAACATTGGTGGCTTTGCTGTCATTGTAGAATTTAATTTTATTAATCTGTCCAGAAAATTCCATGCGGTGGGGCAAACCTTTGAATTCCTCGACAATTTGCTTGATTTTGTCTTTATTAATTCCCATCAGCAATGCTGTTCCCACAGCTGCCAGAATATTTGCCAGATTATGTTTCCCGGCAATTTTTACAGAAGAAACGGGCAGTTTATAATCGAAACCAGAAAAGACAAGATCTGCCCCTTCCAGCCTGAAATCAGCCTTTTGATTGCCGTTCACTGAAAACCAATGGGCCTTTTTGTTGTGTTTGGCCACCAGTTTTCGGCAAAGGGGATCGTCGTAATTGCTTAAAATATGGTTTCCAGACTGAACTCCTGAAAATATCTGACCCTTGGTTTTGTAATAATGTTCATAGGAATCATAACGAGAAAGATGATCTTCGGAAATATTGAGCAGAACAGCAACCGCAGGCTGCATTGATCTGATTGTTTCCAGTTGGAAACTCGATAGTTCAAGACTTATAAGTCCTTGGCAGGAGGCAATTTCACTGTCAACAATCGAAGAAAGAGGAGAACCAAGATTGCCACCGCTGAAAGTTGGGTTGCCAGTGGATTCAAGCAGTTTTCCCAATAAAGAGACGGTTGTGGATTTGCCGTTGGTGCCTGTGATTGCCGCAATCTTGCTTTTGATGTATTGCAAGGCAAGTTCTACTTCTCCGATTATTGTCTTATTTTGGGATCTGGCTTTGTTGAGAGGAGGAATTTGGGGTACCCCGGGACTTACTATGATGAGGTCAGATTCCATGAAAAGTTGTTCCGGATGATGTCCGAATTCTAAAATTATTTCTTCAGGAAGGTCTTCAATTTGTTTTTTTTTGATATCGTTGAGAGTAACAAGGGCTCCTTTGTTGTGAGCTAGTTTAGCAGCTTCAATGCCTGATATACCTGCACCGACAATGAGGACTTTCTTGTTTTTAAGTGGTAAAATGGAAGTGTTCATAAAATTTTCTTTGGTTTATGATGATAAATTACTTGAAAAAGCAACTGAAATAGTTTTTATCTAAAAGGTCTGTCATGATATCCAGTTCCCGTTTTAGAACAAGGGTTATTGGTTTTTCAACTGGAACAAACAAAATTACCTCAATCAATTGTTCAGGTAAAGAATTTAAATTAAAATATGCGATTAAGCAAAATTATCATTCATGGATTCAAATCCTTCAATAACAGGACAATTCTGGAATTTCCCAGAGATATTATTGCCATAGTTGGTCCTAACGGGTGTGGCAAGTCCAATGTTGTTGATGCCATCAAGTGGGCTCTTGGAGAGCAATCTGCCAAGTCTTTGCGCGGCGGTGAAATGAGTGATGTTATTTTTGCCGGTACTAGCAAAAGATCTCCCATGGGTATGGCTGAAGTTAGTCTTGTTTTTTCCAAATCCTCTGACGAACCGCCTCCGGTACCTTATCTTGATTATCCCAACATTAAAGTTACCCGCATTCTCCATCGTGATGGAACTTCTGAATATCGCCTTCAGGATTTTGTCTGTCGTCTCAAAGATATATCCGATGTTTTTCTAGGAACCGGGTTGGGTTCCAAAGGTTATTCAATAATTGAACAGGGCAAAATTTCATCAATAATTGCTTCCAAACCCCAGCAAAGAAGAATTTTCTTCGAAGAATCCGCCAGAATAACCCGGTTCAAAGCTCGTCGCAGTGAAGCTATCAGAAAGCTTGAAAGCAGCAGGGCAAACCTTGACCGGATTGACGATATTCTAGGAGTTCTTTCTCGTCAGGTAAGTTCCTTGAAAAGGCAGAAGAAAAAAGCTGTCGAATTTGAAAAAGTCAAAGCGGAATTATCCAAAATTGATCGCTGGCGTCTGTATTCCGAACACAAAGAGTTGAAAAGCAAATTGGGTAAAGTTACCGGCAGGATGAATCTGAGCAAGGAAAAAATTGCCAAATATCAGGCAAAAGAAGATATAATTTCCAATCAGATAGCCGGAGTCGAGTTGAAAAAGACCGATGTGGAGTCAAGATATCAAGATGGAGTGGAAAAATATATTCAACTGGAAAAGAAATTATCAAACCAGGAATCATCAATAAAGGTTATTGAGGAACAGATAAAAAATAAAAAGAAAAATATCCAGACTTTACTCCATGAAAAGAAAATCAAGGAACAGAAGCGAAACCTCAAATCCAAGCTGGCTGGGCAGAGTCGGGAAAAGATCACCCATTATCAGGCGGTTTTCAATATAAAAAACGAAGAATTGGAAACCGGTTTGATTCAGTTCAGAACAGTAAAGAATGATCGTACTCAAATTCTGGAAGATCTGGAGAACAAAAGGGAACAGCTCATCAAGCTGGAGAGGGAAATAGCCAGAATCAAATCAGAAAATAATGCTCAGATCCAAAGAAAAGAAAAGCTGGACGAGGAATATGAAATCCTCAAACAGGATCTGGAAAGTAAAACCGTTGCCGTCAAAGAATATCAGGCTTCCCTGGCCGATCTGAAAACTGAAAAATCCCGATTATCCAGCGGTTTTTCTGAAGTCGAATCAGAAAAACAGCAACTTGCAACTCAATTGGAGCAACTTGATGTCCAGCGCCGTAAGCTTGAGCAGCAGCAGCTTGATCTCAACAAAAAACTGAGCAGCATAAAAGGTGATATTTCCTATCGGGAAAAGATAATTCGTCAAAACCAGGATCTGAGTGAAGGCAGCAAAAAGCTTCTCCGTTTGCTCAAAGAAAAGGGGATTTTTAAACAAACCTCCGGACTGCTTGTAGATCAAATTAAAGTTGAACCACGTTGGAATAAGGGAGTCGAAGCTCTGTTTGAAGGCAAACTCGGATACCTGGTTACAACAGATTCAGAACTTGCCAGAAAAATAGTTGAACTTGCCGGGGATGACTCGTTTGCACCCAGCGGCATTCTGCTTTCCTTGCAAAATAACTTAGCGGAAGTTGAATTTGATTATCAGGATTTAAACCTGATCTCCGCTCGTCAGATTGTAAGTGAAATTAATCCCCTGATAGAATCTTTTCTGAGCAATTGTTATCTGGCTGAAAATCTCAATGACGCTTTTGCTGCGATGCCTTCCTTGCCGTCTGGTGCAAGGATAGCAACTGGCGAAGGTATTGTTCTCAACTCTGATGGTCTGGTTGAAATTACCGGTGGAAAAGAAGTCAATCCCCTTAAATTGCGTCAGGAATTGGAAAAATTCAAAGAAACCAATAAAGAACTTCAACTTTTAAATGAAAAACTGGCGCAAAAAATTAAAAACAAGCAAGAATTAACAGGAGAGATTATAAACCAAAAACGCCAAATTGATTCCACTCTTCAGAGACTTCAGGAGGAGTTGAGAACAAATGAAAGTGAGATCAATCTGCTTGAATCCAAAGAGAGTGTATCCCTGCGTAACATCAAGGAAGATGCAAATCGACTGAAAAGGATTGAACAGCTCAGAAAAGATTTGGGACAAGAGCTCAAGAAGGGAATAGATCAGGATAAAAAAACAGTTATTGCCGATTTAAAAACGGAAATCAGCAAGTTGGCAGAAGCAAGAAAAAGTGTTGAGGAAGATTTTAACAGACTTAGTGAGACAATTCAGTCTCTCCAGGAAAAAACTTCAAATTGGAAGGTAAAACTTAATTCGGAAACATCTAATCTAGAATCCACTGAAGAATTGATTGCAGATCTGGAAGAACAAATGGAAGCTCATGGTGAAACCATTGAGAACAATAAAATAGAAATTGAAAATCTCCATAAAGAACAGACTGAACTGGAAAGTAAAACCGGAAAATTAGTGGATCTGGTTCTGGAACAAAAAGAAAAACAGAGCCAGATAAAAGAAAAACTGGAAGAATTTAAAGAAAAACTGAGACAACATAAGCTGGAAAAAGATAAATTAGATTTTGAGATTGATAAATACAAAGAACAGTTAAATAATTTGCAGACCGAAAAATCCAGATTGTCAGGGAATTTATCTTATGTAGAAAGGGAATTTTCTGACAAATTCGGAGTTGATATAAAAGAAGAACCTGATCTTATTGATGAATATGGTGAATATGGAGAAGAGCAAGCCAAATTGAGAGCCAGCAAGGAAAAGCGGATAGATACACTCAAGTATCAATATAATCCAACCGCAATTAAAGAATATGAAGAAGTTTCTCAGCGTTTTATCGGCTTGGAGGCACAACGGAGTGATTTGCTGAAAGCAATCAATGATCTGGAGAATTCCATCGAGATTATCACCAAGTCAACCCAGAAGCGATTTCTCGATGCTTTCAACTCCATAGCTAAAAAATTCTCCCTTCTTTTTCCCAAACTTTTCAACGGGGGAACCGGGAAATTGCAACTTACTTCGGATGATCCTCTGGAAGCTGGGGTCGAGATCGTAGTCCAGCCACCGGGGAAAAAATTGCAAACTATGGAACTCCTCTCCGGGGGTGAAAAAGCAATGACTGCAATTGCTCTCATCTTTTCCCTTTTCCTTTTCAGTCCCAGTCCCTTTTGTATTCTTGACGAAGTTGATGCTCCCCTTGATGAAAACAATGTCGAAAAATACAATGAACTCCTCAAGGAGATGTCTGAAAGAACTCAGTTTATTATTGTCACCCATAATCGTCGGACGATGGAAGCGGCGGAAATGCTTTACGGCATTACCATGGAAGAAGCCGGTTGTTCTCGCAAGGTTTCCCTTGATCTGGAAGAAGCCCAGGATCTTCTTGAATAACATCTTCCTGGTCGAGTATCCCTGTTTGAACCAGCAATGAGATTTCACTTGAACCAAAGAGTTGAAATTTAGCTGTTTGTGTTGGTTTATGTATCCGTAACCTATGGCCTTCCCAAACAGTCCAATTGCAACAAAGAGAAAACATGAATTATCAAAATTTACTGAATGAATTTAACGGGAATCTTCAAAAAATCATCGTCCAAATCACTGGGGAGCTTCAACTTGAAACATTTCTGCAGGAAATGATAGATTACCAGATCAAACAGGGAGGTAAAAGATTTCGTCCTCTTCTCATGATCGAGGTGGGCAAGGTTTTCCATTGCGAACCACAACTGATGAATTATCTGGCTGCAACTGTCGAAATTATTCATAACGCTTCTCTGGTTCATGATGATATTCAGGATTATGATGCCAAAAGGCGTGGCGCCATTGCAGCCTGGAAATATTTTTCACGTCCCCAGGCCATCAATCTTGGTGATGTTCTGATGATTCTTGCCCTTGAGCTCATTTACAAATCCACCGCCAATGAAATAGACCAATTGCAACTGGTCAAGCTGGTAACCAGAGCTATTAAGGAATTGATTAACGGCCAGGTGCTGGATATAGAAAAGAAAAACAGCTGTTATCTCACCATGGATGAGTACGATAAAATTATTTATGGCAAAACCGGTTCTTTGTTTCGACTGGTTTTTGCAATTATAGCTGATTTTGCTCCCACCAAAGCCAGAAATGAAGATTTGATGCAGGAGGAAATGCTGCAACTGGGGACATTTGTGGGAAGAATTTTTCAGATCAGAGATGATATTATCGATTTTACCGGCAAAAAAGAAGGACGGAAAATACATCAGGATATCGAACACGGAAGGGTTTCCATATTGAAAGCTCTTGCTTATAAATACGCTTCTCCTGAAACAAGGGATTGGTTTGAATCAATCTCGGAATGTAACAAAAGAAACCCTGAAAATATAAAAAAATTGGTTGAGATATACAAAAAGCTTGATGTTATGAGACTGGCAACTGAAATTATTCAACAGGAAAAAACAAAGATCAATAATTTGAGCCTGATGAAAAACAACCGGGAATTATCAAAGACAATCGGTGGTTTCTTTGAATTTCTCGATATTTAATAATTGTACAATGAGATTCAATATGTCCTTAAGACAATATGTTGCAGCTTCGCGACTTCCTTTTGTTTCAGCCTCGATCCTGCCCCTGGTTTTTATTGTATTCTGGAGTTGGAATTACAGTTCAGAATTTAGTTGGGTTGCAGCCGTCCTTGCTTTTTTCGGGGTTTTATTCCTCCATCTTGGTGCCAATACTGTCAACGATTATTTTGACTGGGATGGCACTGATGCAGTTAACAGGCATGCAACTCCACTAAGTGGAGGAAGCAGGAAAGCTGTGGAAAAGTTCTTCGGTAAAAAGACATTCTTGGTGCTTACCCTTTTGTTTTTTTTTACAGCAGTGGTTTTGGGAATTATTCTTTTTTTCCTCCAGAGAAAACTTGTTCTACTCTTCGGTCTTGCTGGGGGTTTGTGTGGAGTGCTTTATTCGGTCAGACCTTTTTCTTTTCAGGAAAGAGGGTTGGGAGAATTACTGATCTTTCTTGCTTTTGGGCCTTTGCTTACTTGCGGGGCAGGTTATGCTGTCACCGGAACAATTGGCTGGGATGTTGTCCTGCTGGGAGTTCCCAACGGAGCAATAGTAACCAATATTCTGCTGATAAATGAGTTCCCTGATTATGAGGCAGATTCAACTACTTCCAAAAAAAATCTGGTGGTAAGACTTGGTTTAAAGGCATCCAGATTGATTTATATTTCCCTTTATTTTATCTTTTTTCTTTCAATTGGACTGCTTTATCTTTATGATCTTCTCTCAGTATGGAATTTTCTTGTATTTGGGTTGGTTCCTTTGGCTTTCCATAGTATTTCACTTCTCTGGAAACGTTATTCAAAGCCTCAAGCGGTTTTGCCGGCTCAAGTGGGCACCGTGATTTTCCAAATTGTCGCCATGGCAATCATGATTTTTATTCAGATTTTTCAAAAAACAGTGTAGAAAATTCCGTTTATTACGTAAAATTGTTTTTGAACTGCACAATTTTCCCTTGACCTTGGTAACCATGCTGTCGTGAACAGTTATTTTTAGTTTTATTTTGAAAAGGGTGTTACATGTCCTCTCATATTCTGCCTTTGGAATTAAAAAAATCTTTGTTAAAGATAAAGCTCAGATCCAGAATCCGGAATTTGCTCGTCAGAGCTTTGCCGGTGTGGGTTTTGCTTTTTGCTTTTCTGACTCTGTTCCGTGTATTTTCTTATGCCCAGTGGATGGAACCGGCTTTAATCGAGAAAATTAATTTTTCCCTTTATCTGCTTATTTTGTTTACCGGTTTGTTTTATTTCATTCCGGTAATTTCCAGTCGTCAAGCCGCCAGCCTTCTTGACCAGTCAGCCGATTCCGACACGGTTATTCCGGCAGCTGTTTCCTATGTCAACCACCTGAATACTGACAATCCCTTCATTGAACTTACCATTGAGCAGGCCCGGGAGCATCTTTCCCAAACCGATTGTTCCAAGGCGGTACCTTTTCAAGGTGTCTCCAGGTTTTCACTTTTTGCCTTTCCCTTGTTTTTTGTTTTCTATCTGTTAATCCCCTCCATTATTCCGCCACCGGATTATAATTTTCAATTTTATCCTGCAATTATACAACTTGACAATGAATTGAACATCGACCCCAATATTTCACAAGAAGATCCGGAACTGGCTGTTATCAAAGAAGATCTAAACAGTCTAAAACGCAAAGCCAAGTTGTTTGGAGATAAAAAGACCCAGGAGATGGTTCGAAAATTGGAAAATCTGATCAAAAATGTTGAAAAAGGAGCTGTTCAACCATTCGAAGCAGCAAAAATGGCGGAAGCAATCAGAAAAAAACTGGCCGGAACTGATAAAGATGAGTTTCTCAAAGAAAAATCAGAAGCCTTTTCCGAATTGGCAAAGAGTTTGAAGCGTTATCGCGAATTCAAGGATTTGGCTAAAGAATTGATGAAGAAAAACGAAAGAGGCATCAAAAAAGAGTTGCTCGAACTTCAGAAAAAAATGGCCAAGATGAATGAAAAGGCTTTGAAAAGACTGCTTAAAAAACTGGATAAATCAGTCAAAAAGGCTTCAACCAACCTCAAAAAGAAAGCCGAGAGGATGTTGAAGAAAGCCAAACGGCTCGAAAAGAAAGGTCTCAAAAAAGAAGCCGAAAAATTGCGCAAAAAAGCAAAACAATTAAAAAACGCCGCCAAAACCGTAAAAAAATTCAATGAATCTGATAAAAAAAAGATGAAATATCTGCAAAAACGGATGCAACAAGCTAAAAACCGGGGCGATAAAAAAATGCAAAGAAGTCTCAAAAAAGAAATGAACCGGTTGCAGCGCAAAATGAAAAAGCAGCAAAAGGCAGGCAATAAAAACAAAAAAGGTCAGAAAGCCGGCAATAAAAACAAAAAGGGTCAAAAGGGTAAAAAAAGCATGTCCAATATGCAAAAATCCCTTGAACGATATATGAGATCCCGGCGGGAGCAAAGAACCGGCGAGCAGGCCAAGATGACCGCAAAAGAAATTCGAGAAGCCATGAAACGTCTGAAAAAGCGTGGTTCCATGCGGGGAAGAAGCAAGGGGATAAAAGATTTTTTCCGCAGAGCCAAAGGGAAAAAAGGCGGACGTCGTTCTTCTCGCTCTTCAGGTTCCAAAGGCTCGCGCAAGGGTTCGCGCAAAGGCTCATCTTCTCAAAATGGGAAAAGCAGCCCTTATCGTCATAATCGTCGCCTCAATAAAGGTTCCAAAGGTGGACGCAAAAAAGGCCAGGGTGCCAGTGCGGGAAAGGGCAGCAAAGGCAAGGGCTGGGGTACAGCTGACGGAGGCAAGCTTTTTGGCAAGAAGACCAGATTGAAAAAAAAGGTAAAAGATCATAACCTCAGAGCCAAAAAGAAAGGCGCCGGTCCTTCCAGAAACGAAATTATTCTGGGAGCATCGGAAAAAGGCTTTTCCAAAAGAAAA
>JAQICJ010000189.1 GCA_027858615.1 Deltaproteobacteria bacterium
CCTGAAAACAAGACTGAGAAGACTTCCAAAAAAGAAAAAATATCATATTGGGCCGGTTCAGCTTCTATCTTCCCGGGTTTATTGCTATCGGGAAGCGGGCTATATGTTGCAGGCAACAAAAAAGCTGCCAAAAAACTGTTTTATCTGAATGGGGTGGGTCTGGCTTTGTTTGCTGCCGGTGCAATCCCCCTTGCTTTATCAAACAGTTTCCGCCATCTCAGTCCAATTGCAATTCCTTTTGCTTTGGCAGGTGGATTTACCATTTTGAACTCCCAGTTTCTTGATAGTATTTCCTCTTTCAATCTCACAAAATTCCTGGGGAAACATCCCGGCAAAATACCCTGGCTTATTATCAACTTAGGATATTTCCACATTGATGATTCCCAATTCAGCCATGAACATTTTCAAAAAAGTTCTGTAGATTTTAATTACCGGGCTTTATCCACAAAACTTGTTTTATGGAAGGATTATGCAGCCGGCACTTTTAAAGTTAGAAGCAAATTGGGTTTTACCTTCTTGGGGAATACCGTTTCAGAACAGGAAACTCATTTCAGTTATTTGAGACTGTCCTCGGCTTTCTCCTGGCACAAAATTCCCGATCAAAAGCTTAAAATCATGACAATGGAATTATTTTTTGAAGGTCGTTATGATCACGGCAGATTGGATAAGGCTTTTTCCGGAACTTTCAGTGAGTTTCAATTTGGTTATGGTTTGGAAAGTGTAAAATATAATCCCGGGGATACATATTTTTCCCAGGGTAAAACCAGGGATTTCCTTATTTTTTCTTATGGCTTCGGTTGGTATCTCGGAGACGCCCGGAATAACCATGCCGAAATGGTTTTTTATTATAATCACAGACAAGATAATTATGCTGGCGGGATGGAACTGAAAATTTCCGGCTATGGTGTGGCCGGTTATGCAGGTTTGAAAACTCGATATTTTTTCTCCCAAAACTGGGGTGTATACAGCGATTTCCACTATGGAGGAGGATTAGGTATAAATTTGGGTTTGATTTACAGGAGGATCAAATAATGAAAATGCAAAAACTGCTTATTATCTTTCCTGTTTTGTTTGTTATCAGTTGTCTCAATGATTACGAAAAAAGAGCAAGTCTCGATCTTAAGGTCGGTATTTGGGAAAATGAATGGTCTAGTTGGCAAGTGGTGGATGGGCTCGCCCAAATTAAAGAAGATTCTACTACAAACAAAATTATTCTTTGGGCCCAGGCACCGGGTTTTAAAATCAAAGTAAATACAACCCAGGCTGCAACTTTTCAGTTGATCTGCCGCAATTGCCTGGCTACCTCCCAGTTAAAGTTTATCTCTTCTTCAGATTCCACTCCTTTGATCAACCAGATTCCCTCCTCGTCTCCTACTGAAAAACAGTGGGATATCAGCAATATGCAACCAGATTCCCAATATATTCTTGAAGTAGGCGAAACTTCTGATGGTTCTGAACTTGCTTACAAAGTGGCATTTTTCAGTGATATCCAAAAAGAAGGTATGTCAAATGTAGAAGATATCTTTGAAAATATAAATAATTACGGGGAGATAAAATTTGTTTTCAGTGCAGGGGATATTACCCATCGAGGTACACCAGCAGAAATAGAAGTTTTTATGGAAAAATTGAAAACCCTGGAGGTGCCCTTTTATACAACCAGCGGTAACCACGATGTCGGTTGGGGAGAAGAAAAAGCCTGGCAAAAAAATATTTTGGTCGCAATTCCTTCAATTTTATCTATCGAAATACAGCTTTTTCCTTTGTGGACAGTGCAGATGCAACTGTTGCTCCCAAAGTTTACTCCTGGTTGGATAAATGGCTGGAGCAATCACTTGATCGGATTCATATTTTTATCGCCCATATTTCACCCCTCGATCCTGTGTCAAGCCGACAAGGGTCTTTCAGTTCCAGGTTGGAAGCTCATAAATTGATTGGAAAATTGGAGCGGGGCAAAGTTGATCTGGCACTTTTCGGTCATATCCACAGTTATTATTCCTACTCCCTGGGTACTATTCCTGCTTTTATTTCCGGTGGAGGTGGAGGCAATGAAGAAAAACTCGATGGTATCAGTCGCCACTACCTTGTCCTGCATATAAATCCCCAACAGATTAAAGGAATCGAACTGGTTCAAATTCCTCAAGACAATAACTGAAAAGTTCCTCCTCCAAATTCTGTCCCCAGACGATGACGGTCATTTCAGGAAGGGGAACTAAAAATCTTGACCAGTTTGGTCTTTATCTGTTTTGCATTTTAATTTGTTGATATTTGAAATTGCAAGGAAGAGCTTAAGCTTTTTCCTATATAAAGATTACATTGCCAATTACCGGGAATTTGGTGCTTGTTTTTAATTTTAAATTGAAAAAAAGAAAGGCTTTTATATCGCGTTGCATTTTCCATCTTGGATTTTACAAGGTTACCCCGAGAATTAATGATTTCCCAGCGAGCTTTAACCATGGGATGCTTATTTATCCACTCCACAACACATCCTAAATTTTCTCCGGAGGAAAAGTTTCTTTTTGAATTTATAAACCATGGTTGCTTGTGGAAATATTTTATTTCAGTGAGATAAGTCCATTTTATTGAATTGTTGCTTTTAATTTTTCCTTTTAAATCTTTTCGGCGTACCAATCTGCTGAGCCAGCCCTTATTAACGAAATAATAATTGGCAATGGACGGTCTGAAATAAAAGACTCCATAAATATTATATTTTTCATAATTTTGGTTTATAAGTTTTTGCAACAGTTGGGGGCCATGTAATTGTTTATGCATTTCTTCAGATGGCCATTTAACCGAATTATATTTTTTTCGTAAAAAATTTCGATACCATTTTTTGTTTTTGTCCACAAACATACCTTTGGTGACAACGACCTTTGATTTATCCTCAGGATTCATTGAAAAAGCTTGATACCAAAGAGTAAAACTAGCACCATCTGTATCTGAAATCACTATTGAGTTGGCAGGAAGTTCTTTCCATGCTTGTTTTCCAAAATAATGGGCAAGATTGAATTGATATTTCAAATTGTAGTTTTTGTTTATTTTTTGAATACCGGCTCCCGCTAAAATAGCAATAACCAAAAAAGCTGTGAATTTTTGCCTTTTTGTTTTCCCCAATCTTGATTGATAGAGCCAATTTGCACCAATTCCAGAAAATATGGCGGCGGCATAAAATGGGAAAATATAATAAGAGCCTATATCTTGAACCGAGTAAATTGAGACATATAAAACACTGCTGGCAAAGAACAGGGAAATAAAAATTGTTACTTTAAATTTACTGGTAAATAATTCCAGAAAACCCAATAAAGCAAGTCCGACTCCGACTACTCCAAAATCTATAATAAAACAAAGGAAAAAATTGTTAATTCCAGAAGATAAACTGGAAAAATCCCTGAATACTGAATATTCACTTCCTGTTACATGCTTGAAAAAAGATGACAGGTTATCAGGTTGGTTCCAGGCAATTGCCTGAGAATAATTTGCACTTAGCGGCAAATATAAATAGAGGAGTTGAAGGGAGAAGATTATCAAAAAGATATAACCCAAAACCCTTATTTTCAGAATTTTCTTGTAATCTGTCAAAAACAGTAAAGATATAGCTGACGGGAAAAAAAGAGAGGTGGTCAGGTGGTTTGAAAAGCCTAATCCGATGAATAAGGCAAAAAGATAAAGATCTTTGTATTTTTCTTGAGAAATCCATCGGATGGCAAAATAAAAGATTCCTCCCAAAATAAAGTTGTTGAGTGCATAAACTTCTATTATTCGACCGTGTTGCCACCAAATTCGAGAAAAACAAAAAAATAAAAGAGCGAGCAGGGTAATCCAATTTTTCCGGGTTAAATAATGAACGATCAAAAAAAGCCAGAATATTGCACCGGCTTCAAAAACTGCACTCATTAAATTCAAGCCGGTTACGGGGGAAGAAAAAGTTAACCAGGAAAATAATTTACCCAAAATAACAAATAACGGATAACCACTGGGATGGGGAACTCCCCAGGTAATTACAGCATTTGCCAATTCCGGGCTGTCCCCCCAGGTAACTCCGGGTGGTAAAGAATAAAGATAAATGAAGAAGGGAATCAACCAGGATAAAGCCGCAGCCAGATAGAATTGATATTGTTGAAAAAAATTTAAGTAATTTTTAAATTTAAGATTGTTTTTCAAAGAAATAAACCTCTATTTAGTTCCCATCCCAGAACGGGGGTTATTGACTGAGTAAGAAGTTGGATTGAGATGCGCGGAGAAACTTTGCTGACATAGTTGTCGTTATTTCAAGCAGTTACAACAAAAAAGATGAAGCCAAATTCCGTCGCTAGACGATAACCTTCTATATTGAGATGGGAACTAGTTTTCAAAAAAACAAAACAGTGTAAATTCAAGTTGTGAGTTTAGGTGTTTGATTTTAAAACAGTTGTATTACAAAGACAAGTAAGAAAAATGGGCAGGATTCCAATAACACTTATTTGTGAGTGGAAATTAACCAAGTATAGTTTACCTTGGGGTTTTCAGATTTGGTCTGTGGAAATTTCCAGGTTTTCAGTCTTTTACAGACACATTTTTCTGTTTTGGCGAGATTTTGCTGAGAAGATATTTTGCAGGATATTACTTTACCTTTGGAATTGATCTGGAATTTGACATTTAATTTTGAATTATCTTGATTAACAGGATTGAAGTTAAGTTTGTAACAATGCAGCACTTCACGACGGTGGGCTTTGACCACTGCTTTAATTTTTTCAGAGTCAACTTTTCCCTTAATCATAGTTGAACCGGTTATTATCATAATTTTTTTCTTATAGTTTTTATATGCCATGAGCAACTTGTCCGATGGCCAACTGCTTCGGAGATCAACTCCAAGACTTAAAAAATATCTGCCGTCTATATTAACGCCAAAGCCAGGTAAATGGTAAACACTTTTTTGGTTAGTTCGATAATTCCAAAAGAGTTTATCCTGGTAATATTTCAGCATGGATTTGCGAACCATGACCTTTAATTTGGTAAACATGCAGTTTTTTTATTTTTAGAGCAAAATTTGGTTGAAGATTTTGGCAAAGGTTGATTGTACAGGCAAGGAATCTCTTAACTATTGGGTAGAGGTTTGGTTCTTAACGCAAGCAAAATACTTTGAAATATTTTGAAGGTACTGGAACTATCTGCAAACAGATACAGTGTAATATTTTTTTTCATTTCAGGAGCAAGTTTGACAAAAATATTTTCGAAGATGTAATTTCTAAATTTGTTGATTGAGAAAGAGTTCATCTTAATTTTGTATTCAAGTTTTTGACTTTCATTTTTCAAGGGATTTCCTCGCAAAATTATTTTGGAATTATCAAGATAGATAGTTCCCGTCCCAGAATGGGGGTTTTTGGCTGGGGAAGAAATTGGATTGAGATACGAGGAATAACTTCTTGATATAGTTGCCACTATATCAAGAAGTTATGACAA